>JAILBG010000135.1:0-29261 GCA_024681215.1 Clostridiales bacterium
GGGCCCACCGGTCCTGCAGGAGAAGCAGGCCTCGCAGGTGCCACCGGCCCGACCGGCCCCACCGGTGAACCCGGTCCCACCGGTCCCGCGGGGGAAATGGGCTTGCCTGGCGCAACCGGCCCCACCGGCCCGGCCGGCGCAACCGGTCCCACAGGCGCAACCGGTCCTACTGGTGAAACCGGCCCTACTGGTGCAACCGGTCCTACTGGTGCAACCGGCCCCACTGGCGCAACCGGTCCTACTGGTGCAACCGGCCCGACTGGCGAGACCGGCCCGACTGGCGAGACTGGTCCCACCGGCGCAACCGGTCCTACTGGTGAAACCGGCCCGACAGGTGAAACCGGTCCGACAGGTGAAACCGGCCCGACTGGTGAAACGGGTCCCACAGGTGAAACTGGTCCGACGGGTGAGACGGGTCCGACGGGTCCGACGGGTGAAACCGGTCCCACAGGTGAAACCGGCCCGACTGGTCCGACTGGCGCAACCGGTCCTACGGGCGCAACCGGCTCGACGGGTGAAACCGGTCCCACAGGCGCAACCGGGCCTACCGGGCCGACGGGCCCCACTGGACCGGCGGGCACGGTGACGCCTGCTGCGGCGGTGGCGGATGCGTTTGACGAAGAGGACGTGTGTGATCAGTTCAATCTGCTGCTGGCAAACATGCGGGCGGCGGGGCTGCTGAGCAGATAAAGGACAAAGGGGATGGCAGCGCGTCCGCCATCCCCGGTTTGGAGGCGGCATGAAGATCATCGTTTACGCGATCTGCAAAAACGAAAGCAAATTCGCGGCCCGCTGGGCTTCGTCCATGGGGGAGGCGGATGAGATCTATGCGCTGGATACCGGTTCAGAAGACGGGACGGCGGCGCTGCTGCGCCGGGCGGGGGTGCATGTGACGGAAGAGATCATTTCTCCCTGGCGCTTTGACGCGGCCCGGAACCGTTCGCTGGAACTGGCGCCGCAGGACGCGGACATCTGCGTGTGCACGGATCTGGACGAGGTGTTCGAACCGGGCTGGCGGAAGCATCTGGAGGCGGCCTGGAAAAAGGATACCTGCCGGGCGGCGTACCGATACACCTGGAATTTCAATCCGGAGGGATCGGAGGGGCACGTTTTTTATCTGGAAAAGATCCATCGCAGGCACGGCTACAAATGGACCCATCCGGTGCACGAGGTGCTGGAGTGGCAGGGAGAAGGGGAGGAAAAGCGGATCACGGCGGAGGGCGTACGGCTCAATCATCTGGCGGATCCCCGGAAATCCCGGGCGCAGTATCTACCGCTGCTGGAGCTGTCGGTGCGGGAAGCGCCGGAGGACGACCGCAACATGCACTACCTGGGAAGGGAGTATTTCTTCTATCATCGCTGGGACGACTGCATCCGCACATTGCAGCGGCATCTGGCCCTGCCGAAGGCCACCTGGGCGGACGAACGCTGCGCCTCTATGCGGTATATCGGCAAGGCGTACCAGCACAAGGGAAACGAAAAGGAAGCGGAAAAGTGGCTGTGGCGGGCCGTGGCGGAGGCCCCGCACCTGCGGGAGCCCTGCATGGACCTGGCGAAAATGTATTATCTGCGGAAGGACTGGGAAGCCCTGGCCTATATCGCTTCCCGGGCGCTGGCCATCACGGCGCGGACGCGGAGCTATATCAGCGAAAGCGACGCCTGGGGAAGCACGCCCTGGGATTACCGGACGCTGGGGCTGTACTATACGGGACGGAAGCGGGAAGCGCTGGCCGCGGCGGAGGAAGTGGCGCGGCTGTCGCCCGGGAACGAACGGCTGCAAAAGAACGCGGCGCTGATCCGGGCGGCGATTGAAAAGGACGGATGAACGGGAAGTATTGACTTGCTGCGGGCGGATGGGATATAATAAGCCCTGCCCGCGAGTGTGTTGGAACTGGCAGACAACCGAGACTTAAAATCTTGTGCCCTCTGGGCGTGCGGGTTCGAGCCCCGCCACTCGCATGGAAAAAACCCCTGCTGCGCGCAGGGGTTTTCATTGTGTCAGATTCTTTATTTCGCCTTCTGGCCGATCTTGTTTTCCGTGCCGTTCCGGAGCCGCTCCAGATTGCTGCGGTGGCGGTATACCCCCAGGGCCAGCATCACCAGCGCCCAGACCGCGTAGGGCCAGAAGGGCTGGGTGATGGCCATGAGGAGGAAAAACACCGTCAGCATCGTAAGGCTCCCCACGGAAATATAGCTGCACAGGCAGATCACCAGGATGCAGCAGGCGCCGGCGAACAGCCCGTGCCAGGGAAAGAGCACCAGAAGCACCGCGGAGGAGCAGGCGATGCCTTTCCCGCCCTGGAAGCCGAAGAATACGGGCCAGTTGTGGCCCAGGATGGCGGCCAGGCCGGCGATCATGCCGCCGTACTGCCCGGCGATGAGCAGCCCCAGCGCCACGGAAAGGGCGGCCTTGGCAAAATCGCCCAGGAACGTGAGCGCCCCGCCCTTGAGCCCCATTACCCGCAGGGCGTTGCTGGCGCCGGTGTTGTGGCTGCCCTCCTTACGCAGATTATGCCCCGCTTTGCGGGAAATCAGGATGCCGGAGGAAATGCTGCCCAGCAGATAGCCGATCACGGCGCAAAGAAGATATTTGAAGATCATGGATGGATATCCTCCTTCTTTTTTTCACGCAGCTGAAAGCGGATGGGCGTTCCTTCGAAGCCGAAGGCCTTGCGGATGCAGTTTTCCAGATAGCGCTGATAGGAAAAGTGCATCAGCTCCTCGGCGTTGATGAACAGGGAGAAGGTGGGCGGGCAGACGCCGGTCTGGGTGCCGTAATAGATTTTCAGCTTCCTGCCCGCGATGGTGGGGGGCTGGAGGGACATCTGCGCGTCCCCCAGCACGTCGTTGAGGGCGCCGGTGCCGATCCGGCGGCTGGCCTGGGCGTACACCCGGTTGACCTCGGGCAGCACGTTCTGGGCGCGCTGGCCGGTGAGGGCGGAAATGAAAAGCACCGGGGCGTAATCCATGAATTTCAGGTCTTCGATGACCTGCTTTTTGTATTTTTCCAGGGTGCCGGTTTCCTTGTTCAGGACGTCCCATTTATTGACGACCACCACGGCGGCCTTGCCTTCCTCGTGGATCATGCCGGCGATGCGGGCGTCCTGCTCGGTGACGCCGTCCTGGGCGTCGATGAGCAGAAGCGCCACGTCGCACCGGCGGATGGCGGAAATGGACCGCAGCACGCTGTACCTCTCCAGGGATTCGTCTTCGATGGCGCGCTTGCGGCGGATGCCGGCGGTGTCGATCACGTTGTATTCGGTGCCGTCCGGGCCGGTGAAAAAGGTGTCCACGGCGTCCCGGGTGGTGCCAGGGATATCGGAAACCATGGTGCGCTCCTCGCCCAGCAGCCGGTTCGTCAGGCTGGATTTGCCCACGTTGGGCCGGCCCACCAGCGCCAGCTGGATCACGTGACGGTCGGCTTCTTCGTCGTCTTCGCTTTGGGGAGGAAGGCGCTTTACGATCTCGTCCAGCAGATCGCCCAGGCCCAGCATGTTGGTGGAGGAAATGCCCACCGGATCGCCCAGGCCCAGGGCGTAAAATTCGTACAGATTGTCGTTGAGCCCGGCATGGTCCAGCTTATTCACGGCCAGCACCACCGGCTTGCGGGCGCGCCGCAGCAACGCCGCCACTTCCTCGTCGTCCGGGGTCAGCCCGGTGCGGGCGTCGGTAAAAAAGCAGATCACATCCGCCGTTTCGATGGCGATTTCCGCCTGCCGGCGCATCTGGGAGAGGAGCACGTCCTCGCTCCGGGGGTCGATGCCGCCGGTGTCGATGAGGGTGAATTTGCGATTGATCCATTCCACGTCGGCGTAGATGCGGTCCCGGGTGACGCCGGGAACGTCCTCCACGATGGCGATGCGGCGGCCCGAAATCTTATTGAAAAAGGTGGATTTGCCCACGTTGGGGCGGCCCACGATGGCGACCAGCGGTTTTGTGCTCATGGCTGCTCCTTTATGCCCAGCAGGGCTTCGTACAGCGCGCCGCCCCGGTTGTCGCACAGCGTCAGGGGGACTTTCAGCGCGGCGCGGAAAGAATCCAGCGTCATATCGTCCAGAAACAGGTCGCGGCCTTCCCGCAGCGTCACGTTGCACAGGATCACTTCGTCCGTATGCTCCTGATCCAGCTGCGAAAGGATATCCTGCCCGGTGAGCAGGCCCGTGACGGTGACGGTCTCGCCGAAAAAGCGGTTCCGGATGGGCTGCACCCGGACGGATACGCCCCTGGGGCCCCAGCGGTCGATCCATTTCTGCATATACGGGGCGATGCTGACCCCGCAGGGGATCAAAACCCGGCGGGGCGGGGCGGGGCGGGGATCAAACCCTGAGGCGGAAATGAAGCCGCTGAGGAATCGGCGCATCAGGCCCACGCCGTTTTCGATCTGGCAATAGTTTTCGTAATACGCTTCCTCCGGCAGCTCCTCCCCGGCGATGCAGAGCATTTCATCCGAGGGGAAAACGAAGCGGGTGCCGAACCGGTCCAGGCAGGTTTTCTGCCATCTGCGGCAGATCTCCAGCACTGCTTTGGCCTGTTCCCGGGTGTAGGGGGCCAGCTTTTCCAGCCCCTCCCGGTATTTCGTGAGGCCCACGGGCACCAGGGCGGCGCTTTGGGCGGCAGGCCACAGGGAGGAAAGGGTATTCAGGGTATCCTCCAGCACGCTCCCGTCGTTCCATCCGGGGCACAGCACGATCTGGCAATGGAATTTGATGCCGTGATCCCTGAAAGCGTTCAGCCGGTCCAGGAGGAAGCGGGCGTTGGGGTTTTTCATCATTTTCACCCGCACATCCGGGTCCGTGGCGTGAACGGAGATATACAGGGGAGAGGCCTTCCGGCGCAGGATGCGGTCAAATTCCCCATCGTCCACGTTGGTGAGGGTGATGAAATTGCCCATCATCAGGGACAGTCGCCAATCGTCGTCCTTGATATAAAGGGATTCCCGCATGCCGGGAGGCATCTGGTCGATGAAGCAGAAGACGCATTTGTTTTTGCACTGCCGGGGGGTGCAGGCCAGGGTATCGGCCAGGCGCAGTCCCAGCGGCGCGTCCTTGGCTTTGATGATGCGGACGCGGCCCGGCGTGCCGTCCGCGCGGATGAGATCCAGATCCAGGCGGGACCGGTTGGTCAGCGCCTGATAGTCGATCTCGTCCAGGACGGGCTCGCCGTTGATGGAAAGGAGGCTGTCGCCGGGGCGGATGCCGCGCCGGTAGGCGATGCCGTGGGGCTCCACGCCCAGGATCTGATGCGCCAAGCGGGCCCCTCCTTTCGTGTTCGATCAACGATTCATTATCGGCCATTTGCCGAAAAAAGTCAACCCAGGGAGAACCGCTCCCACATTTCGCTTCCGCCCAGCCGGACGGCGTGATCGTATCCCAGGGACAGCAGCAGCGCTTCCGATTCTTCATACCCGCAGGTGAGGAAGCGCATATCGTGGCAATCGGAATTGACGATCACTTCGCCGCCCCAGTTTTTCCATTCCCTGAGCAGGAACGGGGCGGGATAGGGGGTATCCAGGTAACCCCGGGCCATGCCCCCGGTGTTCACCTCCAGCAGCGCGCCGGTCCCGGCCAGCGG
This sequence comes from Clostridiales bacterium, assembly GCA_024681215.1. Taxonomy (GTDB): domain Bacteria; phylum Bacillota; class Clostridia; order Christensenellales; family Aristaeellaceae; genus RUG563. The sequence goes on from JAILBG010000135.1 coordinate 5,572, forward strand.
GCGCAGGGCGTCCAGGGCCAGGCGGCGGTAAGCGGGGGAATCTTCATCATACAAACGGAGTTTGGCGTTGTTCTTGCGGATCAGATCGAAATGGGCGATGATGGCGGGCCTGCTATCCAGCACGTAATCCCGCAGCATGGAAAAATAGCGCCGGGCCATTTCCATTCCGTCGCCGCCGCAGCATTCATCCACATAGGCTTTCAGGCTTTCCGCACGGCCGTCCACGGCGGTGTGATGCCCGTCGGGCTTTTCAAAGTAATGGACGGCGGCGAGGAAGTAATCGTACCCCGCGGGGTCGGCGCAGGAATAAAGATCCCGTTCGATCCCCAGGCGAATCCGCATCCGGCCTTCGTATTCCCGGGCAAGGGCGCGGATCTCCGCTTTGTATTCGTCTTCCCGGCGGGGGTCGATGCAGTATTCGGGATCGAAGGTCTGGGCGGCGTGGGAAGAAAAGCCCAGGGATACGAAGCCCAGCTCGAGCGCGCGGCGGGCCATGTCCGCGGCGGGGGTTTTGCCGTCGCAGTGGGGGGTGTGGGTATGGGCGCAGGAAAGAATGCTCATCGCAGGGCCTCCTCAAGCACGGCAAGCGCTTCGTCAAAGCAGACGGCGTTGGCGCACAGCATGCCGCAGGCGTCCTCATAGTACGGCGCGGCATGGCCCAGGGAATGAAACCGCCCGCCCGCCTCCGTAACGATCAGGGAGCCGGCCGCGATATCCCAGGGGCGCAGGCGCAGTTCAAAAAAGATATCCGCCCGGCCGCAGGCCACGTCGCACAGGTCCAGCGCGGCGGAGCCGGACCTTCGCAGGTCCCCCGCCCGGCGCAGGAAACGCCCGGCGGCCTTCATGGTCTTTTCATGCAGGTCCGCGTCGTAGGGCGAGGTGCCGAAGGCCACCAGGGCGTTGTCCATGCCCGCGGAAGAAACGCGGATGGGAGAGCCGTTGAGGCGCGCGCCCTTTCCCGCTTCCGCGGAAAACAGTTCATCGGCGTAAGGATTGTAAATCACGCCGCATACGGGCGCTTTGTTCACAAGCAGCGCCACGGACACCGCGGAACAGTTCCGGCGGCGCATATAATTCAGCGTGCCGTCGATGGGATCCACCACGAAGGTTGGCGCGTCGGACAGCGCTTCGTTTTCCTGTTCTTCCGCAAAGAAGCGGGAGGCGGGGATCAGGGCGGACAGGGCGGTTTTCAGGTATCCCTGCACCGCCACGTCCGCGTCGGTGACGTAATTGAAGTGCCCTTCCTTCCGGTGGGTGGCCGCGTCGTGGAAGGACAGCATGATCCTTCCCGCTTCCCGGGCGATAGGGACGATTTGATCCAGCATATCGTTTCCTCTGCTTTACGCCCGGCAGGCGAAGGCCGTCCAGTCGCCTTTCCGGGTGATTTCGTCAATGGCATAGCCGGCGGAAAGCAGCGCGTCCCTGACCTCCTGCTCCGCCTCCGCGATGATCCCGGAGCAGATAAAGCGCCCGCCGGGAGAAAGATGATCCCGCAGGGGAGAGGCCAGCATGCAGATCACCGGGGCCAGGATGTTGGCCACGGCGAAATCGAACCGGCGGTGCAGGCCCTTGAGCAGGTCCCCCTGCCGCACCTCCACGGCGTCCGAAAGGCCGTTGTGGGCCACGTTTTCCCGGGCCACTCGCACGGCGTCCGGGTCGATGTCCACGGCCAGGATGTCCTTCGCGCCCAGCCGCGCCGCGGCGATGGCCAGGATGCCGCTGCCGGTGCCCACGTCCAGCAGAGAACCGCCGCGGTAATATTTTTCGATCAGCTGCACGCACATGGCGGTGGTTTCGTGGGTGCCGGTGCCGAAGGCCATGCCGGGGTCGATCTCAATGATCAGGTCGCCGGGCTCGGCGTTCCAGGGCTCCCAGGTGGGCTTGACCACCATGTGATCCCCCAGCCGGAAGGGCTTGTAATACTGCTTCCAGTTTTCGGCCCAGTCCTCTTCCTTCACGCCCTGAGTGGCTACGGCCAGGGTGCCCAGGCCTTCTTCCCGGAGGAGGGAAAGCTCCTCCTTCAGGGCAGAGAGCGCTTTGGGCAATTCCTCCATGGTGAACCAGGCCTTCACCTGCACGTCCTCGGGCATGGCGTCGATCACGGACTGATCCATCAGCTCCCACATGGCGGTGGGCTTGTCCGGGTCCGGCAGATCGCCGCGGTCCAGGATCTGGGTGCCGGCGGCCCCTAGGCGCATCAGCAGATCGGATACGATCTCGGCCCCCCGGGTGGTGGTGGAGACAGTGACTTCCGTATAATCCATGGCGTTATTCCTCCGCATCCCGGAACAGGGACAGAACGATCACGTCGTGATACGCCCCTTCCCGGTACATTTCCTTTTTCAGCACCGCTTCCCTGCGGAAGCCGCAATGCTCATAGCAGCGCAGGGCCGCTTCGTTGAAATCGAAAACGCAGGCCTTGATCTTGCGCAGGTTCATTTCCTCAAAGCCGAACCGGCACAAAAGCCGGATGGCGTCCTGGCCGTATCCCTTGCCGCGGTATTCCTTTTCGCCGATCAGGATGGCCAGTTCCGCCAGGCGGTTTTTCCAGTTCACCCGGGTGAAGCCGCACTTGCCGATGAACAGGCCCTCCTGCAGCGTTTCGACGGCGAACTGGTATTCCCCGGAGGAATAGCTGGTGTTCTTGCCCATTTCCCGGGCCTCGTCGTCCACGGTGGAGGGGTACAGAATGGCGCCGGACGCGCCGCGCATCACGTCGTAATCGTTGCTGTAGGCCAGGCATTTCATCAGGTCCCCGTTATCGAACGCCCGCAGGCGCACCAGCTTTCCTTCATACATAAGGCGGTTTCCTCCTCGTTCCTTTTCCATGATAATGCCCCGCCCGGCGGCTGTCAATGCCGCGGGCAGGAAAACGGAGAAGAAAAATATCCGGAAAAATGAAGAAAACGGCCTGCCGGGCCGTCATAATCATCGGGATTGTTCAATCCACGGCAGGGAGATATGAAGACATGACGGACGAAGCATTTGAACGGGGCATATTGGATCTGACAGAAACGCTGTACCGCGTCAGCTACGCCCAGCTCTGGCAGCGGGTGGACCGGGAAGACGCGGTGCAGGAAACGCTGAAAAAGGCCTGGGAAAAAAGAAAACGCCTGAGGGACGACGGGAAGCTGAAAAGCTGGCTGATCCGCATCCTGCTGAACGAATGCCACAACATTCAGCGGCGGGGAAAGCGCGTGGTCCCATCCATGGACGTGCCGATGCCCCAAGCGCCGCCGGACGCGGACAAAACGATGCATGATCTGATCCTGTCCCTGCCGGAAAAATACAGGATGTCCGCGGTGCTCATCTTCATGGAGGGAATGACCGCGGCCCAGGCTGCGAAAGCCCTGGGCATCCCCCAGGGAACGGTCCATTCCCGGGTGCACCGGGCCCGGCAGATCCTGAGAGAAAAATGGGAGGAGGCGCAGAAGGAATGAAGCAGTTTCCGGACAGCCTTTCCGGCGCCTTCGGCCGGGCGGACAGGGAGTTCGTTTACCGCGTGCAAAGCACGCTGGAAAAGCTCAAACAGCAGGAGGACAAAAAAGTGAAAAGAAAGCTGTCGGCGGGCCTGATCCTGGCCATCATCCTGGCGCTTCTGGCCACGGGCACCGCCCTGGCGCTGACCGTGGGCGGCTGGGGGCACATCGAAAAGGCCATGGACCTGGCCGTGGAGAGCGGCGCGTACGGGGAATGGAGCCTGGAAGCCAAATTGAAGCTGATCGACGCCATGCGGGCGGACGGCATCGGGATCAAAGACGGGGATTGGGAAAAACTGAACGGACAGGACCTGACGGAAGAAGAAAAGCACGCCCTGGCGGACGGGATTCTGACGGCGTATTACGGCGACGAAAAATACCTGTATTACTATACCATCGCCGAAGCCGAATGGGGCGATCCCCACGCCTGGTCGCTGGAGCAGAAGCACTGGTTCTGGGAAAAGCTCAGGGAAAAGGGACTGTACGGAGACGACGCCTGGGTCGACGTGCTGCCGGAGGAAGGAGACCTGGCGCCGGAGGAAGCCGTCCGCATCGCCAGGAAAGCGGTGAAAGACGCTTATATGCTGACGGATGCTGAGATCGAAGGCTATTATCCCAACGTGTCCTTCTTCATCACCGATGGGTGCAAAACGCCCCGTTGGATGATCGAATTCATGTCTCGGTACGGGAACGGCGGGGAGTTCGTATCCTGGTACAGCGTGCTGCTCACCCGGGAAGGGGAAGTGACGGAGGACGCGTCGGAGGGCTGGCTGACGCCGGCGCACGCCCGCATCCGGGAGGAACAGCAGAAGGGAACGGCCGTCGACATGTCCGCCCTGCGGGGACAGATGCGGCTGAAGGATCAGGAAACCGTGTACTGCCAGCCGGAGGGAGGGAAACACTATCATTTCCTTCCGGACTGCCCGATGGTGAAGCAAGAATTCCTGCCTCTCCGGGCGCTGCCCGTATCGGACCCGCAGATCGGCTTCTTGACGCCCTGCCCGTGCTGCGTGGAGCAGCAGGATTTCTGGACGCTCAAAGACAAGCTGCGCTACGGCGCGGGCGAATGGAAATATCCGGCGGCGGGCTGGATCAGCGAAGCGGAAGCGATCGGAAAGGCCCGGACGGCGCTGGAGGAGAAGGGATATTCCCCGGAGGGGCTGTATCCCGCCGTATACAGCACCGCCGAAAACCAGGAGGAAGAATACTATATCGTCTATTTCGACGCATTGACGATTGATCCCGACGGCGCCGTGGGCGCGGATCCGGTGTACTGCGTGGTCCTGGACGCCCGGACGGGAGAAACGATCTCCTGCGGCGAAAACCATAGCAACGGATAAACCCAAAGCATAACAAACGGGCTCAGCGATAAAGCTGGGCCCGTGTTTTATGGGCGGATCACATTATTTTTCCTTCACTACGAACTGGGCCATCACGTAGCCCTGGGCGTCGTCGGTCTTTACCAGCAGCCAGTCTCCCAGATCCCGGACCACGATCAGCGCCTGCCCGAAATACAGCTGGCGCAGCACTTCTGCCTGGGTGTTGGGCTCGGCCCGGAGGTTCAGATAGGAATTGACCCCGATGTTTCCCACCGTCACCCGGTATTCGCCGGGGGCAGGGGTGGCGGAAACGGGCATCAGGGTGGGCCGGGGCGTGGGCGTGGCCGCCGGGCCGGGGGTGGCCAGGAACTGATGCCGGATCTTCGGGGCGGCGGAGGCGGTATAGGCCACGGTCTCCAGCGTCATGCCGGGATAATAGAAGCGCAGGATCTGCTCATAGGTGAAGGCGTATTTGCCGGCCATTCGCTGGGCGCCCCGCTGGCTCATGCCCACGCCGTGGCCGTAGCGGCGGGATTCGATCACGAAGGCGTCGTCCGTTTCCCGAACGGTGATCACCTCGTTGCTGCCGGGATTGATGGACAGGTTCAGGGCGGTTTCCACCCCCGGGAACAGGTCCAGCGCCACGGTGACGGGGGAGGGCAGCGGCTGCATGGGCCCCCATTCCTCCTTCTGCGCCGAAGGGGCCGGGGTGACGGCGGGATCGTCAAAAATCGAGATTTCCGTTTCGTCCCCGTCGCTGATCATGCGGCGGCCCTCCACGGTGAAGGTCAGCCGCAGCAGGGTCATGACCCCGCCGCCGTCCCGGTGCAGGGGCAGGGCGGTTTCGGCGGCCTGGATGCTTGTTACGCGGATGTGCTCCGCGTCTCCGTCCCAGCCCTGGCTTTCCAGCTGTTCGCTGAGGATGCCGAGAACGGAGTTTTTCAGCGGCCCCAGATCGCCGTTGGAGGAAAGGCGCTTGGGCAGGGAATACTTTTTCACGGTGCTTTCCGGGTTTTCCAGGTCGTAGGGATCCTCCACCGCGGCGTAGCAGCTATCGTCGCTGTCGCCCCAGACGTGCCGGGGCAGCTCCGTCTGCCCGCCGTTGCTGGCGGAATAATAGCACTGGGCCAGGCTGCCCTTCCAAAAGCCGCAGATCCCCGTTGTCTCCCGCACGGCCCGGGCGGCGTTGGCGTGCTCTTTCCTGACGCCGTAGTAGGCTTGGTCGTTGGTGTTGTCCACCAAATCGTAATCCCCGGACGCGCCGGCCTTGCGAAGCGCGTAGGTGCGGGCGGCCACCGCCTGGGCCTTCAGGGCCTCCAGGGGGTAGGAATCGCTCATTTCATAGGGGACCACGCCCAGAATGTATTCCTCCACCGGGGCGTGGAGCACGGCCCGGAGCGCGCCGTCCCGCACCGTCAGGTGGAGATCACCGGGGTGCAGCGCGTAATTTCCGTTGATCCTTACGCCGTTTTCCTTTCCGTCGTCGGTTTCGTGGCGAGTCAGGATCAACGTTTTCCCGGCGTTCAGGGACATGCCTTCGTAATATACGTAAATCTCATTGTCTACCGCGGCGGCCGTCAGGCGGCTGCCCCGCTGAAAGGCGATATCGTTCAGGGTATAGCTGCCGTCCAGGGAGATATCCGCCCGGTCGGTCAGGTTCAGCCGGGTCAAGAGCACCCGGACGGTCCCGGACATTTTCTTTTCCGCCCGGACGGACGGCACCGACGCTATCAGGAGCGGCAGCGTCAGCAGCAAAGCGATGAGACTGCGGAGATGCGTTTTATTCCTCAAGGATCCGGTCCTCCTTTACGGCGTCGTTCCGGTATACAACGAAAGGGCGGCGCGTTTTGATCACTTTTTTCAGAAATATGCGCCATTGCATTGTGCCCGGCGCGGCCCGGCGTTATGCGCCGCCGATAGATTCCTTATACGTTTTTATTATACAGAAAAAGTGCGGAAATTCAATGAAACCGCATAAAAATAACATATCCGCTGTTTTTTTCCGTGGTTTTGGCCCGCTTAGAATTTACAAGCGCCGGGAAACATGATAGAATCTGGGGCAGGAAAGGCGGGTGTTCACATCATGCGGGGGAACGTGTTCAGGCGGCTGCTGGCGCCGGAATGCCTGGTGAAGGAAGAACACCGCCTGGGCGAATTGCCGGACACGAAAACGGCGTATAAGAGCGCCATGCATATCGCGCTTCCCTCCATCATCGAAATGGTGCTGATGAGCCTGATCGGCTCCGTGGACACCATGATGGTGGGCAACGAGCTGGGCCCCGCCGCCCTGAGCAGCGTCGGATTGCCCACGCAGCCGCGAATGCTGCTGCTGTGCATGTTTTTCGCGCTGAACGTGGGGGTCACAGCCATCGTGGCCCGCAGGAAGGGCGAGGAAAGGCAGGAGGAGGCCAACAGCACGCTCCGCAACGCCATGATGCTGGCGCTGGGGCTTTCCTGCGTGCTGACGGCGGCGGCGGTGGCGTTTGCAGAGCCTCTGCTGCGCCTTGCGGGCGGCGACAAGGCCGAAACGGACAAGATCTTCACCGACGCCGTGGATTATTTCCGCATCATGGCGTATTCCCTGCCGGTGAACGCGCTGGCTATGTGCATCTGCGCCGCTCAGCGGGGCATCGGCAAAACCAAAATCACCATGTGGGTCAATATCGCCAGCAACCTGATCAACGTGTTTTTCAATTACTGCCTGATCGGGGGCAATCTGGGCTTCCGGCGCCTGGAGGTCCGGGGCGCGGCCATCGCGTCGGTGATCGGCATGGCGGCGGGCCTGGTGATGGCGCTGTGGACGGTGGTGGCCGGGGGCCGGTTCAGGGGATACCTGCATCTGTCCGTTCACGATCGGTGGCGCTTTGACCGGGACACCATGCGCTCCATCGTGAAGGTGGGCGGCAACGCGGCCATCGAGCAGCTGGGCGTCCGGTTCGGGTTTTTCATTTACGCCCGCATCCTGTTTTCCCTGGGCACCGTCATGTACGCGGCCAACCAGATCTGCATGCAGCTGCTGAGCATCACCTTCACCTTCGGCGACGGCCTGGGGGTGGCGGCCACTGCGCTGGTGGGGCAGAACCTGGGCAGGAAGCGGGCGGACCTGAGCATGCTCTACGGGAAGGTCTGCCAGCGGTACGGCATGATGATCTCCGCGGTGCTGGGGACGCTGATCCTTGCTTCCCGGTATCAGCTGGCCAATCTGTTCATCGGCAATACGGAGCATGCCGATCAGGTGATCTATCACGCCGCCAATACCATGCTGGTGCTGGCGGCGGTGCAGCCCTTCCAGATCAGCTCGGTGGTGCTGTCCGGTTCCCTGCGGGGCGCCGGGGACAACCTGTACGTGGCCATGGTGGCCACCGTATGCGTCAGCGTGATCCGTCCGCTGATGGCGATTCTGGCGGTGAATGTGCTGCATCTGGAGCTGATGGGCACGTGGATCTTCGGCCTGTCCGAGATCCTGGTGAGGGTGGCGTTCTTCTATCCGCGCTTCGCCAGCGGAAAATGGAAGGATAAAAAAGTATGATCCCGTATGCTTTCGATCCGTACGGGGCACGCTGTTCCCGGGAAGGGGGGACGGGCATGCTCCGTTTTTTTCTTGATTTCTCTGAATCGTGCCGGCAGCGGCGAAAAGCGCGCCGGGCGTTCCGCGCGTACGCCCGCAACGGATGGCAGTGCCCCTGGATACGGAAAAACCGGCTGTGGTATTCGGTGTGGCATCGGTGAAAAGCAGGACGGCGCGGGAAACCCCGCCGCCGTTTTCTTATTTTTGGCCGCAAACGGCCTGATTTGGCCGAAAACATGAAAATTTGGGCTTTCAGGAAACGCAAAAGTATGATATAATCAACTGATACGAAGGAGGGATGGCGGATGCGGAGCATGACGGGATACGGGCGGCGGATGACCGCCCGGGACGGACGGGAAATGACCGTGGAGGTCAAAACCGTGAACCACCGTTTCCTGGATGTTTCCTGCCGTCTGCCCAGGGCGCTTTCCTTTGCCGAGGACGCGGTGAGGAAGCAGCTGGGCGCATCCCTCCGTCGGGGCCACGCGGATGTGAACGTGACGTACGTCAATCTGCGCCAGGACGCCCGGGAAGTGCGGCTGGACGAAGCGCTGGTGATGCAGTACCGGGAAGCGCTGCTGACCGCCCGGCAGATCGCCAGGAAGGAAAGATCCTCCGTTCGGGATGAGGACGTCGCCTGGATCGTGAGCCAGCCGGACGTGGTGCAGGTAACGGTGAAGGAAGAGGATCAGGAAGCGGTGCTATCCCTGCTGGGCGATACGCTTGCGCAGGCGCTGCAGGATGTCGTTGCCATGCGGGAAAAGGAAGGCGAAGCCCTGCGGCGGGACCTGACCGTTCATCTGGATGCGGTGGCGTCCCTGCGGGATGAAATCGCCTCCCTGGCCCCCGGAGTGCCTCTGGCGTACCGGGAGAAACTGCAGCAGCGAATCCGGGAAATGGGCGTCGGCGGTCTGGACGAACAGCGCCTGGCCCAGGAAGTGGCCCTGATGGCGGACAGATGCGCCGTGGATGAGGAGCTTTCCCGCCTGGAATCCCATATCGCTCAGATGCGCCAGGCCATCGGCGCGGAGGGAGAAACCGGGCGGCGGCTGGATTTCCTTACCCAGGAGCTGAACCGGGAAGCCAATACCATCGGCTCGAAGGCATCCGACGCCGGGATCACGAAGCTGGTGGTGGCCATGAAGGGCGAGATCGAAAAGCTGCGGGAGCAGGTGCAGAATGTGGAGTGATGGGATGAAGCTGCTGAACATCGGATTTGGCAATATGGTATCCGCGTCCCGGATCGTGGCGGTGATCGCGCCGGACAGCGCGCCGGTGAAGCGCCTGGTGCAGGAAGCCCGGGACGGCGGGCACCTGGTGGACGCCACCGCGGGCAGGCGCACCCGGGCGGTGCTGATGATGGATACGGGCCACGTGGTGCTTTCCGCCATCCAGCCCGAAACCATCGCCGGCCGGCTGCAAAGCGACACGTAAGAAAAACGAGGGGGAGGCACAGCCGTGAAGGAAGAACGCAAGGGCATGCTGATCGTGATCTCCGGGCCCTCCGGCACCGGGAAAGGCACCATCTGCGCCCGGATGCTGGCGGAGGACCCGTCCCTGGTCTTTTCCGTCAGCGCCACCACCCGGAAGCCCCGGGAAGGGGAAAAGGAAGGCGTTCATTATTTCTTTATCTCCGAGGAGCAGTACGACGAATTGCTGGCCGGGGACGAATTCCTGGAGCATGCCACCGTCCACGGCCACCGGTACGGCACCCTCAGATCCCAGGTGCAGGAGCGGATCGATCAGGGAATGAACGTGGTGCTGGATATCGACCCACAGGGCGCCAGGCAGGTGATGGCGCGGAAAAAGGACTGTGTGTCCATCTTCATCCTGCCCCCGTCCTACGCGGAGCTGCGCCGCCGATTGCACACCCGGAACACCGACGACCCCGCGGAGATCGAGCGCAGGCTCGGCAACGCCCGGGGCGAGATCGAACAGATGGACAGATACCAATACGCCGTGGTGAACGACGATCTGGACGCGGCCTGCGCCCAGGTACGCGCCGTGATCCAGGCGGAAAAACAGCGCACAACCCGGTATTTTCCCGTGGTTGAATGACAGAGGAGGAAACGAACATGCCTGTAAACAAGCCCCCTATCGACGAACTGTGCAAGAAAGTGGACTGCCGCTACACCCTGGTGGTGGAGAGCGCCAAGCGCGCCCGGGAGCTGGTGGCCGGAACCCCGGCCATGATCGACGCCAAGGATATGAAGCCGGTCTCCGTGGCCGTGGACGAGATCAACCGCGGGCTGCTGACCTATCACCGGAACCTGGAAGACGAAGAGGTATAAGAAATATGCCGCTGGACGGAAAATGCGCGGTGCTGGGCGTGACCGGCGGGATCGCCGCTTACAAGGCGTGCGGGCTCGCTTCCATGCTGCGCAAGGCCGGGGCGGACGTATTCGTGATCATGACGGAGAACGCCTGCGAATTCGTGCGGCCCCTGACGTTTGAGACCCTCACCAACCATCCCGTGGTGACGGATACCTTCGCGCCCCCGGAAACCTGGGAGGTGGAGCATATCGCCCTGGCCAAGCGGGCGGACGTGTTCGTGATTGCCCCGGCCACGGCCAATATCCTGGCGAAAATGGCCTGCGGCATCGCGGACGACATGCTCTCCACCACGGTGCTGGCCACGAAAGCGCCCATCCTGATCGCCCCCGCCATGAACACGGGCATGTGGGAAAATCCGGCTACGCAGCGGAATGTGGAAGTTCTCCGCTCCCGCGGCGTGCGCTTCGTGGGGCCCGAGGGCGGCTTCCTCGCCTGCGGGGACAGCGGGACCGGGCGGATGAGCGAGCCGGAAGCCGTTTTTGCGGAGATCGAAAAGATCCTGACGCCGAAACAGGATCTCAAGGGTCTGCGCGTGCTGGTGACCGCCGGGCCCACCCGGGAGGCCCTGGATCCCGTGCGCTATATCACCAACCGTTCCAGCGGGAAGATGGGCTACGCCATCGCCGAAGCCGCCCGGGACCGGGGCGCGAACGTGACGCTGGTGACGGGGCCGGTGAGCCTGGCAAAGCCCCGGGGCATGGAGTGCGTGCAGATCGTAACCACCCGGGACCTGTACGATGAAATGACGGCGCGCTGCGGGGATATGGATATCGTGATCCAGGCGGCGGCCCCGGCGGACTTTGCGCCGGAAAAGGTATCAGAGCAGAAGATCAAGAAGCAATCCGGCGGAAAGCTGACGCTGACCCTCGCCCAGACGCCGGACGTGGCGGCGGCGGTGGGCGGCATGAAAAAGCCCGGGCAGATCCTGGTGGGCTTCGCCGCGGAGACGGAAAAGGTAAAGGAAAACGCCGCGGAAAAGCTGAAGAAAAAGAACCTGGATATGATCGCCGCCAACGACGTGACGGAAAAAGGCGCGGGATTCGACGTGGATACCAACGTGGTCACCTTCATCACGAAGGACGGCCAGGAAACGCTGCCCTGCCTGCCCAAGCGGCAGGTGGCCGAGGCGCTGCTGGATCGGGCGATCGCCCTTCGGAAAGCATAAGGAGGCGCGGTTTGTTCGCCGAGATCATCGTGGATATCGCCGCCGAGCAGGTGGACCGGGTGTTCACCTACCGGGTGCCGGAGGGAATGGACCTTTCGCCGGGCACCCGGGTGACGGTGCCCTTCGGAAAACGGGAAAAGGAAGGCTTCGTGATCCGGCTCAGGGAAACGCCGGATTACGACGAAGCAAAGATCAGGCCCGTCCTTTCCACCCTGGAGGCATATCCGGCGGTGCTGCCTAAGCTGATGGAGCTGGCTTTTGAAATCCGGGAAAAGGCCCATTGCCCGCTGTGCGAGGCGCTGCGGCTGATGTTGCCGGCGGAAATGCGCGGCGGGCGGGTCAAGGTAAAAACCGAGGAATGCGCCCGTCTCCAGATCCCCGCGGACCGGATCGACGAAGCCATCGCCGCCCAGAGCCGTTCCGCGAAGCGCAGGCTGCTCATCACCCTCCTGTCCGACGGCGAATGGCATCCGGTGGAAGAACTGCGGGGCATGATCCGGGACGTGCGGGAGCCGCTCAAATGGCTGACCGACCGGGAAATGGCGCAGATCACCCAGCGGGAGATCCTGCGCTCCCCCTATTACGGCATCGTCGACGCCCCGCCGGACCCGGAGCTTACGGAGGAGCAGAAGGAAGCCCTGGAGGAGCTGCTGCCGGCGCTGACGCGCGGCGCAAAGCCGTTCCTGATCCACGGCGTAACGGGCTCCGGCAAAACGGAGGTGTATATCCGTCTGGTCCGTCGGGCGCTGGAAATGGGAAAAGGGGCGATCATCCTCGTTCCCGAAATCGTGCTGACGCCCCAGATGATCAACTGGTTCCGCAGCCGTTTCGGGGACACCATGGCGGTGCTCCATTCCCGCCTCAGCCCCGGAGAACGGTTTGACGAGTGGCGGCGCATCCGCCTGGGCAGGGCCCGGATCGTGATCGGCGCCCGGTCCGCGGTGTTCGCGCCGGTGGAAAACCTGGGCGTGGTGATCGTGGACGAGGAGCATGAACAGACCTATCTTTCCGACCGCTTTCCCCGCTATGACGCCCGGGACGTGGCCATATCCCGGGCGAAAAGGGAGGGGGCCGCGGCGGTGCTGGCCAGCGCGACGCCCAGCATTTATTCCTACGCCATGTGCCGCCGGGGGGATTACACCCTGATCGAAATGCCCCGCCGGGTGCTGGACAGGCCCCTGCCCAGGGTGTATGTGACGGACATGCGGGAGGAGCTGCGCAAAGGGAACCGCGGCATGTTCTCCGCGCTGCTTAAGGAGAAACTGGACGCCTGCATATCCGCCGGGCAGCAGGCCATGCTGTTCATCAACCGCCGGGGCTACGCCAGCTCCGTCAACTGCCGCAGGTGCGGCGAAACCATCAAGTGCAGCCGGTGCGACGTTTCCATGACCTATCACAGCGTGGACAAAACCCTGCGCTGCCACTGGTGCGGGGAGATCCGGCCCATGCCGAAGGCGTGCCCCGCCTGCCAGAGCCCCTACATCCGGCCCATGGGCGTGGGCACCCAGAAGGTGGAGGAGGAATTGAACCGCCTCTATCCCGGCGCCGGGGTGATCCGCATGGACATGGACACCACCTCGGGAAAGAACGCGCATTTTGATCTGGTGAACCGCTTTCGCGCCGGGCAGGCGCAGATCCTGCTGGGCACGCAGATGATCGCCAAGGGGCTGGATTTTCCCCAGGTGACGCTGGTAGGCGCGGTGATGGCGGATATGACGCTGAATTTCCCGGATTACCGTTCGCCGGAGCGCACGTTCCAGCTGCTGGTGCAGGTGGCGGGCCGCGCGGGCCGGGGGGAAAAGCCCGGGGAAGTGGTGATCCAGACCTACCAGCCGGAGCATTACGCCATCCGGGCCGCCGCCGCCCAGGATTACCGCGCGTTTTTCCGCGAGGAATTCCAGCGCCGCAGGCAGGACCTGTATCCGCCCTTTACCATGATGGCGCGCTTCCTGTGCGAAAGCAGATCCATGGATGCGGCAAAGGCCGCGGCGGAAAGCATCCGGGACGGGATCATCCGGGAGTTCGGCGGGAGCGCGCTGGAAAAGCGGATCTTATTCATCCGGGCGGACGAGGCGCCCATCAGCCGGATCCAGGACCGGGCGCGGGCCCACGTGCTGATGAAGCTGCTGAACCACCCGGACACGGAAAGGCTGCTGGAAAGATTTCAGGAAATGGCAGGGGAGGAGCATCCGGCCCACGTGGTGCTGGAGATCAATCCGGCGTCCCTGGCATAGGAGGAAAAATGGTTCGCAAGATACTGAAATTAGGGGACGAAACCCTGCGCAAAAACAGCAAGCCCATGCAGAAATTCGATCTGCGGCTGTGGCTGCTGCTGCGGGACATGGCGGACACCATGTACAAGGCGGAGGGCGTGGGCCTTGCCGCGCCCCAGGTGGGCATACTGCGCCGGGTGGTGGTCATCGACGTGCAGGACGGGAAAGGCCTGATCGAACTGGTGAACCCGGAAATCGTCGCCGCCGAAGGCGAGCAGGCCGGCGAGGAAGGGTGCCTGAGCGTTCCCGGACGCCGGGGATACGTGGTGCGGCCGGAAAAGGTGACGGTCCGGGCGCAGGACCGGAAGGGGAAGCCCTTCGAGCTCACCGGGGAAGGGCTGCTGGCCCGGGCGCTCTGCCATGAGATCGACCATCTGGACGGGATCATGTACGTGGATAAAATGGACCATGAAATTTTTGACAGCGAGGAGGACGCCTGATGCGCGTTGTCTTTCTGGGGACGCCGGATTTCGGCGTGCCGTCGCTGAAGGCGCTGCATGACACCGGATATGAGATCGCCGGCGTGTTCACCCAGCCGGACAGGCCCAAGGGCCGGGGCAACAAAATGGTGAAAAGCCCGGTGAAGGAATGCGCGGAAGCACTGGATATCCCCGTGTTCCAGCCGGTGAAGATCCGCGCGGACGGGGTGGAGGACCTGCGTTCCCTCAGGCCGGATCTGTGCGTTACCGCCGCGTTCGGCCAGATCTTATCTCAGGAGATTCTGGATATCCCGCGGATCGGCACGGTGAACGTGCATTCTTCGCTTCTGCCGAAATACCGCGGGGCCGCGCCCGTCAACTGGGCCATCCTGGAGGGGGAGACCGTCACCGGCGTCACCACCATGATGACGGACAAGGGCCTGGATACGGGGGATATCCTGCTGCAGAAAACGGTGGAGATCCTGCCCGGGGAAACCGCCGGGGAGCTGGCGGACAGGCTGGCGCCCGCAGGCGCGGCGCTGCTGATCGAAACGCTGCGGCGCATCGAACGGGGAGACTGCCCCCGCACGCCCCAGAACGAAGCGGAGGCCAGCTATTTCCCCATGCTGAAAAAGGAAATGGCGCCCATCGACTGGCGCCTGCCCGCGTCCCGGATCGTGTGCCGGGTGCGGGGGCTGAGCCCCTGGCCGGGCACCACGCTCGCCTGGGGAGACGGCGAAACGGTGAAGGTGCTGCGGGCGGAGGAGGCCGACGCATCCGGCGGGCCCGGCGAGATCCTGGCGGCGGATGCGAAGCGCGGCCTGATCGTAGCCGCGGGAGAAAGGGCCGTCCGCGTAACGGCGCTTCAGGCCCCCGGCGGGAAAGCGATGGACGCCCGGGATTATTTCCGGGGCCATCCCTGCGCCCACGCGCGCTGCCTGCTTTTGGAGGAAGAGAAGGATGAATGAACGCAGGCCCATGGCTCCGGGAAAGAAAAACGGGAACCGGGGCCCGGAGGGAAAAAAGCCGTATCGGCCCGCCCCGCGGGGAAACGCCCGGCCCGGCGGCGCGAAAAATAACGCTGCGGCGCCGTCCGGCTCCCGCAAGGCGGCGCTGCAGATCTTTCAGGACGTGATCCGCAAGGACGCCTACGCCGCCCTGTCCCTGGACGACCGGCTGCAGAACGCCAATCTGTCCCAGCTGGACAAGCGTTTCTGCGCCAGCATCGTCTATACAGCCCTGGAAAACCTGATCAGCATCGACTACGCCCTGGGGTTTTTCCTCAAGGATGCGGAGGCGCTGGAGCCTACGGCGCGGGATATCCTGCGCATCAGCGCCTGCCAGCTGATGTATCACGACCGGGTGCCCGAAAACGCGGTGGTGGACGAGGCGGTGAAGCTGACCCGGGCCGCCGGGCTGGAAGGCCTGACGGGGCTGGTCAACGCGGTGCTGCGCGCCGTGGTGCGGGGAAAAAACGAGATCAAATGGCCGGATCCGAAGGAGGGCCCGAAGGCGCTGTCGATCCTGCATTCCGTGCCGGAATGGCTGGCGGAAAGGCTGAATGCGGCCTACGGCCCGGCGGAGGCGGAAAAGATCTGCGCTTTCCGCAGCCCCAGCCATTATACCGTGATCCGGCCCAATCTGATGCGCTTTTCCGACGGCGATTTTGAAAAGCTGCTGGAAAAGAAGGTCTGGGAAACGGAGCGGGGGAAAGCCGATCACGCCTGGCGGGTGAGGATGGCCTCCGGGATCGGCCGGGACGCGGATTATCTTTCCGGCAATTTCTCCATCCAGGGGGAAAGCAGCATGCTGGCGGCCCAGGCGCTGGGCGCGAAGCCCGGCATGCAGGTATTGGACTGCTGCGCCGCGCCCGGCGGAAAAACGGCGTATATCGCAGAGCGGATGAACGGCACGGGCCGGGTTTACGCCTGGGACGTGCACGAGCATCGGGTGAACCTGATCCGGGCGGCGGCCAGACGGCTGGGGCTGGACAACGTGCGCCCCGCGGTACGGGACGCCGCGGTTCCCAAGGAGGACCTGTTCAGCACCATGGACGCGGTGCTGCTGGACGCGCCCTGCTCCGGCCTGGGGGTCATGGACAGCAAGCCGGACATCAAATACCGCGCCACGCCCGAATCGGTGCAGGAGCTGACGAAGCTCCAGGAAGCGCTGCTGGACTGCTGCTGCCGGTATGTGAAGAAAAACGGCGTATTGCTGTATTCCACCTGCAGCATTCTTCCGGAGGAAAACGGGGATCAGATCCGCGCATTTTTGAAAAAGCATCCGGAATTCCGCCTGGATGCGCTGCCCGGGGGAATCGGGGAAAGATTTGCCGCCGGCATGACGGACGCGGGGCTGCAGCTGCTGCCGCACCGGGACGGCGTGGAAGGGTTCTTTATCGCACGGATGAAAAAGACGGAGTGACGAAGAGGCATGCGCGAATGGATGGGGATGTATCCGGAGGAGATCCGGGATGCCGTTGCCGGAATGGGCGAAAAGCCCTACCGGGCCGGGCAGATCTTTGCCTGGCTGCATCGCGGCGCCTGCTTTGACGATATGACCAATCTGCCCGCGGCGCTCCGGGAAAGGCTGAAAGCGGAGGGCGTGGACCAGCCGGTTTCCATCCGGGAGGAGCGGATCTCCCGGCTGGACGGCACCCGGAAATTCCTTTTCTCCCTTCGGGACGGCAACTGCGTGGAAGGCGTGCTGATGCGCTACCGCTACGGCGCTACGCTGTGCATTTCCACCCAGGTGGGCTGCCGGATGGGCTGCCGCTTCTGCGCCAGCACTCTGGACGGGTGCGTGAGGAATCTGACGGCGGCGGAAATGCTGGGGGAGGTGCAGTGCGCCAATCGGGTACTCCGGGACGAACGGGTGCACAACATCGTGCTCATGGGCAGCGGGGAACCGCTGGACAACTACGATGAAACGGTGCGGTTCCTGCGGCTGGTATCCCATCCGGAGGGGCTGAACATCGGGATCCGGCATATTTCCCTGAGCACCTGCGGCCTGGTTCCCCAGATCCGCAGATTTGCGCAGGAAGGGCTGCCGGTGACGCTGTCGCTTTCCCTGCACGCCCCCACCGACGCCATCCGGAGGGAAATCATGCCCGTCGCCCTCCGGTATTCCATCGGAGAGACCCTGGACGCCTGCCGGTACTATCTGGAAAAGACGGGGCGGCGCATCGTGATCGAATACGCCCTGATCGACGGCGTCAACGCGGATGAAAAATGCGCGGAGGAGCTGGCGGATCTGCTCCGGGGCATGCAGTGCCACGTGAACCTGATCCCATTGAACACGGTGAAGGAACGGAAACTGAAGGGCGTTACGGAAGCACAGGTGGCCTCCTTCCTTTCCTGCCTGGAAAAGCGTCATATTTCCGCGACGCGGCGGCGGGAAATGGGGGACGATATCGAGGGCGCCTGCGGGCAACTGAGGAAAAAAGCAATGCAGGAGGCACAGCCATGAAGGCGGTATCCAGAACGCATATCGGGAACGTGAGAAAATCCAATCAGGACGCGCTGCTGGTGCAGCCCGGGGAGTTCGGGCTGTACGGCGTGGCCGACGGCATGGGCGGGCACAAGGCGGGAGACGTGGCCAGCCGCATGGCGGTGGATACGCTGAAGGAAGCGCTTGCCGGCGCCCGGCCCGGTGAAGAGCTGCTGCGGAATGCGATCATGAAAGCCAACGCCGATATCTATGAAGCCCAGCTGTCCGATCCCGATCTGAACGGCATGGGCACCACGCTCACCGTGATCTGGGAGGACAAGCGCCGGATCCTGCTGGGCCATGTGGGCGACAGCCGGGCGTACCGGGTGCGGGGCGGAAAGATCGAGCAGATCAGCCAGGATCATTCCATGGTGGCGGAGCTGGTGCGGGACGGCCTGATCACCCAGGAGGAAGCCCTGATCCACCCTTATCGCAATATCATTACCCGGGCGCTGGGGGTGGATGAGGAGGTCACGGCGGACGTTTTCTCCCTGAACAAACGGCGGGGGGACAAATACCTGATCTGCTCGGACGGGCTGTCCGAATACGTGCGGGAAAATGAAATGCAGGAGATCCTGTGCTCCATGCCCATGTCCGAAGCGGCGGATAAGATGCTCTCCATGGCTTTGGACGGCGGCGGACACGACAATATTTCCCTGGTGATCGCGGAGGTGTCCGCATGATCGGAAAAGTGCTGGACAACCGATACGAGCTGGTGGAATTCGTAGGCAAGGGCGGCATGGCTCTGGTTTACCGCGCCGTGGACCGGCGCACCGGCCATTCTGTGGCGGTGAAGGTGCTGCGCCCGGAATTCAGCAAGGACGCGGAGTTCCTCAACCGGTTCGACCGGGAAGCGGTGGCGGCCAGCAAAATGAGCCACCACAACATCGTGAACCTGTTGGATGTGGGCCAGGAAGGGGACATGCGGTATCTGGTGATGGAATACGTCAGCGGCCGCACGCTCAAGGAAGTGATCCAGCAAAACGGGCGTCTGCCCGCGGACCTGTCTGCCCAGATCGCCATCCGCATCCTGTCCGCCCTGCAGCACGCCCATAAAAACGGCATCATTCACCGGGATATCAAGCCCCAGAACATCCTGGTGGATTCCGAAGGCCACGTGAAGGTATCCGATTTCGGGATCGCACGGGTGACGGGCGCCGATACCATCACCACCGACGACAGCGTGATGGGCTCGGTATACTACTTTTCCCCCGAACAGGCAAACGGCAAGAACGTCACTTTCTCCAGCGATCTTTACAGCGTGGGCGTGGTGCTGTATGAAATGCTCACCGGGCAGCCGCCCTTCGACGGGGAAACCCCGGTGGCGGTGGCCATGCAGCACATCAACGGCAAGGCCCGGCCCATCGGCGAGATCCGGCCGGACGTGCCGCCCGCCATCGTGCGGGTGGTGGAAAAGGCCATGGAGAAAAAGCCGGAAATGCGCTATCAGAGCGCCCTGGAAATGGCGCAGGATCTGCAGCGGGCCCTGCAGGAGCCCGATGGCGCGTGGATGGAAAAAAGCGTGTCCGATCAGCCCCTGACCTCCCTGGTGCAGCCTGCGGCCGTGCAGGCGGGGGACGGAAAAAAGAAGGCGAAGCCCCATTGGAAATGGGAAACCTGGGCGCTGACGGGGATCCTGATTCTGGCGGTGCTGGCGGGGCTGGCCCTGGCCGGGATGCGGATCTACGATACGGTGGTGAACGCCACCGCCGCGCCTTACTGCGTGGATGAAACGGAGGACAGCGCCAGGAAACTGATCGAGCGGAACGATCTCATTTGCAGGGTGGACAGGATCCCGGACGCCGGGGTGGAAGCCGGACGCGTGATCACCCAGTCCCCCGAATACGGCACCTCCATGCGCAAGGGCGAAACGGTCTGCATCACCGTTTCCACCGGGCCGGAGGAAAAGGAAGTGCCCAAGGTGGTGGGCGCTTCCCTGGAAGAAGCCAGGAGCATCATGGAGCGCAGCGGATTTACTTTGCTGCCCCTGCCGGAAAGGCAGCTTTCCCCGCTGGATTGGGATACCGTGCTGACCCAGATCCCGAAAGCGGGGGAATTGGAAAAGAGCGGCAGCGTGGTGCAGGTGACGCTGAGCGGCGGCAGCGTGATCCTGCCTAACCTCGTGGGGAAGACCCAGGACGAAGCCATGGTGATCATTCAGCAGCTGAACCTGCAGCTGGTGCCGCCGATCCAGGTGATCCCCATTACGGACGAAACGCAGTTCAACGTGGTGGCGGCACAGCTGTACCGGGATGCCGACGGCGTGCAGTACAAAACCGGCGATCAGGTGAAGGAACAGACGATGGTGGAGCTGGCGGTGTTCGTATCCGCGGAAACGGCGCAGGAGCAGACCGGCACGGAAGGAACGGCGCAATGAGGGAAGGCATCCTGGTGCGCGGACGCGGCGGTTTCTATACCGTCCGGGAAGAGGACGGAAAGGAATTTGTGCTGCGGGCCAAGAAAAAATTCCGCAGACTGGGCCTGACCCCGCTGGTAGGGGACCGGGTGCTGTTCACTCCCGGGGAGATCGAGGATGCGGACGGCTGGATCGAGGAGATCCTGCCGAGGGCCAGCCAGTGCCTGCGGCCGCCGGTGGCCAACGTGACGCTGCTGTGCATCGTGATTTCGCCCAGCCCCGCCCCGGACTGGCTGCTGGTGGACAAGCTGCTGATCTACGCGCGGAAGCAGGGCCTCAAGGCGCTGCTGATCCTGAACAAGATGGATATGCCGGAGGGGGAAGGCATCGCGGAGGCGGCGCAGGAAATGTACCGCGGCGCGGAGGCGGAGCTGATCCCCGTGAGCGCGCTGGATGAAAGCGGGCTCAAGCCGTTGAAGGAACGGCTGGAAAACGAGATCTGCTGTTTTTCCGGCCAATCCGGCGTGGGCAAATCCACGCTGCTCAACGCCCTGTTCGGCCTGGACCAGGAAACCGGGGACATCAGCCGCAGGATCCGGCGGGGAAAGAATACCACGCGGCATGCGGAGCTGTTCACCTTCGGCAGCATCCGGGTCATCGATACGCCGGGGTTCAGCCTGCTGGAAATGGACGAGGCGTTCGATCCCGTCCTGCTCCGGGAGTATTATCCCGAGTTTGCGCCGTATGAGGGCCGGTGCCGCTTTTCCCCCTGCTATCACGGAAAGGAGCCCGGGTGCGCCGTGACGCAGGCGGCGGCGGAGGGTGCGATCGATGCAAGGCGGCTGGAAAGATACCGTCAGCTGCTGGAGGACTGCCGGAAGGCATGGAGGGAACGCTATGATTGAGCTGGCGCCGTCGCTGCTGGCGGCAGATCTGCTGCATTTGCACGGCGAAATCGAAAAAATGCTGGAAAACGGCGTCACGCGGCTGCATTTTGACGTGATGGACGCCCATTTCGTGCCCAATCTTTCCTTCGGCCCGGGGCTGCTCAGGGCCGTGCGGCAGGCGTTTCCGGCCTGCGTGCTGGACGTGCATCTGATGATGGACGAACCGGAAAAGTATATCTCGGTTTTTGCCGACGCCGGGGCGGATATCCTGACGCTGCACCGGGAGGTGCTGCCGGATGCGGAAAAGGCCCTGAAGGCGATCAAAGCGCTGGGCGTAAAATGCGGGCTGTCCATCAAGCCGGAAACGGGGGAAGAAACGCTGCTGCCGTACCTGGATCAAATCGAAAACCTGCTGGTGATGACGGTGGAGCCGGGGTTCGGCGGGCAGAAATTCATGCCGGACGAGCTGGATAAGATCCGCCGGCTGCGCAGGGCCGGTTACCGGGGAGATATCGCGGTGGACGGAGGCGTGAACCTGCAGAACGCGCCGGAGATCGTAAAAGCCGGGGCCAACGTGCTGGTGATGGGCACGGCGTATTTCCGGGCGGAGGATCCGGCCCGGGTGGCCCGGGCCGTGAGGGAAATGGCATGAAGCGGGACTTCCATCACAAGCACAGCCTGGGCCAGAACTTTATTACCGATGATTCGCTTTTCGCCCGTTTGGTCGATTTGGCCGGCGTGGGGGAAGACGACTGCGTGCTGGAGATCGGCGCGGGGGCAGGCGGGCTTACGAAGGCGCTGGCGGAAAGATGCCGGGAAGTGACCGCCATCGAAGTGGACGGCGCGCTGATCCCGATCCTGAAGGTGGCGCTGGAAAAGTATCCCAACGTCCGTCTGGTGCACGGGGACGTGATGCGGCTGAACCTGGGGGAGATCACCTCCATTTGGCCGCGGTTCCACATCGTGGCCAACATCCCCTATTACCTGACCACGGATCTGATGACCATGCTGCTCAGGTCCTCCCTGCCCGTGGATTCCATCAGCGTCATGGTGCAGAAGGAGGCGGCGCAGCGCATCGCCGCCGGGCCCGGGGAGGAGGGCTGGGGCATGCTGGCCGTCCGCGCCCGGTATGTCTATGAAATCCGGATCGCCCTGGACGTGCCGGCCGCCGCTTTTACGCCGCCTCCCAAGGTGGACAGCGCCTTCGTGGTGATGCGCAGGCGGACTGCCCCCGCGGTGCAGACGGCGGATGAAGCGCTGTTTTTCCGGGTGGCCGCCGCGGCCTTCGCCATGCGGCGGAAAACCATGGAAAACAATCTGATGGCCTCCTTTCATCTCGGCCGGGAGGAAGCCCGGGAATGGATGGAAAGCTGCGGCATCCCTCCGAACGTGCGGGGGGAAATGCTGTCGCTTGCGCAGCTTGCGGCTTTGAGCAACGCCGCGAAGAACAAGGCGGCCTGTCAGTCTATGGGCTGACGGGCGCTTTTTTTGTTGTCTTTGGCCGATTTTACGACAGATATTCCGAATTGACCCCATGAAAACGCTGTGATATAATGTAGTCGGTTGAAGTTGGCATTGCCAACGGCAGCCAACCCCGTATATTTCCAATCCTGTGATCCAAATATAGAAGAGAGGTAAGTGCATCATGGCGAACATCGATCTGACCAGGTACGGCATTACCGGCACGAAGGAAATCATCTACAACCCGTCCTACGAATCCCTGTACAAGGACGAAATGGACCCCACCCTCACGGGCTATGACGTGGGCAAGGAAAGCGAGCTGGGCGCCGTCAACGTGATGACCGGCGTTTATACCGGCCGCTCCCCCAAGGACAAGTACATCGTCATGGACGAAAACAGCAAGGACACCGTGTGGTGGACCACGCCTGAATATAAGAACGACAACCATCCCATGACCCAGGAAACCTGGGAGATCGTCAAGGACCTGGCCCAAAAGCAGCTGAGCAATAAAAAGCTGTACGTGGTGGATGCCTTCTGCGGCGCCAACAAGGACACCCGCATGGCCGTGCGCTTCATGATGGAAGTGGCCTGGCAGGCTCATTTCGTGCGCAATATGTTCATCAAGCCCACCAAGGAAGAGGAAGCCGCCTTTGAGCCGGATTTCATCGTGTACACCGCTTCCAAGGCCAAGTGCGAACAGTACAAGGAACTGGGCCTCAACAGCGAAACCGTGGTGGCCTTCAACGTCACCAGCCGGGAGCAGGTGATCCTGAACACCTGGTACGGCGGCGAAATGAAGAAGGGCATGTTCTCCATGATGAACTACTATCTGCCCCTCAAAGGCATCGCCAGCATGCACTGCTCCGCCAATACCGATATGAAGGGCGAAAACACCGCCATCTTCTTCGGCCTCTCCGGCACCGGCAAAACCACCCTGTCC
>JAILBG010000005.1:0-9451 GCA_024681215.1 Clostridiales bacterium
CCGGAACCCACACCGGAACCGACACCAGAGCCGACACCGGAACCGACACCGGAACCCACGCCCGAACCGATACCGGAAATCGTGTGGCCGGAAAGCGGCGTGATGGAAAAGGTGACGCAGGTGGAGGGCCGGGATTACAGCATCGCAGTCAGGTACACCCGCGATTCGGGCATTCCCGCCGACGCCGTGCTGCGCACCTGGGAAACCACGGATTCCGCCAGCATTTCGGCCTACTGCGATCACGCCTGCTCCGCCCTGGAGGATACGGAGGAGGAAGACGTTGAGGAGTTCTATCTGCTGAATCTGTCGCTGATTTCCGATCAGATCAATTATGCGGTGGGGTACTCCTACGAAGTGGAAATCATCATGAACCAATCCGTCCCGGCTGAGGAGCAGAGCGTGCAGGTGATGCAGTTCACCGGCAGCGAAGCCACCGCCCTTCCCACCGAAGCGGAAACCGACAGCCGGGAAAACATCCAGAGCATCAATTTCCAGACCAAAGTCTGTAATTGATGCGGACCCAACCTCAAGAGATAAAGAGCGACTGTTTCCCCAGCGGCCCACCTGAAAGGAGAGATGCAGCATGAGCAGACGATGCTCCTCATCCCGAGACCGGCCAATCCGCGAAGAATACGGATAGAACGCGGCATGGACGCCGCCCCAACAAACGAACCTGCGGCCGGATGGCCTGCGAATATAAAAGAAAGAGAAGGAAGATGAACATGAAAAGGATTTTTGCCATCGTGCTTGCCCTGGCGCTGGTGCTGAGCCTGAGCTGCACTGCGTTCGCAACGGAACCTACACTTGCAAGCTTAAACGACAACGGTGTTGTCGGCGATACTGCTTTTACAACAGACAAACCGACCAATCAGGGGAAGATGGTTAATATCAGGAAGGAATTGACTGTCTTTAACCCTGATGAGAGCTTTGTGTACGGACCGGCATTCACCTATACCTACACGGTAACGCCTGGTTCAGCTCAAAAAGACATTACTGACGCCACCAGCCAGCATGCTTCCGGACTTGCCACGAGCACAAAGACGCTTGCCGGTATTACTACGGGCGTAACTGTGAATTCCGGTACCGCCGGTTCAGCTACTTCCGCTACTGGTACACTTGCGTGGACCAACGCCGATATCCTTGATGCTGATGATGCAGGCGCCGCAAACTACAAAAACGTCGTGATTGATTTCACGAATGTAGTCTTCACGCAGCCGGGCGTATATCGCTATGTGATCACCGAAACTCCAGCCGCAGACGATGCCTCTTATGCCGCTGCTGGCATCACCGAGGGGAGCGGTAACCGTGTTCGTTACCTTGATGTTTATGTCATGAGAAGCAGCGATTATGGCAAAGGCGCTAATGGCGATCCCAGTGAAACTAACAGAGCTGGTTGGTGGATGATTTACGGCTACGTCTGCTTCTACAATGATACGGCCATTGATGCGGCAGATCTTTCCACCACCCCGATCAAGACCACCGGATTTGTTGCCGGAACAAGCGACGGTAATACCGCAGTCACTGCAGATCAGTACCACACCTACAACCTGACCGTTGGCAAAACGCTGGTCGGTGACGATACCATGAACAGCCACAAGTTCCCGTTTGACGTGGCTTGGGCTAATCCCACTGGCTCTGCTTCTGGCACCTTCCAGTACATCGTTGAAACGACCGGCACTGCCCAGGTGACCAAGACTGATGTTGCGGCTACGACCTCCATCAATGGCACTGATGTTGCGGCGCACATGACTGTTGGCGGCGCAAATGCAGTCAGCACCGCAAACAAGGATGGCGGTCCGTCTATCGCACATGAAGCTACCGTCAAGTACATCGGTATCCCGCAAGCCGCTTATGCGACTGTAACCGAAACCAACGATGTTACCGGTACGACTTATACGACCACGGCAAAGGAAACCATTGGCAGCGATTCTGCAACAGATGTTGAGTTCACTGCCGCTTCCACCGCTGCTCTGTCTACTGATAGCAAGACCGCCACTACCGACCAGGACGATACCGCTGTATATGCGCAAGCGACCACCGTCACTGCTGACAGCAACTATGCAGTTCAGTTCACCAACAAGTTGGCGGTTATTTCTCCCACCGGCATCGCGTTCCGCATCGCGCCTTACGCCCTGATGCTGGTTGCCGGCGTGACGCTGTTCATCATCCTGGCTGCGCGCCGCCGCAAGACCAAGGAAAACAACGACTGATCTTCCGCTTTTTCCGTGAAGACAGCTGCCCCGGCATCCCGGCCGCATGCCTTTGTTTGCTGCGGCCGGGCCGGGGCATTCGGCCTATCTGAACGCGGGACGTTTGTTTGAGGGAAAGCGCGGCTTTCCCTCAGGCAAGGGCCCCGCATCCGGCGTATAAAGGCCGGAAGAAATGCCCTTGAAAAAGGATTTTGCAATGCAGAAAAAACCCAAGCACCCCGCCCCGGGCCCCGCTCCGGGCATCGTCCCCGCGCCGGATCAGACTGCGGCGCCCGCTGCGGACATAATCCCGGCCCCGGATGCGGCGCCCGGCGACGCGGACAAGAAGGCGGAAGCAAAACAGCGGCGGATCAAAGCGCGGAAAAGGCGCAGGAAAGCCCTGCGGTCCCTGCTGCTGCGGACGCTGATGCTGCTGCTGGTGGTCTACGTGCTGTTCTTCCACGTGATGGGCCTGACGGTGATGCCCAACGGCGACATGTATCCCCGGATCGACGCGGGGGATATGGTGCTCTTTTACCGGCTGGACCGGGACGTGCGGGCCCAGGACATCATCGTGATCGAAAAAAGCCTCTCCTCGCTTCCGGACGCTGAACAAACCGGCGAAGACGGCGGGAACGTGCCGGGATCGATGCAAGGGATACGGATCAGTCAGGAGCAGGAGGACGGCAGCTTCGCAGGCAAGATCAGAAGCGCGCTGAAAAACGCCGCGGTGTGGCTGCGCCTGCGCAGCCCGGAGGGGACCACCCAGTTCATCTGCCGGGTGATCGCCGTTTCCGGGGACACCGTGGAGATCACCGAGGGCGGGCATCTGATCGTGAACGGGAATTCCATGGTGGAAACCAACATTTTTTCCTCCACCGTGCCTTACGTGGGCTTTCAGGAATACCCGGTCAAGCTGCAGCCGGGTGAATGCTTCGTCCTGGCGGACCTGCGCGCCGGCGGCGCGGACAGCCGGTTCTTCGGGCCGGTGAAAACCGAAGAAATCCTGGGCACGGTGATCACCATCATGCGCAGGAACAATCTGTAAATAATTCAGGAAAGGAGACGGACACATGGCGGGCAGGACCAGGCCGGATGATTTTGAACAGCCGGTACCCCACAAGGCCCCGGGAAAATCCGTGGTGGATTCCGTGCTCAGCAGCTTTATCGCGGCTGGGAACGGCGTCGTTACGCTGCTGGCGGGGCTGCTGGCGGGGGTTTTGGTTCTGTACTCCGGTTATGTGATTTACGACTCCTTTGCCACGGAATACAGGGCGTATTCTTCCAGCTGGGATCTGATGCAGTACAAGCCGGAAATCGCCGGGGAAGACGACGTGCCCATGGCCGGGGCCTCCCTGGAGGAAATCAACCAGGATTACCGCGCCTGGATCACCGTGTACGATACCAACATCGATTATCCCGTGATGCAGGGCAAGGACGATTTGTATTACGCCGCCCACGATATCTATAAGCAAAGCAGCCTGACCGGGGCCATCTATCTGGCCGCGGCCAACGACGGCGCGCTGGAAGACAGCTATAATCTGCTGTACGGCCATCATATGGATAACGGCGCCATGTTCGGCGGGCTGGACAGATTCAAGGAAAAGGCCTACTTCAACGCCCATAAATCCGCGGTGATCGTGGGCAAAAGCGGCGTGTACGACATCGAGTTCTTCGCCGTGGCGGAAACCGACGCCTACGAAAGCAGGATCTACAGCGTGGGCGACAGGAAGGACGACGTGATCTCCTTCCTGCGCAGCGGCGGCCTGGACGGCGTGGGCGTGGGCACCAACGTGCTGTATTTCAATGAAACCGTGGCGAACCGGACCAACAAGGTGATCGCCCTGTCCACCTGCGCGTCCGCGACCACCAGCGGCCGGCTGGTGCTCTTTGGCAGGATGATCCCGCGGAAGGCGGAGCCGACGCCCACCGTGGAGCCGAAGCCGACCCATGGGCCGAAGCCCACCAAGGCGCCGCACAATGTGCCCACACAGAAGCCTGCGACCACGACTTATACCCTCACCGTCCGCTATGTGGATGAAAACGGGAATGAGCTGTTCGCCGCCCGGACCTTCACGTTCCCCCAGGGCAAGGAGTATTATGTGGAATCGCCCACCCGCGCGGGGTACACGGCCAGCAGGAGCGCCGTTACGGGCGTAATGGACAGCGACACCGAAATCACCGTCGTTTACACCCGCGGCACGTACACGCTGACGGTGCGGTACGTGGCCCTGGATGGGACGGAGCTGAGGGAAAGCTACGTCATGGCCTATAGCGCCGGCGACAGCTATTCCGCCGCCGTGCCGAAGATCCCGGGCTATCAGGCCTCCAGGAACAGCGTGGAGGGCGTGATGGGCGGATGCGACATGACGGTGACGGTGCTCTATGTCCCCGAAGACGAGACCATCATCATCGACGAATACGGAGCGCCGCTGAACATGGGCGGTTACAACATGCAGATCGGCGTCTGCATCGAGTGAGGAGGAGAAAGCCGTGAAGAAAAGGTTATGCCTTGGGCTCGTGGTGCTGCTCCTTTTCGCCCTTGCCCCCGGAAACGCTGCTTACGCAAATGGGCACGGCCATGGAAAAAACGCCCCGGACGCCCAAAAGGACGCGCAGGACGCCTGGGTGGATTATGATTACCAGGAACTGACGGTGGGCAATCCCACCCCCCTGGAAGGCAAGTTTTTTACAAGCATGTGGGGCGGCTCCACCAGCGATCTGGACGTGCAGGAACTGCTGCACGGGTATAATCTGGTGCGGTGGGACGGCAGCCTGGGCCGCATGCGGTTCGACCGCAGCGTGGTCAGCGGCGCCGCGGCCGTGCAGGACAAAGCGGGGAACCGGACTTACAGCATCGTGCTGTACGACGATCTGCGCTATTCCGACGGCACGCCCATCACGGCTTACGATTATGCGTTTGCCCTGCTGCTGCAGGTAGACCCCGTGATCGAAAAGCTGGGCGGCACGCCCATGAACGCTTCCTGGCTGCTGGGCATCGACGAGTATCTGACCGGGGAAACGGAAACGCTGACCGGCCTTCGCATCCTGGGGGACCATCAGCTGGCCGTGACCGTGAAGGCCGAGGCGCTTCCGTATTTCTACGAGCTGGCGCGGCTGAGCATCAAGCCCTGTCCCATCGGCGAGATCGCGCCGGGGCGCGAAGTCCGGGACGAGGGCAAGGGCGTGTTCCTGACGGCTCCCCTGGAGGAAGAACAGCTGCGGGAAACCGTCCTGGACCAGGAAAACGGCTACCTGTCCCATCCGGATGCGGTGTCCGGGCCTTATCGGCTGATTTCCTTCGACGGGGTCACGGCGGCATTCTGCATCAATGAAGAATACAAGGGCAACGAAGAGGGGAAAAAGCCGCAGATCCAGACGCTGTATTATACCACAGCCGATAACGCGGACATGATAGAGCGGCTGAAGGACGGGCAGTTCGGATTGCTGAACAAAGCAACGCTGGCCGAAAACGTGCTGTCCGGGATCAGGCTGGCCCATAACCAGGATCATCAGTTTACCATGCAGAATTATCCCCGCATCGGATTGACGATGCTGTGGTTCGTTGAGAGCAGCTCCCTTGCCCAGGAGGACGCCGTGCGCAAAGCGGTGGCGTACTGCATGGACAGGGAAGCCTTCACCCGAAGCTACGTCGGGCCCTTCGGCGTCGTGATGGACGGTTTGTACGGCATGGGGGAATGGATGTATCTGCTGGCCAACGGCACGGTGAGCTACGAAGTGCCGCTGAGCGAAGCCCCCACGGAAGAAGAGATGCAGGCCTATGAGGACGAAACGGCGGAATGGGACGGCATTTCCCTGGACGGCCTGACGAAATATGCGCTGAACGTGCAGGAAGCCGTAAGGCTGCTGGAAGAGGCGGGCTGGACGCTGAATGAGGAAGGCGCGACGTACGATGCAGCGCGGGATGAAGTAAGATGCAAGCGGATCGGGAAAGAAATCGTTCCGCTGGCCTTGACGGTGATGCTTCCGGAGTCTGAGCAGCTGCAAAGCGAACTGGAAAAGCAGTTTTTCCCTTATCTCCGCCAGGCGGGGTTCCGAACGGAATGGCAAAGCGCCGGCATAGATCAGCTGCAGGCGATCTATGAAGGCAGGGAAGCGGGAGACGCGGATCTGATTTATCTGGGGGATAACTTCCGTACGATCTTTGATCCGGATCTGTTCCTGCCCACGGATGAGGAACTGCCGCTGGCCCGCGTCAAGGCGGAATTGCGGGCTATGGCGCAGGATATGGTGCGCACCGAGCCGGGCGACCTGCTGAGCTTTATGAAAAAATGGGTGGCTCTGCAGGAGAGGATCACGGAAACGGTGCCGCTGATCCCCGTCTATTCCAACATATATTTCGATTTCTACACCCGGGAGCTGTATGACTATAACATTCAGGAAGCAGTCACCTGGTCGGAAGCCATCGTTCCGGCATATTTGAACAGCCCCGAGACCTACGATGAAGAAACAGACCAAAGTATCGTCAACGAACTGGATCAAATGGAGCAGTTGTTTGAATAACGGCGCGCAACTGAAGCTTTGCTCCGGGAAAAGAGGAAAAGCATGAAACAAAGAACGGCATGGAACAGAATATTATCGCTGCTGTGCGTATTCGTACTGCTGTTTATTTCATTGCCTGTCAACGCCCAGGAGGACGCCTTGATTTCCGGGGAAGCCCAGGACGACCCTGCCGTTATTGAGGACGCTTCGGCGCAGCAGGAAGAACAGCAGAACGGCGCGGCGGGGGAAAATGCCGTTTTTGGCGTCATGTATCTGCAGAACCAGAAGAAACAAACCGAATTCTATTTTGAAACCACGGGTACTTACGCTCATGTCAGCGTCACGGGTACATATAAAAAGAAAGAGCCGTCTGTTCGCGCCCTGAGCATTCCTGAAGCGGACGGAAAAACGGTGCTGGAAGCCTGGACCGTGGACGGCATGAACGGCAATACGGAGCTGAGCATGGCCGTGGATATCGCCGCCATGCCCGCTTTGGAATGGAATGAACGCATCTCTGTCTATTCGGTCAGGAATGACCGTCTGGGCGATATCCTGCTTGCGGATGCCTCTGCAGAAGACAAAGCGGATCTGAAGCTTTCGCATAATCAGGACACCGGCATTGCGCTGGTAAAAGAATCCACCGGCGAAGGCCTGGTACCCGGCAATGCGATCTGGGCCAACGACGATCTGTATATTACCGGCAAGATCCCCGGCAACGCCGTGGTGAGCGCCGTTCCGGTCAAAGTGGATATCGACGGGCGGCAGGCGCTGACGGCGTATGAAATCAGCATCTACGCCAACGCCAGCCAGATGGAAAAAGGCAAGACCTGGAAGCCGGCGGACGAAAAGGTGCAGGTGCATTTCCGCAATCCGAAATTTGAAAACGCCAAAGGGCCGCTGACCGTTTACCATCTGAAGGACGAAAAGGCGGCCGCAGAAAAAGTGGCCGAGGTCAAGGCAGACGAAAACGGCTGGATCGTTTTTGATGCGGACAGCTTCTCCATTTACGCCGTCGCCGGCGTGATCGAGCGGGACATCCGGGTGGATGGGGAAACCTGGCACATCGCCGTTTCCTACGACAGCGACAGCGGCATCCCCTCGGAAGGCGTGGAGCTGCTGGTAAAAGAGATCAAAGAAGGCGACGACGCTTACGACGGCTATCTTTCCGCCTCCGCGGAAAGGCTGGGCATCAAAAAGGAAAGCATCGGCGTTTCCCGGGCCTTCGATCTGAAGATCGTGGATGCAAAAGACCATGACAGGATCTATGAGCCGAAAACCGAAGTGGATGTGGAAATCACTTTGGTGGGCGTGGATCTGGACGAATACGCGAACGTGGGCGTTCTGCACTTTGCGGAAGGCAGAAGGTCCAAGAGCCTGATGGCGGTGGGCCTGGAGAACCAGGCAAGCGGGGATACCGTCCGCTTCAGCACGGACAGCTTCTCCGTGTACGTCGTCGTGGCCCATGAGGGCGGTGACGTTATTGCGCCGCGTGTTGAGTTTCATTTTATCAGCGACTATCCCGGGAACCCACAGGCGGATTCCAGCAATTCCACCGTGTATTACGCCTCGGATCCGTATTCATTCAAAAACAGAAATAACGATACACAGACGACGCAGATTCTCAAAGACGGAGAAGCGCTGGAACTGATAACTGACCCTGTAAATCAGAATGACAGCTATTTCTATGGCTGGTATGTTGTCGAACCGCATGTTATCAGCGGCACTACAGATGATTATGGGATCGGAACGGCTGATCAAAAGCTGTACTATACATGGCCTGCAACCCCTGATCGCATCACCTTTGAAAGCCCGATCAGTATAACTGCAACCGGTGTTAGCATAGGCAGCACTGTAAGCTGGTCCTTAAACGGCGTAAGCGCTTCCGGCAGTGTGGACGCAAATGGCGACGTGCATGTGTTCCTTGCCCCTCTGTTTGAGAGATATCACTTTGTCAACTTCATGCTGCGTCCCAGGAACACGACCGGATCCAATAACCTTATGACCAGAAAGCTGATCGCCATGGGCAGCGCAGATTCAGTAGAAGTAAAGATCAGCGATATCCGTTCCAACAGCACAGATCCGGTGCATCTTGTCTTCACCGGCTGGGAGTACTATGACGCTGCAAGCGGTCAGTGGATAACAAAACAGACAGTAGATTACGATGGATCGGCTCTCGCGGATTCAGGAAAAGACGGAGTATATTTCTCAGTCAGTCTTACTGGTTCGGAGAGTGTCGATCTGTATCCGGTCTTTATTGAAGCACGTTGGGTAGACTTCTTTGCCGGTGTGAGCGGCAGCGGTGCAGCCTATGTCGCTTCCAGATTTTTGGAATCATGGGGCAGGGCAACTGCAACCAATCCTCCGGCGGATACGCCTGATAAAAACGTTTTCACCAATCTTGAGGTTTCAACACGCACCGGTTATGCCTTTGACGGCTGGTATGCTTTTGCTAAAACCAACTCGACTACCGGAGAGATCACGAACCTGACCGGATCTGAGGCTGTAGAGATCACTTACCTGACACTTGATGGTGAGGGCGACTATGTACCACATACGGTCACAGTAACTACAACAGCTGTTAAGATCGCGAATGCAGACGGAACGATCAACAACAGCAACTACTGGAGCATTACAGACAACGGCGATGGAACAGGAACGCTTAACAATAACGACAGCGGGCACAAGCTTCTGCAGACAGCAGACGGCAAGCTGCGTTTCTTCGACCCGCTTGATCGTCTGACCCTTTCCGCAAAATGGGC
>JAILBG010000018.1:0-40033 GCA_024681215.1 Clostridiales bacterium
AAAACAGGTTCGGAGGCAAAGGAGTCCTTTACAATATTCATTATCCGATGAACCCGGAAAATGTGAAAGAAAAAGGGTGCGATTATACCGCCAGGCTTACAGAAGCAAATCAATCCTATGAATACTGATGATCGGGACAGACATCCGGAAACGTAAAGTGTGTATGTAAAGCGGCAGAATGAACGACAATCCTGTTTCTTTAGGAGGGATTTGCATGCAGGGAAAGGCCGCGGTGATCACCGGCGGGGCCCACGGCATCGGCAGGGCCGTTGCCGAGGCGTTCCGGCGGAAAGAGGCCACGGTGCATATTTTTGTGTCTGCTGCCTTTATACTGAATCATGTCACGATATCGCAGAGGACGTAACCATCCACCGGGCAGTTTTTCAGCGGGACACTCAACTGCGTTATTTGCCGTCCTAAAACAGGATATCGCGGAAACTGTCCCAGCAGCTGCGGAACGAACCTTTCAATCACTGCGCAAAGCAGGAGAGCGAACGCGAAAGAAATACAGGTGGCGATGCAGGCCACCAACAGCTGCGGCCCTTCCAGCCAGGTATGGATCCAGGGGATCACCAGATCCAGCTGGAAATTCTTGTTGAGCAGGAAAATACCCAGGGTATGCTGCCCGATATAAGTGATGGCCGCCGTGCTGAAAGGCCACGCGCCTTCCCTTGAAATCCGAAACAGCAGCATGGAGACGCCGATCACCAGCGCGCTGCCGGATACGGCATTGAACATGAACCAGAAAACGCAGCCATAATCGCTTCCGCACATCAGGCTCAGTTCCAGGGCATCGCCCCGCGGGATGGTGCCGCAGATGAGCGCTGCGGCTGATGCCGCCGTGAACAGGCAAAGCGCCCAGCCCTTCTGCTGTGCAAAGATCAGGATCCGCTGCCGCAGCGCGATCCCCAGCAGGATAAAACCGGCGGCCACGAAGCTGATATCCAGGCACCAGGGATAACTGCCGTCGATCTTCGGAAGCAGGAATCCGATCACGAACATCGGGATGGCGAGAACCCCCAGGATGTCCTTCTGTCTTTCCGCGCCGATCCTGCACGTCAGATTGACCAGCGCCTGGCAATAAACCCTGGCGATGAAAAAGCACGTCAGATACCACAGGGAGGTCAGCGTTCCCGCTTTACCCAGGGCCTGCCAGGAGCCGTACAGGAACTTCGGCACATTTTCAAAGGAAAAAGGCGCGTAGATGAACGCGAAAATCAGATAGGGGACGGCAAGGGCCAGCAGGTTCTTTTTGATGAAGTCCCTCCACTCCCGGCATGTTTTCAGCGTCTTCGGCTTGATGGACAGTCCAGCCAGGAAAAAGAACAGCGGCATGTGAAAAGCATAAAGGAACCGCCGGTACATCGGCGTTTCCAGGTTGCCTGTGGTGTGTCCCAGAATCACCAGGACGATCGTGATCGCTTTTGCGATGTCGATCAACTCAATTCTGGCTTTCTTTTTCTTTGTGCTCACATTAACACCCCTGTCTTTCGTCGTTCGTACATTTGCTTCCGTTATAGGCCGGGTTTTCAACGATATGATCCGGGCCGTGATACACGAGCGCGCATATCAGCTCCCATCGTTTTCTAATTTATCGCTGCGGCGATATAGATTCATGCAAAACGGAAAGATTTTTAGCTGTCAAAGAAAACGCATCGCTTCGATCGCTGTGCGGCACTGAGAGCCGTTTTCATTTGGCATCATGGGATTTGAACAAAGCGGCAGTGAATGGCGCCCCAGCGGGGCGTCAGAGCCGCAAACGGCTTTTCCGCAGAAAAGCCGAATCCCATTGCCTCCGCCAAACCCCTTCAAATCCGGGCCGCGCTTTGTCTTCCTAAAAAAATGTTCGGAGCGATCCTCAAACGGGGATCAGAAAAACGGTCAGCCGTAAGGCTGGCCGTTTTTTGATGATTTATCAAGGAAAGCAAACCGCCGGCAGCGCCGGGATGCTATCGCAGCATTTCCGGATGGGTTTCGATTTCGTACTGCTCTCTCCATTCCGGCAGAAAGCCCTGAATGATTTTCATTTGCTTGGCTTCCAGGGCGGAGGTTTTCAGGGCTTCTGATTCTTCCTTTGTCAGCTCGTGCGCGCCGGAGGGCAGATCAGCCTGATACAGCACGATATGAATGCCCAGGCCGGTCACGAAAGGCGGGGTGATGTCGCCGGGCTTTTCCAGCGCGGCAACCTGCTGTTTGAACGCTTCAGCCCAGGCTTCGCTGTCGGCGTGGAACAGAAGCTCCGTCCCCGCATCCCCGCCCGCTTCCTTGCCGAAAGCGTCGATCAGGCTGTCGAAGGATTCGCCGGCGGCATACCGGGCGGCGATTTCATCGGTGGTTTCCTTCACCAGCGGCAAGGCGCTCTGCTCCAGTTCCACCACTTTTCCCAGCAGTTCCGCGTAAGATTCGGATTGCCTGCGGTATTCCGCCCGGGCCGCCTCCACGTCGCCGCCCGCGATGGCGGCATCCGCCACCGCGCGGTAGGCATCCTCCAGGGCGGCGGCCCCTTCCTCCAGAGCGGGCTGCAGGGCGTTGATCTCGTTCACCACGGATGAAGGATAGGGCAGCAGGATCTGCCGGATCACGCGATAGCCCGAAGGGGTGAAGAAGGCTTCGTTGCCGGCATTCAGGATCTCCCGTTCATACCGGGGGATATCGTGCTCATAGGCTTCCCGATCGGGGCCGACGAAGGTTTCCTGCAGATAGGCCTCCACTTCCTCATCGGTGACGGTCACATCCGGGCAGTACAGTTCAAAGATGCGGCTGTACCGCACGTTGACCAGCGCTTCCTGATACACGATCTCCAGGGTATATCCCTGCTCGGTCAGCCAGGCGGTGATCTGTTCTTCGGTGGCATCGTATCCTTCGTCCCGCACGCGCTGGTGGAAGCCCTGCCACAGGCTTTCGTACACGTTGCCCGCGTAAGAGCGCACCAGGGTTTCCTCGGCCTCCGTCAGGCTGTTCTTCCCGGCTTCGATCAGCTTGTTTTCGATCAGCGCCAGATCGACCAGGTGATCGACGGTCTGCCGTTTCAATTCTTCCTTTTCCGCAGCCGTGGGCGCATAGCCCTGATAGGCCATCAGATCCAGATTGGACTGATAGGAATACTGCGCCAGGGACAAAGGATATTCCACGCTGCCGACCCGAACGATCACCGGGTCGACTTCCTCGTTCAGCGCCGGAAGAACCGGCGTCAGGAAAAGGAGAACGATCAGCAGTTTACAGAGCTTTTTCATTCCGTTCCTTCTTTCGTTGGGCTGCGGCCCAGGCGATCCCCGCCAAGGCAAGCGCCGCCCCGATCATCCACCAGAAAACGGGCGCGTCGTCCCCGGTGCGGGGGATTTTTTTCACGGTCAGGGCGGCGGCGCGGCTGGTGATGCTGCTGCCGGCGGCGTCGGTGACGATGACGCGGTACTGATTGCCGTCCATGTCGAGGGCGGCGGCCTTCACCGTCAGGGCGGCGCCGGTTTCGCCGGTCACGTCCGTCCAGCTCCCCTTGGGCGTTTTCGCCTGCCACTGGAAGCGCAGCGGCGCCCTGCCGCCGGACGCAGCCGCCCGGAAAACCGCTTCCCCGCCCTCAGGCGCGGTTTGATCCTGGGGCTGCTCCAGGAACAGCAGCGTTTCGGGCGCCAGATAGATCACGGTGCTGTTGTCAAATTCGCCGTTTTCGATGTAGTTCTTTCCGCCCACCTTCACGGTCACCTTCCCTGCGCTGCGGCCGTCCGTCAGCAGGGACAGAGGCAGATCGAAGCTCCAGGTTTCGGTGTCGCTCACTTCTTCCGGCAGGCTGTAACGGAACACGGGGGCGGTTTCCTCGTCCAGGTATGCCTCCATGATCACCACGTTGCTCCTGCGGCTGCCCGAGGCGATATACCCTTGATTATTCACCGTCAGGGTCACCATGGGCGTGCCGTCGCCGTTATCCCATCGCCGGGAAAGGATTTCCAGATCCTCCGTTTCATCGCTCAGGCTGATGCCGTCGAACGTCAGATCGGTCTTATACATGGAAGCGTAATCTTCCGTATCCCCCGCATTTTTCATCATGGCGAACATCAGCATCCCGCCGGCGTTCTCCTTGCGCACCGTTCCGTCCCTGCCGACGGAAACGACGTCCGGCCCCACCGCCGCGCGGAGCAGAGAAGGCGCGTTCGCATCGGTGCTGAACGAATTGCCGGCGGTGGTGTAGATCCTATCCACCTGCAGATAGATATCATGGGTGTTTTCCCAGCTCTGGGGCAGCAGCAGGGAAATATTGAACGCCGCGAACATGCCGGGCATGATGAGCTCCGTTTTCCGCAGGCGGGTCTCCTCGGAGAGCACGTTGCTGATTCGGGTCCTGCGCTTCGTTTCCTTCACCAGCCAATACTGCGTATTGTCTCCGTTCAGGCTGCTTTCCTCCTGCCGGGCTACGGTGACGCCCTGCCTTTCCGCCACCGCGGCTTCCAGCCCCTGCCGCAGGGTGACGCGATTATTGTAAGGATGCAGCGCGTCCAGATGAATGGTTTCAAAGGCGTCTGCCCTGCCGTCCTTTCTGTCGTAGGCCACCAGATCCAGGCCGGACAGGGGCACGTTGCCGTTGTTGTACACCACCAGGAGCATATCGTCGTAGGTGCCGGGGGCGGCCAGGGTTTCCGTCAGCAGATTGCTGACCAGATTGATCCCCGGAACCAGCTTGAAATTGAACTGATGCACCGTCGTGCGGCCGTCCGTGTGGGAGAGCAGGTAGTAGCCGCTGTCCCTGCCGTTGAGGACGATCTGGACGGGCGCACAGCCCGGCGCCGCTTTCAACGTCGCCAGGACGAAGGGATTGGACAGGGTGTTGGATACGCTGTCATACCACATGCCGCGGACTCTGAAAAGCTGCTCTTCCCCATCTTCCGTCCTGCCCGCGGTTTCCACCCAGTACACGCACTCCCGGCCGTATATCGTCGCCCAGTAAATATCCGTGTTGGGAACGCTCACGTCGTAGTCGGATTCCATCCAGGCCTTCTCGGTCAGCGACATGGCGGGATTCAGGCTCTTGAGCACAAACCCTTCGCCGGTATCGCTCTGCTGCACGATAAAGATCATTTCGGGGCTGTCGTCCGCCATCCGGCGCGGGGCGATGGCCGCAACGTTTGTGGCGTACACGGCCGTGTCCCCGGAGGAATTATAGAACCCCAGGGAATACAGCCCCCCGGTTTCATCCCTGTCCCGCACCAGGGTATAGTATTCGGCGCTGTATCCGACCAGGTATTTGCTGGGGATGCCGTCGTACTCCCTGGAATTGTCCTGCACGTCGTAGAAAATGAAATCGTCAAAGGCGCGTTTCTCAAAGAAGGCGTCCGTCCGGTCCACGCGCTCGGTGACGGAAAAGTACCGCCCGTCCTCCCGGGCTGCAGTCAGGATCTGGCAGCAGTTGGCGTCCCTGTATCCTTCGGTGGTCACGTTCAGCGGGCTGGCCATCACGCGGAACAGCGTCACCACGGAGCCCTGGGAACGCATGATATTGCCGTAGATGGCCGGATTGCCGCAGGGATTGGAGTACTTTTCGTTATGCCCGCCCGTGAATTCATAAAGCTCCGCCAGATAGCCGCCGTTTTCCGTAAGCACCACGGGCCTGAGCGCATAGCCGCCGCCGTCCTCGCCCAGGTAATAGCAATGCACGTACGCCCATGTTTTCAAAGGCACCCTGAACACCGCCTGGGTGCCGTCCGGATACGTTTTCGTCTGCTCCTCGTACTCCTTCGCCAGGACGGTCACCACGAACAGCACGTCCGTCAGCGTTTTTTCCGTTCCCCCGTCATAGCTGATCAGATTTGCCCCGGTCACATCCTGCACCCAATAGCTGTAATCGATCACATCAAAGCCGCCGTCGGTGAATACGCCCCTCCCGCCGGCGTCGAGCCCTTCTTCCGTCTTGGCGATGGGTGAGTACCGCTGCCTGCCGCTGAGATTGACGGCCACAGCCACGGGCCGGTCAAACCGGAAATCCTCGCCGTTGTTGTAGGAAGGCTTCAGGAACATCATCATGGGCACGGGATCCGCGCCGCCGCCTCCGCTTAAGCGCATGGTGAACAGCGCGTGCCTGGAAGTGTCCTTGCTGAGATAATTGATTTCGCTCGCTTCCAGAAGCATGTCCTGATTGCCGGTATCCACCTGCATTCCGCCTTGCTGCTTTCCGATGCTTTCCGTATTTCCGGCGGTTTCCTCCGCGTTGGCTGAAAGCGCCGCATACGCCAGGAACCGGTCCACCGGCGTCTCGGGCTTGTCCGCCCGTTTCACGGGCCCCGGAAACAGCTGCCACTTCCATTCCGGACCGAAGGGGGTGTAGGTGGTTTTTGACCATACGACCTCCAGCACCACCCTGAAGGCCGCGCCGCCGTACACCGCGATCGAAATATCTTCGTCCTTGTACGTCCCGGAGGCGTTTCCGTTTGTCTGGTCCTTGATCCATCGGTCGATGTCAAAGCCCAGGGTCTTGCGGAACTGGAATTCCAGGAAGCCCAGGCCGGTGATGGAAACGGTGAAGACGTATTTCAGCCCCACGCAGAGCGTCAGCGCCAGCTCCAGGCGGATAATGATGTTCAGCGAGCCTTTCACATAATCCAGGCTCTGCACCTTGGGCAGCACCTGGCCCGACGGCCAGTAAACGTCGATCATCACGCCTATATCCGGGAAAATGGTGGCGGCCAGGGAAGCGGTGAGGCTGAGGTTCACCAGGGGCCACTGCAGGCCCACCTCGCCGTTGACCGTGACCGTGAAGCCCGCGCCGCCCTTGCCGAAAATCTGGCCGTAATGATCCTTGGTTTCCCGGTACTGGATCTGCGCGAAGGCGAACCAGGACATGGACACGTTGATTTTTCCCAGCTTGAGGGGATTGTACTTTTTGCGGCCTTCCCAGTCGCCGCCGTTGGCCGCTTTGGCCCGCGCCTTCAGGCCCTTTTCTTCCGCGTCCTTGACCGCCTTATCCAGCGCTTTTTTATCCTTGCTTTTCCACAGGCCGTCGTTGATGTCCTTCACCATGCCGTCAAATGCGGTGGTGCCCACGGTGATGGCCCCGTTGCCGTTGAGATCGAAAAAGGCGCGCACCTGGAACACCTCGTCCAGGGGCGTATTGATGGCGATGGTCAGGCCGCCCAGGGGCGTCACCCAATCGTCCGGCAGCCTGAATTGCAGTCCGGGGGTCATGGACAGCTTGAACGCCGGATCGCCCATCGGCTTTTTTACCGCCGGGGCGATCAGCTTGATTTTAGCCTGACAGGTGATCTTCTCCCCGCCCTGCGGGGTGATCTCCGCAAACAGCTTCCCATCCCCCTGGGCGTTTTTCAGCCATTGGCCGGAAAAGGTAAAGGTCTGCTCCCCCGCCTTGCCGCTGGCCTACCCCACGTTCAGGGGGTTGTTCCCGTCCTTGTCCGTAAAATAGATCTTCAGGGAATAGTCTTTCCCGCTGGCGATCTTCATCGAAATGTCCTGCTCGCCGTCGTTAAAGGGGCTGAGCACCAATTCATATTCCGACAGCGTCAGGTCGTTGCCCCAGAACGTCCAGGAAACGGGATAGGGCGTTCCGTCGTCCCTGCGCATGGGCACCTTGAAGACGGCGCCTTTCTTGATCCATATGCCGGGAGCCTCCACCCTGCGGTAACCGTCCTTGGAAAGGGAAAGATTCACCTTTGCCTCTCCGTCGCGGTCGCTGGGGAAATAACGCATGGGAAACAGGACGTAGCCGCTGTTGCCGGTGGTCTTCGTCTGGGCCGTGCCGTCCTCCGCGGCAGCCTTTACGGTAACGCCGGGCAGGATCTGCCTGCCGTCCAGCGCGCCGATGGCGATGCTGGTATCATCCAGGATCGTCACGCTCATGGTATCGCTCTCGTCCGCCAGGGCGGTGGGAAAGAGCGACAGGCGCGCCAGCCGGGTCATGACCGTCTGATCCGGCGCCACGCGCACGGCGCTGGCGGAAACGGTCATGGTTCTGTTGGCAGCCGTGTCTTCCCCGCCGCGCGCTTTGTCGATCTCCTCCATCAGCCAGGTCACGCTTTCCTCGTCCCCGGGCCCGGATATGCCCATGAACAGGTGCTCATACTGCCTGCACCTGATCTGCCAGTCGGTGGTCCACTCCTTTACCCGGCTGGTCAGCTGTTCCAGGGTCCTCCATTTTTCGCGGATCTCGCAGGCGTAAACCGCCTGTTCCTTTTCCGTGCATCCGCCGCTTTGCAAAAGCTCCGCCATGGTGAAAATATCCGCGGCGTCAGAAGACAAGGTATCGCGGTAATATTTGATTTCGTCCTGCATTTCCATGGCGGACTGATAGCTGGTATAGAACAGATCAACGCCCGTGCCGGGAGCGCCCTCCAGCGACTGATACACGGCGGGATAGCTTTCCTTCAGGCCATGCAGCGCCACGTCGTAGTTTTCAAAGCTGTCCATGACGCCGTACATCCTGTTCGCCCAGAAATCGTCGATCCAGCCGACCAGCTGCTGCACGTTCATGCCCGTGCTTACTTCCATGCCCGGATGATAGCCCGGGGCATCGTCGCTCAGGCCCGTCAGGGCGACGGCGGCGGCCAGCTCCTGGGCTGTGGGCGGTGGATTGACTGCCTCCGCAAGAACATTCAGAGGCAGGACCTGCCAGAAAAACAGACAGGCCATCAGGACGGAAATGAGCTTCTTCATAAGCTGCCTCCCTGTTTCGTTTAGGGAAAGAAACGGCGCCAATACTTCATCGCCTTCGCGCGGACTGAAGCAGGGCGGCGATGCCCTCCTGCGTTTCGCCTTCCCGCAGCCGGCGGGCGGCCACCACGCGGCGGGATTCTTCCGTGCCCATGCAGGTGACCAGCAAAAGCAGCTGGTCCTCCGGGTCTACGGGGATGGGAGAATAAATTTGAGAGTACGTTTGCAGTTTCCGGATACAGTCTCTCCGGGCGTTTGCCTCCATGCCGGGAAGCTGCATGAAAGGCACGTATCGCCGCATGCCCTGGGCGGTATCCACGTCGGCGACGGCGAACACCACGTAGCGCCCATCCTCATACAGCACATCAAAATCAATGATCGCGTTCTTCCGGTAGTATCCCGCGTCCTCGTACAGCCGCAGGGCGCCGAACATTTCCCCGGTTTTCATGTTGTGGCCGAAAATGATATAGGTGTCCGGGCGGGTTTTCAGGGAAATGCCTTCCTCCAGGAACAGCGCGCCATTGGCGTTGTGATATCCCAGGCAATCCCGTTTCAGGTAATAGGTGTTGTCCCGCTGCACCACCGCCTGGCCCAGGGAATCGGGCAGCGTGAGCCAGCCGATGATATCCTTGTTCTGCCGCTGCAGCTTTTTTATGGCGGGCGATACCGCCAGGGAAGGATTGTCCGGCCAATTCATCACGGCCGGAACGGCTGCGGCGTTTTCCGCTTCCGGGGCGTCCTTCCGGAAAGCAACGGAAAACTGCCGCATCCGGGGGCGGTCCGCAGCCGTTTCCGATTCTTCATACGGGCTGCCGTACAGCGTCTGCACTGCTTCCCGGGATTGGGCCGCGCGTCCGGCGTCCCTGAAATACCGGATCAGCCCTATGCAGCAGACAAGCAGCAGACAAAGCGCCCCGGCGCATAGCATCGTCAGCCGGACGTCCGTTTTCCGTCTTTTTCCCCGCCTGCCCAGACGCAGCCTGATCCTCATCCGTTTTTCTCCCTGTCCCGGCAAATCCTCGTTTCCTGTTTATGGTAACAGGTGCTGTCCAAATAATGTCCAAATGAAAGGCCGCCTTCTTCAAAAGCTGAAGAAGGCGGCTTTCTCAAACGCGCAATATCCGGCGTTATTCCGCTGCCACAAAATCCAGATCGCTCAGGAATTTCACGGCGGTTTCGATTTGTTCGTCCGTGATGGGCTGTCCGGCGTTGGCTTCCGTCTGGGTCAGGACAAATTCGATCTCGTAGCCCTTGTAGACGGTATAGAAATCCACATAGTCGCTTCCGTCCACGATTTCCTTCACCACCATCAGCTTGGTGCCGTAGGCCGTTTCCATGTAGGAAATCTCCACCCCGTCCTCCGCCTGGAAGGTGGCTTCGATCCGGGCCAGCGCTTCGTCGTCCAGGTCGTTCAGCCTCTCCACTTCGGACATCAGCTCGTTGTATGCGATGGAAATG
Organism: Clostridiales bacterium; assembly: GCA_024681215.1. Taxonomy (GTDB): domain Bacteria; phylum Bacillota; class Clostridia; order Christensenellales; family Aristaeellaceae; genus RUG563. The sequence goes on from JAILBG010000018.1 coordinate 10,105, forward strand.
GTCATGGCCGGCTTGCTTTCATCCGCCAGGATGGAGGCGATATAGCGGCCCGGTTCCGCCTGCAGGGTGGTGAGCTGATAGCCCTCGGGCAGCACGCAGCGCAGATCGAACGCGCCGTTCATGCTGATGGTGCCCATGTATTCCTTTTCCGCGCCCTCCGCCAAAGCGGACGCGCAGCACAGCGTCATCGCCAGGCACAGCAGGATCGTCAATGCTTTCTTCATATGCTCTTTCCTCCCAATCATTCATGGATCACTGAACGGAAACATACTGCTTGCTGATGAAACCGATCATGCCGGTCTGCGGGTCGCGGACCTGATACCAGTTCCTGGTTTCCGCGATCACGGTGAGCACTTTCCCCTGCGGGCAGGTGGCGATGCGCTCCGCTTCCAGGGAAGGCGCCCAGCGCAGATTCACCCAACCGGAGGCGCGGGAGGGGCGGGCGTAAACGTTGAACTGCTGCGGCACCAGCTTTCCCGTTCTGAATTCGTCGTTCATCGCGGTGAACAGCTTGGCGTAATCCGCCCCGGCGGCAGCGCTGCCGGAAGCGGGGACCACTGCGGGCTGCGAAGGCTGAGAACTGGGCTTATGATTCACCAGGAACCGCCTTTGCACATAAGCCGTGCCAAATTCACCGTAGGCGTTTTGCTCCCACAGGATTTTGGCCCATCCGTTGCTGTACATTTCCACAACCGTCACTTCCGCGCCGTATTTCAGGGAACCGATGATGTTGTCTCCCATGGAAGGCGCGCTGCGGACGTTCAGGGTCTTGCCGTTATCCGTATAGACGTACTGGGTGCCATAGTAGGAATCGGCAACGGCCTGCGCGGGAAGAAACACTGCCATCATGACGGCAATGAGCGCCAGGGAAAGGATCTGCTTCTTCATGGGTTTTCTCCTTTCAGCCTACATGTTTGATGAAGCAAGGTTACTTGGCTTCCACGAAATCCAGTTCGCTGAGGAAATCGATGCACATCCCGATCTGTTCGTCGGTCAGGGACTGGTCCTTGGCCTCGGGATTGGGTGTCATGACGAATTCGATGGAATAGCCCTTGTATACGGACAGGATGTCCACGAAATCCGTATCGTCGCCCACTTCCTTGGCGATGAGCAGCTTGGTGCCGTAGGCGGTTTCCTGATAGCTGATCTCCACTTCGTTCATATCGGTGAAGGTGGCTTCCAGCACCTTTAAGTCCTCCTCGCCCAGGTCGTTCATCCGGTCCACGTCGGCGTACAGCTCGTTGAAGGCGATGGACAGCTGCAGGATGGGCTTTTCCTTGTCCTCGGAGGTGATGTAGGCGTTGATCTTGGTGCCCATGGTGTTGATCAGCTGCATGGTGTAGCCTTCCGGCAGCTGGCACTGAAGGGAGAATTCGCCGTTCACATTCAGCTTGCCCATCTGCTCCTTGGCGGGCGCTTCCACATAGGTGCCCAGCACGGTGACGTAATTCTTGCTGATGTAGCCGGTTTTTTCGGTTTCCAGATCGACGGCCTTATACCACTTCTCGGTTTCACCGATGGCCTTGAGCTGGCGGCCGTCCGGCAGGGAGGCGATACGGTCCGCCGCCACGCCGGGGCCTACCCGGAAATTCACCCAGCCGGAGGGGCGGCCGGCCCGCACGGCGATCAACAGGGGCTGCTCCAGGCCCTTTTCGGTGCCCTGCTGCTTCTTGAGCTCTTCCAGGTTCGCCTTGTATTCTTTTTCCGCGATCACTTTGTCGGTGTCCTGAGGCCTGCTGTTCACCAAAAAACGGGTCATCACGTACGCGACGCCGTCCTTGCCCTTCTGGCTCTGGATGCAGCTCCATTCCGGGTCGATAATCACGGGGCTTTCCACGATCACTTTTGTGCCGTATTCCAGCTGTTCGATCACATTGCCGTCCTTGGCCATGGGCTCGCTGCGAACGTTCAGCTTCCCTCTGTTCTCGGTATAGACGTACATGGTCTTGGGCCACTCCGCCGGATTGAGGCCCATCATTTCTTCCAGGGTCATCGGGACGCCTTCCGGTTCGGTGTTTTCCGGTTCGGCATCCTCCGCCAACGCCATCGGCACAGCCGCCAGCAGCAGCACGGCCGCCAGAAGGAAAGCGATGATTTGTTTCTTCATGAGGATTTTCCTCCTTTTTTATTTCTGCATGCGCTCCGCATGCGGTTTCCCATGATTTTTCGCTGCTGCGCTCCCGTCTTGCAGCGAAGATGTGCGATCGGCAAATCACACACCTTGTTGAAACAGTTTACCTGCCTGCGTCCAAAGAATGTCCAAAGAAAAAACGCCTTTCTTCCAAATTTTAGAAAGGACGTTTCCGGGCGCTTCCGCGCTGCTGATTTTTTACTCTGTTTTTGATTGGCTCCAGGTCAGGATCCCCTCGGTCATGCTGGCCCAGGAATAGGGGCTCATGTATTCCCCGCGATAGGCGTTGATCATCTCGCTGTCGCCGGAAAAGAACAGGTATGCGTCGCAGGTGAACGCGTCCGGCTTAACGCGAAGAATCCCTTTTTCGATCTCCATGATCTCCGATACGCCGTATTCCCGCAGCGTATCCCGGAGGGAGCGGATATAAACGTCCATCTGCTTCTGCATCCGGCGGTCGTAGAGCTGGCCTTCCCACACGGCGGAAAAAACCTCCGCCCGCGTGACCCCGGAGCCCTGCTTGTCCACCAAAAAGGCCAGGATCTCCTTGCTTTTGGCCAGTTTGAAGGCGATCGGCCTGTCATCCGCGTACACGTCAAAATATCCGAATGTTTTGACGAAGATATGCGGAGAAGCGGAAGGGACCTCGCTGCGGTGCGCGTAAGCGATTTCGGCCGCCAGCTTTTCCAGGGAAACAGGCTTGAGCAGATATCCCGTGGGGTGCACCGCATAAGCGTCGAAGGCGTATTCCTTGTAGGCCGTCAGGAACAGAATGGACGTTTTCGGCCTGATCTGCTTGATCCGGGACGCCAGGGTGATCCCGTCGATTCCGGGCATGTTGATATCCAGCAGCGCAATGTCCACGGGATGGATGCGAAGATAGGCCAGCGCTTCCCCGGCGTCGGTAAAGCCCTTCACCCCGTCGATCTGAGGCAGCTGCGCGCATTGGTTCACGGTGTACTCCACCGCCAGCGGCTCGTCGTCCACGCAGATCGCCTTCATTTCCGTCCCTCCTTTTTGCCGTTCCCGGCGGCGTCCGGGATCAGGAGCGTCACGCTGGTTCCCTTCCCGATCTCGCTTTTCAGGATCATCGTTCCCCCGCACATCTGCTCCACCCGGTTCTTCACGTTCCGGATGCCGATGTGCGATTCATCCGAAAGCTGCTTCTGCCCGGGATCGAACCCGACGCCGTTGTCCTCGATGGTGATCCGGTGCATGCCGCCCTCCCGGGCCACGGATACGGTCACCCGGCCCTCCTTCCGGCTGCACACGCCGTGGCGGATGGCGTTTTCCACCAGGGGCTGGATCGTCAGCGGCGGGATCTCAAAATGCCCGTCCTCGATCTGATACTCCATGCGAACGTTGGGGAAGCGCAGCATTTCGATCTCCGCATACAGCCGGGTGTGCTCCAGCTCCTTGGCGATGGGGATCAGGTCGGTGTGGCTCAGCGAATCCAGATTCTGCCGCAGGTAAACGCTGAATTTTTCCAGCGTCTGGTCCGCCAGCGGCGGGTCTTTGGCGTAAAGCGCCCGAATGGTGTTGAGCGCGTTGAACAGAAAGTGCGGCTGGATCTGGGTCATCATGATCTGGATGCGCTGGGAGGCCATCAGATCGCGTTCATGCTCCCGGACGAACTGCAGATGCAGCCAGATATAATAGAACACGCTGCCGGCGACGATGGCATAGGTCAGGAAAGAGACTGACTGATCCACCTCGCTGTGCACCCGAAAATCCAGCGCCACGGAAACCACGATCATGGCCGTAACGATCAGAGGGATCCATTTTTCAAGTTTTTTCGATTCGCGGTAGTTTCGGATGGATTGAATAAACAGATAAACCATCAGGATGACGCTGACGTACAGCGCGGCGTCCCCCAGGGGGCCGGAAATATAATGATTGTCCTCGGTGATGGTGAAGCAGACGCCGGAAAACAGCGCCGTACAGTTCACCGCCGCATTGACGCCCGCCAGCGCCCAGCAGTACCAGTGCTTCTTCCCCGGCTGAACGATATACAGAAACAGGATCAGGAATACCGGCCGGATGGAATACCCGCAGATGGCCAGCACCGTCCGGTAGCGCGGCCGCGCCGGGCCGATGGACAGCTCATACTCCCACAGATTCTGCACGATCAGCACAAAGCACAGCGCAATGACGGCCAGCATGACCCGGCGGTTATTCTTTTTCAGATAAGGGTCGATCAGCACGGTAAAGCTCAATCCGATCAGCAGAAGCAGCAGAGGAAACGCTTCGGAAAGCACGCTGATGTTCATTTGCCTGCCCGCCTCCTTTCCCTTCGACTGCGGCGCGCCCCTTTCACCGGGAAAAACCCGCGGGGCCAGGAAAGCCTGCGCTTGATAACTAAAAACGATCAGAAAAGGCCGCCGCCCCGGCAGAATCATTGTACTATAAAAAGAACCGTCCCACAAGTGAAACGGCAATATTTCGCCCTGCGGCCCGGCGGCGCCCCGCATGAAGCCGCCCGGCTATTGACATCTTTTCTGAATTCGTATATGATCTAATTGAGCATACCAAAGCGGGAGGAGACGGCCGATGCCCCCGGAACAGGTCCACCTGGAAAAAGTCACCTTGAAAAATTATTCCCAGCTGATCAAGCTGCGGGTCAATAAAGAGCAGGATCACTTTGTGGCCCGGAATACGAACAGCCTCATCCATGCCTACCTGTGGCTTTCGGAGGGGAATCACGTGTACCCGTTCGGGATCTATCTGGACAGGAAACCCATCGGGTTTGTGATGATCGGCTACAACGGCTACGAAGAGGGCGATCCGGCGTTCATGAAGGATACCTATTTCATCTGGCGGTTCATGATCGACCGGCGGTACCAGGGAAAAGGCTACGGAAAGCAGGCCTTCCGGCTGGCGCTGGACTTCGTGCGGACGCTCCCGTGCGGCCCATCGGATATCTGCTGGCTCTCCTACGAGCCCGAAAACGAGGCCGCGAAAAAGCTGTACGCTTCCTTCGGCTTCGTGGAAGCCCCGGAGGGGTATGTGGAAGGCGAAGAAATGCCCGCGATCCTGAAACTGTAAAAAACGAACCTGAGGAGGCAAACCATGAAAAAATGGTATGACGAGGAATATGAATTCACCGTGGAAGTGACCGGTTTTCTCCACGGGGATCATACGGAGCGATACTGCCGCAACGGAGAAGAGATCGGCGACAAATATACCTGCACCTACGGCTGCCCCGTCAATCGGGACGGATATGGGATCTGCTCCAAAACCATGATGATGCTGTACCCCCTGATGGAGGCCGTGCGCAGCGGCGGCGATCTTGCCTGCCTGGGCGGCAGCGGAAAATACGAAAAAACCATCGTGTGCCCGGACGGGTGCGTGATCTTTAGGCTGACGGCAAAGCCGTTGGGGAATGAGAATTTCCATAAAGGCAAGTTCTGGGATTACCCGGATGAAACGTGAGTTTTCGGCGCAAAAGAATCTGATCCCTGCACGCGCAGCATGCAGGGATCAGTTTTTTTATGATTCAGGATCGGCGTTCTCGTCCGAATAGCGGTATTTTCTCAGCCGCCGCCCCGCCCCCAGGCACCACAGGACCCCCGCGACGCCCAGCGCGAACATCATCAGCGCCGCGCCCGCGCCCTTCCCGGCGCCGAACAGCGCCGTCAGCAGCCCGTTTTCGCCGTGGGCGCTCATGAACGGCTCGCACACGCTGTCCACCATGAACCCGCCCAGCGCCAGGCCGATGGGAATGGTGAAAAACTGCAGGGTATTCCTGCAGGCGTAGACCCGCCCCTGCAGTTCCACCGGGATGCTGTTGCGCATGATCACGTTCTGGTTGGCGCCCATCATGGGCACGAACAGCCAGCCGATCACCTGCCCCGCGCACCAGAGAATGGGCTCCCGGGAAAACGCCAGCAGGAAATTTTCCGTACCCAGAGAGAACAGCATGGTCAGGTAAATGACCCGCACCCGGTTTTTCGGCCTGGGCATCGCCGTGGCCAGCATGCTGCCCAGCACCATGGCGACGCCGGAGCAGGAGGTCACCACCCCCAGCACGGCGTTGCCTGCCCTGGGGATCACCAGGGCAGGGAGCACCGCGTCGAAGGCCGACGCGATCAGATTGACCCCCGACATGAACAGGATCACATCCAGCACCAGCGGATTGTCCCTGAGGAACCGCAGCCCTTCCCGGGCCAGCTTCAGCACCCGCTCTTCCTGCCCGGCCTCCCGGCGCACTTCCGGCAGCCGGATCAGCAGCAGCAGCGCCAGGAAAGCGACCGCAAAAGTCGCAAGGTCCACGGCGATGACGGCGTTCAGCCCGGCCAGGCCGTACAGCGCGGAAGCCAGCAGGGGGTTCCCGATGGCGATGACCGACCGGGAAAGCGACTGCATGGCGCTGGTTTTCTGGTAATACTCCTTGGGCACCACCAGGGTGGTGGCCACCTCCGAGGCGGGCTGCTGCACCGTGTTCATCAGCCCGGAAACCGCGTTGACGGCGTACAGGTGCCACACGGCCAGCCGGTCCGTCCGATACAGCACGAACACCGTTACGGTGGTCAGCGCCGCCAGGGCGTCGCATACCAGCATGGTTTTCTTTTTGTCGTATTTGTCCGAGATCGCACCGGCGAAAATGCTCATGAGCACATACGGCGCATAGGTGCAGATGGTCAGGGCGGCGGTGCTCAGGGCCGAACCCGTCTTCTCATACAGCCACAGCGTCAGGGCGAAGCCGGTCATGGCGCTGCCCAGCTGGGACAGGCCCTGGGTGCTCCACAGGATATAAAAGGTTTTCAGCTTTTTGCCGTTCATCATTGTCTTTGCTCCTTTTCAAATCAAAATCAAAGAGCAAAGCCCGAGGAATGGGATCGTCTCCATACAGGCTCCTCAGGCCCTGCATGGAGCGGAAACAATGCAGCGTACCATGATTTCCTCCTCCTTTCCCGCCGTATCGGCGCGTTTTACGGCCGGAATGCGCCGAGCACCCCGGCGCCGCTTCTAACGAAGGCGATGAACTCGCGTTTCTCCGCATGCACGCGGACCCACCGGCCGCCTTCGTACACTTTCCCGTCTTTGGTCAGCGTCCATTTGCCTTCCGGCAGGTATACTTCGCGTTCCGTCTGCCCCTGGACGGAGATGGGCGCGAAAAGGATATCGCCGCCGAACATGTACTGATCTCCCACAGTCCAGCAGACCAGGTCCTGAGGAAAATCGAAAAACATGGGGCGCATCACCGGGATCCCGTGCTGAGAGGCTTCCTGCATGTGCTTCGCAATGTAGGGGATCAGGCGGCAGCGCAGGGCGATCAGGTCCCTCAGGATGGGCAGGTTTTCTTCCCCGAAGCTCCAGATCTCGTTGTCCCCGCCGCTGGGCTCCTTGATGTCCCGGCTCCGGTCGTGCCCGTCCCGGCTGCCGTGCAGCCGCATCACGGGGCAGAACACGCCGTACTGGAACCATCGCACGATCAGCTCCCGGAAATAATCGCTGCGGATGTCCCCGCCGTAAAAGCCGCCGATGTCGGTGGTCCACCAGGGCAGGCCGCACATGGCCATGTTCAGGCCGGATTTGATCTGCTCGGTCAGGCTCTCGAAGGTGGAGCGGATGTCCCCGGACCACACCAGCGTGCCGAAGCGCTGGGCGCCGGTATACGCCGCCCGGGACAGGGTAATGATATCCTCCCGGCCCATTTCCTTCATGCCGTCGTAAACCAGCTGGCTGTAATAATACGGATAGAGCAGCGCCGTTTCGTCTCCCCGGCCCGCGTAGAGGATCAGGTTATCGAACTGCTCGGGATGGATCTCCGGCTCCGCCTCGTCGAACCAGAACAGGTCCACGCCGCTGTCGATATAGTTTTCCTTCAGCTTTTTCCACACATATTTCCGGCATTCCGGATTCGTAGGGTCGATCTCGGCCTGGGGGCCGTAAAAATCGAACACCCGGTTGCTGCCGCGGGCGGTGCGGATCAAAAGGTTGTGCTCCAGCATGTAATGATAGTTTTCGCTGTGCTCGTTGATGGTGGGCCACATGGAAACCATCAGGCGGATGCCCATTTTGTGCAGTTCCTCCGCCATCGCCCCGGGATCGGGCCAGTAAGCGGGGTCGAACCGGTAATCCCCCTGCTCCGTCCAGTGGAAATAGTCGATCACGATCACCGATAACGGCACGCCCAGCTCCCGATACTTCCGGGCCACCTCCAGCACCTGCTCCTGCCGCTCGTAGCGCAGCTTGCACTGCCAGAAGCCCAGGGCGTATTCCGGGATCATGGGGGCGTGGCCCGTCAGATCCGCCAGTTTTTCGCTGGCCTCCCGGGGACTGCCGGCGATGACCACGTAATCCATGGTTTTCGCGCAGTCGCTGTTCCAGCGGGTACGGTTGAAGCCCAGCTCCACGGTGCCGGTGGAGGGCATGTTCCAAAGGAAGCCGTACCCCAGGGAGGAATAGACGTAAGGGATGGCGGCCTTGGTGTTCACATGGCGCAGATCCACGGTGCAGCCCTTTTTGCTGAACACGTTCATCCTTTCGTGCCCCAGGCCGTAGAACTGCTCGTTTTCGTCGGGCTCAAAGGTGGCCCGTATGGCCCACAGGCCGCTGCCCACGCTGCGGTAATTTCGGTAGCCCGTGGTGAAGGTCATTTCCGGCTGCTCCCGCAGGACCGCCCTCTCCCCGATGAAATAGGTGACCCGGCCCCACTTTTCAAACCAGACCTTCAGCCGCCCGGTCCGCAGCCATACGTCCTCCCCGTCCCGCCAGATCTCGGCCGCCGTTTCCCGGGGCAGCAGCGTCCAATCCTGCGTCTCCAGCCTGGAGGAAGCCGTGGCCTGGAAACGGATGCAGCCCTCCGCCGGCACGCTGACCACGCCCGTCTCCCCCGCCCGTGTGAACCAGATCCGGTTGTCCCGTATGACGAATTCCATGGGTTTCCCTCCGCATCGCGTTTCTCCGGGGATATGCAGCGCGCATTTCGCGCCGCCCCGCATCATTGTAGCATGCGCCGGGAAAAAAAGCCAGAAAGAATGCGCGGTTTCATTGTCCAAAATTCATCGGCCGCCCTGGCGTTTTTCCTCTGATCTGGTATAATTGTCATGCGTTCATCCGCCGCATTACAGGCAGTGTTTTCAGCAGGAGGGACCCGAAATGGAACAGCTTGTCCCCGTCACCGGCAGCGCCTACGTCACCTGCAGCGATTTTCCGGACCCGGACGTGATCCGCGTGGGCGATACCTGGTACATGATCTCCACCACCATGTATTTCCTGCCCGGCGGCGTGCTGCTTAGGTCCTGGGACCTGATGCACTGGGAGGTCTGCGGCCATGTGTTCCGCCGCCTGGAGGACAACCCCGCCTGGCGCCTGGAGGACGGAAAAAACGTCTACGGCAAGGGCATGTGGGCCGCCAGCCTGCGGTATCACCGGGGCTGCTTCTACGCGGTGTTCTGCGCCAACGATTCCCATAAAACCTATCTTTACCGCGCCCCGGACGTCGCTGGCCCCTGGGAGCGCATCGGCACGGAGGGATTTTACCACGACGCTTCGCTGCTGTTCGACGACGACGGACGGTCGTACATCGTATACGGCAACCGGCAGATCCGTCTGACCGAGCTGAAGGACGATCTCTCCGGCCCCAAACCCGGCGGACTGGACCGGGTGATCGCCGACAGCGGGCCGGGCGGCTTCCTGGGCTACGAGGGCAGCCACATTTACAAAATCAACGGGTATTATTACCTTTTTGTCATTCATTCCCGGAAGGACCGCTGGCGGCGGGTGGAAAGCTGCCTGCGGACGGACAGCCTCGACGGCGAATTCATCGGCCGCGTCATCTTTGACGAAGACCTGGGCTACCGCGGCGCGGGGATCGCCCAAGGGCCCGTGGCGGACTCTCCGGACGGCCGCTGGTGGGCGCTGTGGATGCAGGATATGGGGGCGGTAGGCCGCTGCCCGGTGCTCATCCCCTTGCGATGGGAAGACGGCTGGCCCGTGCCGGAAAAGGGCCTGGCCCGGGTGACCGCCTTCAGCACCCGGCCGGACCGCGTCTGTAAGCCGCTGGCCCCGGAAAAAGCGCCGTTCACGGATGAAAACGTGTGGGAATGGAACCACCTGCCGGACCCGGCGGGCTTTACCCTGGACGGCGGAACGCTGACCCTGACGGCGCGGCGGACGAGCCCCTCCCTCCCCCAGACGCAGAACATCCTGACCCGCCGGGCCGTATTCCCCCGGACCGCCGTTTCCGTCCGCGTGGAGGGCGGCGCCCTCCGGGACGGCGACGCGGCGGGCCTGTGCTGCCTGCAGGCGAAATGGCGGTACATCGCCCTGCGGCGGGAAGGGGAAAGGCTGTTCCTCGCGTACGGGCAGGAGGGCCGGCCGGAAGAAAAGCTGCTGGCCCTGCCCGAAAACGTCACGTCGGCGCGTCTGCGAATGGACATGCAGTTCTGGGGCGAGCCCGCGGACACCGTTTTCTTCCGCGGAGAAGCCGGCGGCGTAGAAACGCCGGTCCGCAGCGCGGAGATGGTTTTCAGCCTGCAGCATTTCACCGGCAACCGCCCGGGCCTGTTCCTGACGGCGGAAAAGGAGACCGGCGGCTGCGCCGTGTTTACCGATTTTTCGTTTCACGCGCCGCAGCTGCCGTAACGCTTTTGCCATTCATCAAAAAACGCCCGGCGGGAAGAACAGCTTTCCGTCGGGCGCATGTTTTTTTATCCCAGCTGTACGGTATCGTGCCTGTCTCCGTCCAGCGAAAGGACAGCCGTTCCGCTGTCGGTGCGGAGGAGGTAATCGCCCTTGAAGCCGGTAAAGGAGAGGCGGCCGTTTTCATCCGTTTTCAGCGTTTCATGGGTCTCCCACGCGCCATGGATCAGGCTTTTCAGCGCGTGATAGGCCGGTTTTTCGCTGTTGTCCGCATGCACGAAGCCCGAGGGGGCTTTCAGCCAGCAGCCGTCGTTGAAATCCCAGGTGGTGATGGCCTCCACCAGCGGATGGGTAAACAGCACGCCGTACATTTCCGCGATCTCCCGGGCCTGCCTGTCCTCCCCCTCCGGAGTGCTGGGCCATTCGGGCACCTGCCAGTCGTTCAGGTCCTCGATGTACGCGGGCATAAGCGCGCCGGAAATCAGGGTGTTTTCGGTAAAATGGATCGGCAGGCCGAAGCGGGAAAAGCGCGTCAGCACGTCGTTCAGCTTTTCCAATCCCCAATACCCCTGGTGCTGATGGCTCTGGATGCCGATGGCGCCGATGGGCACATCCGCCTCCAGCAGCTCCTCCAGCAGCTTTTCATAGGCCGGGCCGGTGTTGAAATCGTTGATGAGCAGAACGGCGCCGGGATCGCTCTCCTTCGCCGCGGCGAACACCTCCTTCACCAGGCGGACACGGCCCAGATCCCGGCAGATGCGGGTAACGGCGTTATCGTACTTATCGAAGATCGGCATGATCACCGTTTCGTTGATCACATCCCACAGCCCGATGACGCCCTTATAGGCCGTCACGTCCCGGCGGATGCGCGCGATCTGGCGGCGGAGGATTTCCGCGTTGTCATACTGCATCAGCCAGGGGGCGCAGGCGGTGTGCCAGCACAGGGGATGGCCCTTCACCGCGACGCCCCTTTCCCGCAGCCACTTCGCCGCCGCCATGGTTTCGGCATAGGCGGTCTGCCCATCCACGGGCTCGTACCGGCCCCAGTAAAAGGGCAGCGTGCCGTAATTGAACAATGAAAGCTATTTATCCATGCGTTCCCGCAGGAAGGCCTTCTGCCCTTCCTCCGCCGTTTTCATCATCGCCACGGCGTCGAAAGCGCCGCAGCCGAACAGAAACCGGTGGGTCTGCTGATCCACCCGGACAGGCCGGTTTCCCGCCGGCGTCCCGTCCGGGTTCAGAAGCTGCAGACGGGCCTTTGCCCGGCGGTGCGTCAGCTGATCCATTTTATTTCCCTCCTGCTCCGATGCGGCGGTTTTCCGTTTGTCCTGCCGCGGCTCTCCCGGGCATGCGGCGGACCGTTCACATTTTCAGCACATAATCGTCGCCGTCTTTCCGGTATCCCATTTTCGTCATGTAATCCACGTGCTTGGAAGCGTCCATTCTGAACACGAGGGTCCTCAAGCCCCTCTGCTTCAGCTGCGCGTACAGGAAACGCCCGACGGAGGTATCCCGGTATGCCGGCGCGGCATAGTCCAGCAGGATCTCCGCTTCGTCCGGCGCGCTTCCCCGCTTTGCTATGAAAACGCCGGCCGGATTGTTATCGCAGCACGCGAGAAAAACCAGATCCGCCTGCAATCCCTGCGCGGAAAAATCCGGAAACCAGGCGCGGATATCCGCCGATTTTTTTTCAAGAAAATAGGAAACATAGCCGTCCCCGAGATCCGTGTCGATCAGATCATACTGCTTCTGATCCCGGAACAGGCGGAAAAGCTGGAAAACATTGATCCCGATCAGGCACAGATTCATAAGCGCCGTGGGATAGGAGCCGATCACCAGGGCATAGGCCGTAAAAATGACGCATCCGACGGTGTTGACCACGCGCAGCTTCACGATGGACGTCATCAGCATGGAAAACACCACCAGCGCGGAACCGAGATAGCCGATCAATTCAATTATCATTTTGCGTTCGTCTCTTTGTCCGAGCGTTTCTCCGTCGTTTCATTCCTTTTGCGCGGGCCGTATGCTCAATAGATCGTATGCTCCATTTCCGTATACAGGGCGAAGAGTTCCAGGCACGCGTCCCGGTCCACGCAAACCAGATAATCGCCCAGCTGTTCCCTGTCCCCGGACAGGGAATCAAAGGCTTCGTCCCGGAAGCCGATCAGCGCGTTGTCCTCAATGGTGCAGCCGTAATACACCCTGCCGATATTCGCCCACAGGCACGCAAACAGACACATGGGGCATGGCTCTCCGGTGGTATAAAGCTCGCACCCCGTCAGGTCGTAGGTGCCCATTTTCGCGCAGGCGTCCCGGATGGCGGATATCTCGCCGTGGCAGGTGGGATCGTTATTGGCCAGCACCATGTTGTGCCCCTGGCCGACGATCTCTCCGTCCCGCACGATCACCGCGCCGAAGGGGCCGCCATGACGCAGGGTGATCCCCTCGACGGCCTCCTCGATGGCGGTCTGCATGTAGACGTTTTCCGCTTCGATGAGCAATCCGGCCGTATCGGGAACAGGCTCGGCCAGGCAGACGGAGCAGCTGAGCAGCGCCAGGATCAGAACAAACAAAAGCTTCTTCATGGTTGTTCCCTCCTACGCATGTTTTTTAGCAGTTTCCGGCCCGTAACGCCCATCCTCCCGCCGGGAATCACCCGGATCGCGGGGCGGGCCGGACCTCCGGGCGGGAGTAAAGTCAAACCATCATGCGGTAAATGTTCGCGCAGTCCTCCTCATCCAGCGTCACGAAGCCGGAAATGCTGCCCTGCCGCCCGTCGCCCCGGCACAGGGCCTCCACCAGCGCGGGGATATCCTCCTCCTTCGCGCCCAGCTCGGCAAAATTCCGGGGCATGCCGATGGACGTGAGGAAATTCCGCAGCGCTTCGATGCCCGCCCGCGCGGTGTTTTCGGGGTGGGCAAAATCCATCTGGCAACCCCAGACCCGCACGGCCACCTGGGCAAAACGCATCACGTCGTGCTCCATCACATAGGTGAATACCGCCGGCATGGTCACCGCCAGGCCCGCGCCGTGGGCGCAGTCGTACAGGGCGGAGAGCTCGTGCTCGATGTTGTGGCTGTTCCAGTCCTGGCTGCGGCCCACGCCGCAGGAATTATTGTGGGCCATCATCCCGGCCCACATGATGTTGGCGCGGGCGTCGTAGTTATTTGGATCGGCGATGACCCGGGGGCCTTCGTGGATCATGGTGAGCAGCAGCGCTTCGATCAGGCGGTCGGTCACTTCCACTTCTTTGGTGTTGGTAAGATACCGCTCATACAGGTGGGCCATGATGTCGGTGATGCCCGCGGCGGTCTGGTAGGGCGGCAGGGTCTGGGTCAGGGCGGGGTTCAGGATGGAAAACCGGGGACGGATGGCGTCGCCGCTGGCCCCGCGCTTGAACATGCCCTCCTCCTTGGTGATGACGCTGTCCGGGCTGCCCTCGCTGCCGGCGGCGGCGATGGTGAGCACCGTGCCCACGGGCAGAGCCCGTTCAATGGGCTTCCCGCTGTAAAAATCCCAGAAATCCCCATCGTACACCGTGCCGGCGGCGATGGCCTTCGCGGAGTCGATCACGCTGCCGCCGCCCACCGCCAGGATAAAGTCGATCTTCTCCCGGCGGCACAGCCCGATCCCTTCGTACACCAGGCCGCTGCGGGGATTGGGCTGCACCCCGCCCAGCAGCACGTAGGGAACGCCCTCCTTCTCCAGGGATTCCTGCACCCGGCCGATGAGCCCGGAGCGCAGGGCGCTGCCCCCGCCGTAATGGATCAGCGCCCTGGTGCCGCCAAAGCGCTTCACCAGGCTGCCGGCGCGGCTTTCGGTGTCTTTGCCGAATACGAAGCAGGTAGGGGAATAAAAGGTAAAGTTCTCCATACGATCCTTCCTTTCCAGGCTGACGGACAGATTTGTTTCTGATCCCATCATAAACTGAAAGCTCCCGCCGCGTCAATCGCTTCCAGGGGGGAATTTTCTATGCTCTTTCATTTCCCAGCCGTCAAAAAGCACGCTTTCCTTCCGTTCGCCCGTTCATTCCTCCAGCGCCCAGGATGTCAGCCGTCCCCCCGGCGCGTAGACCAGCTTCAGGGAAAAGCAGTCCCCGCGGGTGCGCAACAGCGGCAGGAAGACCCGGTCGCCCTCCCAGAGGGGCAATCGATCCACCTCCTCCATCGGCACCCACCGGAGCGTCCCCTCCGGGCACGCGGGCAGCGCAGCCGCGTCCGTGCGGGCGGTGTACAGGAAGGTCAATTCGTTCCCCCAGTCCGGCAGGATGAAGGTGATCACGCCCCGCAGCCGCAGCTCCTTCAGCTCGATCCCCGCTTCCTCCCGGGCTTCCCTGCGCACGCACTCCTCCGGGGATTCGTTTTCCTCCAGGTGGCCGCCGATGCCGATCCACTTTCCCGCGTTTTCATCCACGGCCTTTTTTACCCGGTACAGCATCAGCCAGCAGCCGTCCTTTTCCACATAGCAGAGCGTCGTCAGCCGCACGCGCGCCTCCCCCTTTCTTTTTCCGCTCAGAGCAGAAAAACCCCGGCCTGCCTGTGCCAGACAAGCCGGGGATCCCGCGCCGTTTCTCAGTCGGCGTCCTTCTTTTTCTTGCCCTTTACGCTTTCGTTGTAGGAAGAATTGTAATGGGAGTAATAGGAATTGCTGTAATTCTTCCGGGCGCTCAAGGTATCCATGGTGACGGCGTTGATGATGCAGCCCACCACCGGGCAGTTGGCCTGCTCGATCTGCTGCTTGGCCATGTTCATTTCCCGGGTGCGGGTCTTGCGGTAACGGGTAATGAACACCGCGCCGTCGCAGCACCGCGCCACTTCCGCGGCGTCGATCACCAGCCCGATGGGGGCCGCGTCCAGCAGCACCAGATCAAAATTCTCGCCACAGTATTCCATCAGGTTCTGGAATTCCTTGCTGGTCAGAAGCGGCAGGGGATTGGAGGTGTTGCGCCCCGCGGGGATCAGATACAGATTGGGGATGCTGGTTTCATAAATGATATCTTCCATCCCGCAATGATCGGTGAGGTAATGGGTGAGGCCCAGGGGCTGATCCCCCAGGTCAATCCTGTGGCGGGACACCAGCACCGAGCGGCGCACGTCCACGTCGATGAGCACCACGCGCTTGCCGCGCTTGGCCAGGGCGTTGGCGATCTGCAGCGTCAGGAACGTTTTGCCTTCCGAGGAGGAACAGCTGGTAAATACGATCTTTTTCAGGTTTTTCCCGGCAAAGGAAAGATTGCTGCAGATGGTGTTCAGCGCTTCCGTGCCCACGTAATCCAGCTTTTTCAGATTATGAATCACTGCGTTTTTCATTTCTTATCTTTCCTTTACTTTTTGTCCGCCGGGGCAAGGTCGCCCGTCGCGCCTTCGTTCAGGATCGGCATCATGCCCAGGGTGGTGATGCCGGTGCGCTTCTCAATGAATTCGCTGGTGGTGATCCGGTCGTCGGCAATAAAGTAAATCACGTGGAACGCGGCCATGGCCAGCGCGCCCAGCAGGAAGAACAGCACGATCCTGAGCACCCGCTGACGGGATACCGCCCGTTCGGTGGGCCGCTCGAACAGGGTGGGCTCATGCTTGAGGCGCCCATCGTCCTGCACGTCGTAGGGGTCGTCGTTCATGATGCGGACGGCGATGAACTTCTGCCCTTTCTTGGCATAGGCTTCCGCCATCTTCATGGCCTCGTCCTGGCTCTTGGGGGAGGTCACCGTGATCACCACGATGCGGGTGTTGGCGGGGTTGGAAACGGATACCATGCGGTCCAGCTGTTCGTTGGTATAATCCAGGTTCAGCTCGTCCCGGACGCTTTCATGCAATTCCACGTTGCTGAACACCTGCATATAGTCGTTGGCGAGAGAGGTGCCCAGCTGCAGATCCTGCAGGCTGACCAGAGAATCGGAGGAGAGCACATACAGCTTGCTGGTGGCCTGGTAGGCGGGTTTCTCCACGAAGAACACCCACATGGCCGTCACCAGGGCGCACACCGCGCCGGCAATCAGGATCTGCGGCAGCTTGTCCACCAGGTGGTACAGCAGATCCAGCATATCGATCTCTATTTCCCCGTCATTTTTTTCCAGATCAACGGCTGCAGCAGCCTGCTGCGGTTCCTGCCATTCCGTTTTCTTCTTTTGCACTTTTGCAAAACCGCCTTTCCCCTGCGCCCCGCGGACCGCATGAGGGGCCCCGGACGCGCTGCTTTGTTGGTCGTAATGGGCATAAAGCTTCACTTTAGCTACATTACACAGTCCTATTATATATGCAGCGGCGCGTTTTGTCCATTGTTTTTTTGTCGATTATTTTCCCAGCCGGAAGGCTTGTTTTTCCCTTGCGCGAAGGGCAAAAAAGGGATCTTCCGGGCGCGCCGGAAGGAAAACGCGGAAAAATGCAGAATTTTTATCAAAAAGCGGCATTTCCCCGGATGAAAAGCTGCCCGGTTTCCGTTATATGGTCGACAAGACGATGGGAAAGATCCCAGAGCCGCCCGCAGAGGGCTTCAAGGAGGAAGAGAACAATGAAGATACTTGCCGCGCTGCTCCTGGCTGCGATGCTGCTGGCCGCCTGCGCGCCCGTCCTGGCGGACGGCGACCTGTGGTACTGCCCCGTGTGCGATACCTGGAACACCTCCAACTATTGCCCCAACGACGGCACGGCCCGGGCATCGGGCTACAATTACGTCAACGGCGTCTACGTGCCCAATACCGCCCCGCAGCAGAGCACTTCCAGCAGCGGCAATTACACCCAGTACGCCAGCGTCACCGGCACGCTGAACCAGCGCCTCTCCACCCGCACCGGCCCCAGCACCAAATATGACGAGCCGGGCTCCTTCCTGCGCGCGGGAGACCGGGTGACCGTGCTTTCAAAGGCCTGGGACGATGTGAACGAGATCTGGTGGCTGCAGGTGGAATTCCGCTCCCAAGGGCAGAAATACTGGGCGTACACAGGCCTGAAGCGCTTCAGCGACGTGAACATCAACTATATTCCCGAGGAATACCCCCTGGGCACCTGCACCATCGGATACGAAATGGAGGGCTACTACGGCCCCTCCTACGAATACCGGGCCATCAGCCGCAAGCTCCCCGCCGGGGTCCAATGCACGATCTACGGCTACGTCCAGGGCGACAGCAGCGATTTCATCCAGGTGGAGTTCTTCGATCAGGGCCTGAACCAGATGCGCCGCGCCTGGGTGCCGGACTGGTCGGTGAACAATCTGTACATGTACTACGGCTTCTGACATTCCCCCCATCCCCTTTCCCCTGCCCGCGCCTTGCGCGCGGGCATTTTTCTGTCCCCAGCGGCCGCGGCGTCCTTGACCCGCCGCTGGCTCTCTGGTATAATATTTCCAGAAAAAATCCGCACAGAATGATTCAAAAAGATTCAGGAGGCAAACCATGGAACAGAAAAAACGGCTGGTCACCCGCAGCGACTTCGACGGCCTAGCCTGCGCCATGATGCTGCGCGAAAAGGGCCTCATTGACGAGATCAAATTCGTTCATCCCAAGGACGTGCAGGACGGCAAGGTGGAGCTGACGGAAAACGACATCACCACCAACCTGCCCTACGATCCCCGGGTCTCCCTGGCCTTCGACCACCACGAAAGCTAGATCGACCGCCTCAGGGCCCAGGAAACCGGCCATAAGCTCGTCATCGACCCCAACGCCCGCAGCGCCGCCCGGGTGGTCTACGACTACTACGGCGGGAAGGCCGCCTTCCCCGGCCTGAGCGAGGAACTGCTCGCCGCCGTGGACAAAGGCGACAGCGCGGACTTTACCGTGGACGAGATCCTCAACCCCAAGGGCTGGGTGCTGCTGCATTACCTGATGGACCCCCGCACAGGCCTGGGCCGGTTCCGGGAATTCCGCATCTCCAATTACGATCTGATGATGGAGCTGATCTCCTACTGCATGGACCATCCCATCGACGAGATCCTGGCTCTGTCGGACGTGAAAGAGCGGGTGGATCTGTACTTTGAGCAGGCCGAGGCATTCAAGGCCCAGCTCCGGCGCATCGCCCGGGTGGAGGGCAAGGTGGTGGTGCTGGATCTGCGGAATGAGGAAATCATCCACGCGGGCAACCGCTTCATGATCTACGCCCTGTATCCCGAAGCCGAGATCTCCGTGCACGTGGCCTGGGGCTTCCGCAAGCAGAACACCGCCGTCATGATCGGCAAATCCATCGTGAACAAGGCCTCCCGGGCCGACATCGGCGAGCTGTGCCTGCGCTACGGCGGCGGCGGCCACCGCAACGCCGGCACCTGCCAGCTGGACAACGACGCCGTGGACCGGCTGCTGCCGGACATCATCGCGGCCCTCAACGCGTAAGCGGTCCGCGTCCTTTTGCGCTTTTCCTCCCCTTTCCGGGGAGGTTTTTTCATTCCGCCCTTCCCCTTTTTCCCTGTGTTTGGTACGTTTCGCCCCGGGGTTCTCCCAAATTTCCTATTGGCGATGGGCGCAAAGCATGGTATAATACTACCCGGCCGTGCGCCGCGCGGCCTTGAAACAGCGGTGCGGGAATGGGAAAGATCCGCGCCGCACGGAAGGATGGGACAGCATGCCTACCACGCAATTCGATAAAGAATCCATCAAGCAATCCATCATCGGAAAGCTGCAGCGCTACAACGGCCGCACCCTCAGCGACGCCACGAACCAGCAGATCTACAACGCCCTGGCCTCCACCGTGCGGGACCAGATCATGCAGAAATGGGTGGCCTACCGGGAAAAGGATAAGCACTCCACCGCCAAGCGGCTGTATTACCTCTCCGTGGAATTCCTCACCGGCCGCGCGCTGCACTGCAACGTGCTGAACCTGTGCAGCATCGACAATTACCGCCAGGCCATGGAAGAACTGGGCATCGACTGGCACGCCGTGATCCAGGAAGAGCCGGAGCCCGGCCTGGGCAACGGCGGCCTGGGCCGCCTGGCCGCCTGCTTCATGGACAGCCTGGCCTCCCTCTCCCTGCCCGCCATGGGCTGCACCATCCGCTACGAATACGGCCTGTTCCGCCAGAAGATCCTGAACGGCCAGCAGGTGGAGGTGCCGGACAACTGGCTGGAAAACGGCAACGTGTGGGAAGTGCCCGCCATGGAGGACGTGTGCCAGGTGAATTACGGCGGCCGGGTGGAGACTGAGGAAGTGTTCGGCCGCACCCGCTACGTCCTGAGGGACTACTATTCCGTGGAAGCCGTGCCCTACGATATGCCCGTGGCCGGGTACGACTGCGAAACGGTGGACACCCTGCGCATGTGGCGCGCGCGCTCCGTCAAGACCATGGACCTGCATTCCTTCAACAGCGGCGATTATACCCGCGCCATGCACGAGCAGGAGCTGGCCTCCGTGATCAGCAAGGTGCTCTACCCCGAAGACAACCACTACGAGGGCAAGGAGCTGCGCCTCAAGCAGCATTATTTCTTCACCAGCGCCACATTGCAGTACGCCCTCAAGGATTTCAAACGCCGCTTCGGCAATGATTTCCGCAAGATCCCGGAAAAAATGACCATTCACATCAACGACACCCATCCGGGCCTGGCGATCCCCGAGCTGATGCGGCTGCTGATGGACCAGGAGGGCCTGGGCTGGGACGAGGCCAGCTGGATCGTGCAGCACACCGTGGCCTATACCAACCACACCGTCATGAGCGAAGCCCTGGAAAAGTGGCCCGAGGACATGATGCGCAATCTGCTGCCCCGGATCTATATGATTCTGCAGGAGATCAACCGCCGCGTCTGCGCGCGGCTGGCCGATCACTACATGAACGGCACCGATCCCCGCATCGCCGGCATGGCCATCACCGCTTACGGCCAGGTGCATATGGCCAACCTGTGCGTGGCCATGAGCTACTCCGTCAACGGCGTCAGCCAGCTTCACGGCGACATCCTCAAGAAGGAAACCTTCCACGATTATTACAAGTTCTCTCCCCGCAAGTTCTCCGCCATCACCAACGGCATCACCCACCGCCGCTGGCTGATGGGCTGCAACGAAGGCCTGCGGGACCTGATCTGCAGCGCCATCGGCGATGGCTGGGTGCGGGACCCCGAAAAGCTCCGGGATCTGCTGCCCTTCCGGGACGACGCCGCCTTCCGGGAAGCCTTCGCCAAGGTGAAATACCAGAACAAAGTGGCGTTCTCCAACCGCCTGGCCATGCATCAGGGCGTGAAGCTGAATCCCGATTTCATGCTGGACGTGCAGGCCAAGCGGCTGCATGAATACAAGCGCCAGCTGCTCAACGCCCTGCATATCATGGTGCTCTACAACCGCATCATGGACGATCCTGATTACACCATGACGCCCCGGGCCTTCGTCTTCGGCGCCAAGGCCAGCCCCGGATACTACATGGCCAAGCAGATCCTGCGCATGATCATCGCCATTTCCAAGCTGATCGACCGCAGCCCCCGGGCCAAGGAATTTTTGCAGGTGGTGTTCCTGGAAAACTACTGCGTTTCCGCCGCCGAATACCTGATCCCCGCCGCGGAGCTGTCCGAGCAGCTGTCCACCGCCGGCAAGGAAGCCAGCGGCACCGGCAACATGAAATTCATGATGAACGGCGCGGTGACCATGGGCACCATGGACGGCGCCAACGTGGAGATCGCCCAGCAGGTGGGCATGGACAATATCTATATCTTCGGCATGCGGGCGGACACCGTTTCCTCCCTCTACCGGGAAGGCTCCTATTCCCCCATGCACATCTACGAAAGCAACAGCGAGCTGCGCAAGGCCCTCACCCAGATCATCGACGGCACCCTGATGCCGGAAAACCCCGCCGCCCTGCAGGATATCTACCACAACCTGCTCTTCTCCGATCCCTATTTCGTCCTCAAGGATTTCGGCTCCTACTCCATGGCCCAGCGCCGGGTGAACGCCGATTACCAGGACCGGGAAAAGTGGCTGAAAATGGCCGTCACCAACACCGCCTGCTCCGGCATCTTCTCCTCCGACCGCACCATCCGCGAATACAACGAGAAGATCTGGCACTTGGGCTGATCGCCCAGCGCACCCGAAGCGAAAACAAACGCAACGCCCGCCCCGCATCACGCAGGGCGGGCGTTCAGATATATCGAATTCTCATCAAAAAACGGGACCGCTGCGGCCCCGCACCCCGCGCCGGGAGGGGCCCCTCCCGGACATCGGTTTTCCCCGGCGGACGGCGGCTTCACCGTCTGTTCCGCTTGATTTCGTAAAGCTCCTCGTCCGCGGCGGCGATCATATCGTTTGGCGTCATGCCGGGATCGTACTCCGCCATGCCGATGCTGACCTGCAGGGCGTAGGGCGCATCCGCCCGCTTGCTTTCCCGGAGGATCTCCGGGATGCTGGTTTTCATGGCCGCCGCGTCGCCGACGGTGCCCTCCAGCACCACGATGAATTCGTCCCCGCCGTAGCGGGCGATGTACGGCCGCTTCCGGAAGGGGATGCAGGCCTTCTTCAGCGCGCTCACCACGTCCACCAGGGCGTTGTCGCCCTCCAGGTGGCCGTAGGTATCGTTGATTTCCTTGAAATAATCCACGTCCACCATGAAAATGAACAGCTTCTCCTCGTGGGTATGCACCTTGTAATTCAGGAAGCTGATCAGATTCTGGCGGTTGTTCACCTGGGTCAGCTTGTCCTTGGAGATCAGCTGATTGTTGGCGCCGGTGTACATGAAGAGCATTTCGATCATGATGCACACCACGATCACCGGCACGGATTCGCCCACGAAGCACAGCACCCAGGCCAGCAGCAGGCACAAAGGGAACAGGGCCGTCTGCTGCAGGGCGCTGCGTTGGTTGGGATCGCTTTCCGTTCTGGCATGGAGGATCAGCCGCACCGAGAAGGACGCCGACACCGCAAACAGGTACAGCATGAAATAATTGAAGGCCGTGCTGCGATGATACACGCACTCTTCGTCAAAATAAAACATGGAGCCGGTAAAGAAATTGGCGATCAGGGGGACCAGGCTCAGCGCCAGGGCCGCGCCCACTACGCTCATGGTGAGGCGGTAGCGCTTAAGCGACGTTTTCTGCACCGCCTCCGCATACGCACACCAGGCGCCCACGCTGCAGATCATGGTCAGGAAATACAGGGTTTTCAGCGCGACGGAAAGCGGCCGCTGCATCGGCCCCGTCAGCAGCCTGTTGGCCAGGGTGAAAAAGAAATTCGCCAGAAAATTGCACAAAAACCAGCCGAAAACACACTTCAGCTTTCTTTCCGGCGTGGATAACGTTTCCCTTTTTGCCGTCCACACGAACAGCAATCCCACCACGATGCTGCAGATCAGGTAGATCTCCGCATACAGGATATGCTCCATAGCTTCCCCTCGTTCTGATCGGGTATCAGATGCGTTTGGACAGCGTTTCCGGGTTGGACGCGTGGATCAGGGCGATATCCCGGGTGATGCGTCCCGCCCGCACCAGGCGCTGCAGCTCCGCGTCCATGGACATCATGCTCTGGTCGCTGCCGCCGTAAATCACGTTGTCGATCTGATGGGTGCGCCCGTCGCGAATCATATTCTGGATGGCGGCGTTCACCGTCATCACCTCAAAGACGGGCACGCGGCCGCCGTCCACCGTGGGCACCAGGCGCTGGGACACCACGGCCTTGAGCACCATGCTCAGCTGCACGCGGATCTGGCTCTGCTGCTCGGCGGGGAAGGTGTCGATAATGCGGTCCACCGTTTTGGCGGCGCCGATGGTGTGCAGGGAGGAAAGGAGCAGATGCCCCGTTTCCGCGGCGGTAATGGCGGTGCGGATGGTATCCAGATCGCGCATTTCGCCCAGCATGATCACGTCCGGCGCCTGGCGCAGGGCTGCGCGCAGGGCGCGGTCGAAGGTGGCGGCGTCGTTGGGCACCTCGCGCTGGCTCACCAGGGATTTCTGGTGCCGGTGCAGGTATTCGATGGGGTCCTCGATGGTGACGATATGGGCGTTGCGGGTGGCGTTGATCCGGTCCACCATGCAAGCCAGGGTGGTGCTCTTGCCGCTGCCGGCGGGGCCGGTCACCAGGATCATACCGCTGCGCTGAGCCGCCAGGGTCATCACGATGTCGGGAATGTTCATGCTGCGGTAATCCGGCAGCTCAAAATTCACGATACGGGCGATGGCGGCATAGGTGCCGCGCTGACGGTAAGCGTTGCAGCGGAAGCGGCTGACGTTGAGGATGGCGAAGGAAAAGTCGTCGTCCCCTTCCTTATCCAGCATGGAAAAATCCCGCCGGGACAATTCGTACATCTGCCGCACCAGCCATTCCGAATCCGTGGGCATGATGCGATTCGGCGTCAGATCCACAAAATTATTATTGACCTTCACCGCCACCGGCGCGCCGGGAACGATGAATACGTCCGATCCACCCATTTCCACTGCTTTTTGCAGCAGTTCCGTCAAAGTGGGTCCTTCCATTACCAATCCATCCCTTCCTCGGTGGCCGAAGTCAGCTTGTACCGGACCCATACCGCCCGGCTGTCCGCGCCCAGGGGCTGCAGTTCCACCGCGCAGTCCAGACGGCGCAGCTCGTCGCTTTCCGTCCATTCCACGGTGCGGCCGTCCAGCGTCATGGCTTCCGGCAGGCGGCTTTCCACCGCCGACAGGTACGCTTCCTCATCCGAAGCGCCCTTATCTTCCTCCGCCAGGATCTGATCCAGCGCCGCCCGGCTTTCCTCCGCCTGGGCGTTCAGGGCGTACACGGCCTCCACCACCACGGCGCTGCGCTCGCTCAGGCGGATGTCGTTGCGGCTGTTCATCAGGCTCAGCATGCCCAGCACGCTCATGCTCAGCACCACGAAGATCAGGATCAGCGAAGAAGCGCCGGGGCCCAGGCTGACGCTGCTTTTCCTTTTTTCGCTCATGGCTGCACCTCCTCATACCAGGCGACGGGCAGGGCAAAGAGCTTTTCTTCGCCATAGTACGCCTGCACCTGGGCGCTGTGCATCCTGCCGGCGGGCCGGTCCTGGGTATCCAGATAAGCGCTCAGGCTGAACCCATCGCCGGCCAGATGCCAGCCGGAAGCGGCGTCCGCCTCAAAGCCCAGGTCCTGCAGGGCGCGGATCTCGCCGGCCACCCCGCCCCCCTCCGACAGGGAGGCGTACAGCCGGTCCGCCGTATTCTGGGCGGCCACCAAAGCGTCGTTGATGGCGCCGGCCTTTTTCCCCTGGTTGCTGGAGGCGGTGAACACCTGCAGCAGCACGGTGGACGCCAGCATGAAAAAGATCACCACGATCAAAAGCTCCACCAGCAGCGCGTTGCTCCGATTGGCCTTCTTCATTCTTTCACCCCTCCGTCCGCCGCACAGCGCAGGGCGATCTGCACGTCCGTTTCCGCGTCCGCCGATTTGAGATGAATGGTCATCAGCCCGCCACGGATCTCGGCGTTCATTTCCTCCAGGGGGCAGATGGGCTCGCCCAGATCCGGCTCAAATTCGTTGGCGCGTTCGGTGAACAGCTCCCGCAGCGTGCCTTCGTAGGCGTACAGCCGCGTCACGTATTCATCCCCGTCGTACACTTCGATCATGGTCACGGTGGGGATCCCGTTCAGCTTCTCCGTCAGGACCTCGTCCTTTTCGTCGTCCGCCCGGACCATGCTGCGGACGTAGGCGGCGGCCACGCGGCTTTCGTTATGCTGCTGCGTGCGGTCGGAGGTGGACTTGTAGGTGCGCGCCCCCAACAGCACCATCACGGTGGAGAACACCGCGAAAACGCCCATCAGCAGGAACACGAACACGCCCGAAATGGCGTGCTGGGATGGCTGATGCTTGCTCAAGGCGTCACGGCCTCCTCTCTGTAACGAAGATATCGGGAAGCAGGTTCGAAGCGAAGGCGTCGTAGGTGATCAGGTAGCGGCTCCGGTCGTAAGCCAGATGGTAATTCTCCCGCAGGTAGCGGATGGCGGGGTCCTCCTTCTCCATCCGGAAAACCGATTGCAGGTACGCATACAGCCAGAAGGGGGAATCCGGCTCGTACCTCTCCTCCTCGCTGACAGGGTACGCCCCTTCCACGGCGTAGCACGTCAGCGCCGCGGATTTCACCGCGTCGTGGACGATTTCGCTTTCCGCCCGCGTCTGCTTGGTATCGATCCGGTTCACCAGCGCTACTGCCAGCACCAGCACCGCCAGGATCGTCAGCAGTTTCAAGACATCCTTTCGGCTCATATCGGTTTCCTTTCCCGGCCCTTACAGGCTGGACAGAATGCCCGCCATCGGCAGCATGACCGCCAGCAGCACCGCCCCGATGACCACGGACAGGAGGGCCACCAGCGTCGGCTCGATGATTGCCACCAGGCGGGTGATATCGTCCTCCACCTCTTCTTCGTACAGCGACGCCAGCTTGCCCAGCACCTGGTCTTCCCGGCCGGTGGCGCTGCCCATGGTGATCATGCGGTTATGCAGTTCATCGAACAGGCCGGTCTCCGTGACGGCCTCGGCAAAGGTGCTGCCGCTCTCCAGGCTTTCCCGGATGCTCTGCACCTTTTGGGCCGCTTCTTTATCGTTGAGCACCTTGCTGGTCATTTCCAGGGCCTCTCCCGTGGGGAAGCCGCCGGAGAGCATCATGGACAGCACGCTGGCCACCCGGGAGGCGGACAGGCGGCGGTTCAGCCGCTGCAGGGAGGGCACCGCCTTCTGCAATGCGCCCATCACCTTGTCCCGGTGCTTCGTGCGCATCAGGATGGCGATGGTCAGCACCCCGATCACCAGCAGCGCCACCACTGCCAGCACGATCCAGCCCACGGCCACGCCCAGGCGCATCATGGTGCTGCCCGATTCCGTCATGCCCACGCCCATGCTGTTGAGCACCCGGCGGAACACCGGCAGCACCTTCCACAGCAGGATCAGCACGATGACCACCAGCATCACGCCCAGCACCAGCGGATAGGTGACGGCGCTGACCACGGAGGAACGGATGCGGTCCTCCCTGGCGTAATACTCTTCCAGGCCGCGCATGACCTTGTCCAGCTGGCCGCTGCGCTCGCCGATGCCCACCATTTCCACCAGATAATCCGGCCACCGGTCGTCTTCCTTCAGCGCGTTATACAAAGACCCCGTTTCGGTAACGCCCTTGCTGGCGGAAGCATAAATATCGGCGTTGGCGCTGCCCTTGTCGGCCCCGGCCAGGGTTTCCATGCCGTCGTACAGGGGAAGGCCCGCCTCCAGGATCAGGGCCACCTGACCGCAGAAGTTGCTCAGCTCGGCCGAAGACAGGCCGTTCACGTTCTTCCTGCTCATTTTCATTCCCTCCATCCCTGGTCAATACCAGCGTTCCACGGTATAGTTTTTCGGCTTGGATATGGCGTTCAGCGCCGCCGTGGGATCAAAGAACACTTCCTCGCCGTCGATGATGGTGACGGTCCAGGCATGATAGTTCTTATCGGCGTAGCCGATCATCAGCTTACAGGGGATCCCCTGGGTGCGCAGCATGCACGCCATGATGGCGGACAGATCCTGGCAGACGCCCATGTGCTTATCGTAGCTGCCGTCGATGTCCGGCAGGACGCCGGGCTTGATGGTGGCGGCCTTCACGAAATCGTAGACGAACTGGGTTTTCATGAAGCCGCACACGGCGTCGAAGGCTTCCTTGTCCGTTTTACCTTTGCACAGCTCCTCCGCCTTGAGGAAGGCCTTGGAATCGATGGTATAGAACACGTACTGATTGGGATAGAGGAACGCCCCGTCCTCCCGCGCCAGCTTCACCGTCACCGTGATCTTGCCCGCCGCGGCGTATTTCTTCCCCGAAACGTTTTCCCACAGGGTGATCTCATAGCTGCCGCTGCCCATCTGGAAGGGGAACACCTCGGTGTCGCCGGTGTTCTTCAGATCGTAGGTCAGCGTTTCTCCCTTGAAGGAAACGCGGAGCTTCAGGGCTTTCTTCGTTTTGTTCTGCACGGACGCGACGAAATACCCCTCCGACGCGTTGCTCATATCCACCTTCAGCTTTTCGCTCTTTTTGATCTCTTTTCCCGGGCTCTCGGGCCATTTGGCGTTTCCTTCCGCCGCCGCGCCCCCGCCTGCGAATATCGCCAGGCATATCAGGAACGCTCCCGCGAGGAACAAAATCAGCCTCCTGTGTCTCATACCGTCCCTGTCTCCTTTCCGTCGGCCGCCGGCGCGGCCGGGATCGTTCGGTGAGATCGTATGCGGACCGGCGGAAGGAAACGCTTCCGCCGCTGCGCTTTCACGCCATCACGTTGCCCAGCGGGTTGACGCGGTACTGCAGCGTCACGCCGCCCCTGGGATACTCCTTGCCGAACAGCTTTTCGATCCGGCCCATCACCATGCTGCCCGTGGAATAATTCACCGTGGGCAGCAGCATGGCCACCAGGTCCGCGTCCAGCCGGGTGACGATATCGCCCTTGCGCAGATTGTTGCGCAGGATCTCCATCAGCGCGGCCATGGCGCTTTCCCGGCTGACGGAGGTCAGCCCCCCGTTTTCGCCCGTCACCATCATCACGCCCAGGAACATGGTGGTCCCCAGGCGTTCCAGGTTGCGCATCTGGATGTTGTAGATTTCCTTGAATACCGAATAATCGCAGAAGAACGGCCCCTGGCGTTCCCGGTCCTTTTCCTGCAGCTCCCGGGCGATGAGATCCAGGTTCAGCCGCAGCTGCCGCCCGGTTTCCGTCCGGGTGGAATGGATCTCCTCGTTTTCGTCGGCGTCCTGTCTATCGTCCCTGCGATCGCCCCGCCGGCGCTCGCCGCGCTCCAGCCATTCGGCGGCGTCCGCCATTTCGGCGCGCAGCTGCCGGTCCGTGCTGTCGATTTCCAGGGCGCGGCGGCACACCCGGCAGATCTCGCCCCAGGCCTTCTCCGCCCGCATCATTTCCACCAGGGCGCAGGCGGCGTCCAGGTATTCCTTATGCAGATAATTCACCATGGCGATGCCGTTGCTGATATCCCCGGAATTGTAC
This sequence comes from Clostridiales bacterium, assembly GCA_024681215.1. GTDB lineage: Bacteria > Bacillota > Clostridia > Christensenellales > Aristaeellaceae > RUG563. The sequence goes on from JAILBG010000018.1 coordinate 38,676, forward strand.
AGATCGTCGGTGTATTCCACCATGATCCGCTCCAGCAGCTCCCGCTTTTCCGCTTCCGGCGGCCGCTGGCGCAGCCGGTCTATGCAGTCCATCAGGTCCAGCACGTCCACCTGCACCCAGGGCAGCGTCTGCCAGTAATAGCCGCTGGCGCCGTTGGCCACGCAGTCGCCCAGCCCCACGCAGATCCCGTGAAGCAGCGACCGCAGGCGGCTGATCATGGTTTTCAGCGCGTTCTCGGGGTTCCGGCCCGTCCGGTCCTTCCAAAGCTCGCGGATCAGGCGCGCCCCCGATACCGGCTGGCCGCGCTGCATGATCAGATATTCCATCAGGCTTGCCCCGATCCGGCTTTTTGCGGTAAGCCGAACGGGCGCATCGTCGTCTACCCGGACGGTAATATCCCCCAGCAGGCAGACGGCCACTTGATGCTGCATACGCATTCCTTCTTTCCGGCGCGGCACCCGGCATGCGCAGGTCTATTCCGCATGGCTCCCGGATCGCCCGGCCAGATTTCCTTAACTTGTTGATATATTATATAAAAATCTTCATGTTTTGTCAATCGTTTCCGGCGCCGTCGGGGCCGTGGGAAACGCCTTTTCCCGGCGTCCAGCCCCGCATGGCCGCCCGGCCTTCCGGCGTCACCGGACGAATCCACGCGCCGCGGAACAGATGCCGCTGCATCAGCGCGTAGCGGATGGGCTCGTCCAGGTAGCAGCAGGCGAACACCGCCAGGGTGGGCCAGCGCCACACCATGCCCCCCAGCCATACCGCCGGGATCAGCAGCGCCCACATGAACACGATTTCCAGCACCGTTCCGAAGGTGGCGTCCCCGGCGGCGCGGAAGGTGTCGTTCTGGGTCCAGTTGCCCATGCGCAGCAGGGCGGCGGCGCCGTAAATGCACACCAGCCCGAAGGCGATGCGGAAGCTCTCCCCGTCCATGCCCATCAGCGTCAGGATAGGCCGGTGCAGGACGATGAGCAGCGCGCAGACCAGGGCGATGAAAAACTGGCACAGATACACCAGCCGCCAAGCCCGATTGTACGCGGTGTCCGGCCGCCCGGCCCCCACCTCCGTGCCCACCAGCACCGAGGCCGCGTTGGAAAAGCCCGCGAAAAAGCCGATCACCAGCCCTTCCAGCGTGCGGAACACCGCCAGGGCGGCGCTGGCCCCCACGGGCCGCTCGGGCGAGCCCCGCGTGGGGAGAGGGGGTAACACGCGGAGGTCGCCGAACCCCGATCCAAAGGTGGCGTCCCCGGCGGCGCGGAAGGTGTCGTTCTGGGTCCAGTTGCCCATGCGCAGCAGGGCGGCGGCGCCGTAAATGCACACCAGCCCGAAGGCGATGCGGAAGCTCTCCCCGTCCA
>JAILBG010000043.1:0-8455 GCA_024681215.1 Clostridiales bacterium
TTTGTGTTCGCTGAACTCTGTAACCGCTGATTCCGCACTTTGATGCGAAGGAATGTCCGGCGCAGCGGCTCTTCTGGATGAATACAATCCTCGGAAACCCGCATTAATACTACAAATTCTACTTGACATTATGGGGAGGAACCACGGGGAGCAAGGTCATTCTACCACAGACCTTGCTCCCCCACAAGAGAAGGGAGTAAAGAAAATGGATATTTACCAGACAATCACAGACCGCATGATTTCTGAAATGGAAGCTGGCGTCATCCCGTGGAAAAAGCCGTGGATGGCAGCAGGGAAAGCCATTTCCCACACCACGGGCAAGCCTTACAGCCTTCTGAACCAAATGCTGCTTGGCAAGGCTGGCGAATGGCTGACTTTCAAGCAGGTTCAGCAGGAAAAAGGATATGTCCGCAAGGGCGAAAAAGCCTCCCTGTGTGTCTTCTGGAAATGGATTGACAAGGAAGACGAAGAAACGGGCGAAATCCAGCAGGTGCCTTTCCTCCGCTATTACAGCGTCTTTCATATCTCCCAATGCGAAGGCATCACCGCAAAGCATACGCAGACCAACCCGAACCCCGCCAACGCAGACGAAACCGCGGAAGCCATCATCACCGAATACATCCAGCGGGAAGGCGTGACGCTGGAACACCGCGAAGGTGACGCTGCCTTCTATCAGCCCATGGAAGACCGCATCGTGCTTCCCCTGCTGAACCAGTTTTCGGAAACCGCCGAGTATTACAGCACTGCCTTCCATGAAATGATACACAGCACGGGGCACATGAAACGGCTGGCACGGCTGGACGCCACGGCGAACTTCGGCGGGGAGGAATACAGCAAGGAAGAGCTTGTCGCCGAAATCGGCTCCGCAGCCCTTGTCCATCACGCAGGGCTGGAAACCGCAGGCAGCTTCCGCAACAGCACCGCCTACATTCAAAACTGGCTCCAAGCCCTGAAAAACGATAAGCGCTTCATCGTAAGCGCAGCGGGCAAGGCAGACAAAGCCGTGTCGTTCATCCTCGGGGAGGCGTAAGCCTCCCCGCAGGGGCTTGGAAGGGAGCTGATAGCATGACCAAGAAAATGATTGCCCTTGAAATCCGCAATATCCAATATGAACTTGATTGGCTGCTCTGGTGCGAACGAAAGAACAATCCCGATTGGCGTTTCCGTTCTTCTCCATACAGCAGGCGACGCAGAAGGCTTGTTAAAACCTAGATGCCTTCAAGAAGGCATTCAAGTAAGAATGCAGCATTGATTTATAGATTTTTTGCCGTTATAATATAATCTGGAAGTCCAATAAAGCGCACGCTAAACAGAACTACAATCAGAATTCTGTAAAGATATGTTGGGGAAGGTCAGTAAAAGATATGCAAAGGGTGGAAATCGTGATGAAAAAGAGTAATTGTTGGATTGTCCTGCTTTGTGTTTTTGTTTTATTTGTTTTATCAGGATGTGGTGGAACGGTCAATGGAAAAGATGAAATAGTTGAAAAAGCAAAGGCTGCATGGACAGCAGCAACGAGCAAATCTCTTTCTGATAATTACAGCATATCGCATATTCATTTTACATCTAGAGCAGCTCTTCGGTCTGCATGTGGAATAAAACCATCTGGATCTAATTTTACATCATGCGGATTTTTCAGTAAGGATGGTGGCGACTTGTTCGGCTTCCATATAGGAACCCAGACCTATTATGTGGTTGCGATGGATAATGATGGAAAAGTTACCTGGTGCTTTGATGTTCGCAATTGGAACACAAAAACAGGTAGACATGGTTTGGGCACTGGTATGCTTGCATTATATGAGTTGAATTCTCTACAAATAGCAGTAACAAAAGCAACTCAGGGAAATTACCCAGCTGAGAAAACGGCAGATGATAATGAATGGCATAAGTTGACGGTGGAGCAAATTACTCAGATCTGTGAAAATGAATAAAAATGTTCGATGATAGGAAATGACTGGACTACCTGAACTTTTTGTAAAGCAGATGAAAATATGTTGGAAAATCAAGTTGACCTCGTTTGTTTCGTAGACCAACGTGATAAGATACTTTATGATTTTCTTAAACAAGAAGCACTTATTTACAACCAGTTCCCGGGGCCACGTATGAAAGGATCATGGACAAACTCCGTATAGTAGTTGCGGCCTTTCTTATCGGTGACGTAATACATGGTGCCGATGAGTTCGCGAATGGACGCAATGCCAATGCCGGGAACCTCGTCCAGAGAATCACCACGCGGGGAACGGAAAGACATTTTTGTGCCATCGTCCAGTTGCATATAGACCATGTAGCCTGTGGTGACGTGATAATGCTCATAGGTGTGGATGGTGGTCACTTCAAATTTGGGGCCGACGGCATAACCGCCTGGGCCTTCACCCATGCGGGATGCTTTGATGGGCTCGGTTCTCACGATTCTCCCGTGACATTGGTGAACGTCGTTCATCATTGCTACGCGTTCTTTGTATCTCCTTATACACAGAGCGATGATAGTGGCAACAATGATGGCGTTGAGGAGAAGAAACCAAAGCATTGAAGGCACCTCCTTTCACATTCTTTAGTATAAAACAGCGGCTCCGCCCATTCAAGGCAAAGCCGCCGTCTTGTCATTGCGCTTGCTCCAGTTGTCGCCGGATTCGTTTCATTGTCCTGCATATTTGCCTATCGGAAGGAATACCACCCGCGAAAAAGCCCCTATTTTATTGTTTTTCCCATTTGGTAAGGATGAGGTCGCCGGTTCAAATCCGGCCATCAGCTCCAGACCCCAAAAGCCTTGATCCATAAAGGCCGGAGGGGTTTTTGTTTTGTCCGTTTTCGGGCTTTTATCGTCATCAGAAATCCACACACGGGACCAAAAAAAGACCGAAAACCGCTGTTTCCGGCCCATGCTTTTTTTCTGTCATGACCCACGTTCAATTCACCGGCACGCTTTTCAGATACAGGGTGTCGGGGCTGATATCCAGATCCCCCGGCCAGACCGCCGTGCCGTACGCCGCCTGAACCTGAAAAAACACGTTTTTCAGATTTCTGTAAGCGGGCAGGGAAAAAAGAGGCTGCGCGTCGTAACGCCGCTTTTCCCCGTTTTTGAAAGTCAAAAGCAGCTGATAATCCGGGCAGGCTTCCACCGCGGCGATCCGGGGCAGCAATTCTTCTTTTACGATCATCATGATGCAATCCCTCCCGTCAGCGAAGCGGATCGATTTTGTACGTCTGTATTTATTATACCAGCGATTGTCTCATTGTTCAATTACAATCATCATATCTTGAAGAAGCGCAAGCCCCGCTTTGGCCCGCAGAAAGGCATTGCAATCATCGCCCTCAAGCCGTATAATTTTATAAGAGAATCACCGTCAGGACAGGAGGAACATCATGGCGAAACGCACAGGCAAAAGGCGCTGGACCGTCGCTGTGCTTGCGGCGGGGGCGTGCGCCGCGCTGGCGATCCTGTTCATATTTGTGATCTTCCCGGGGCAGCGGCTGGCAAGGGCCGGAAAGCTGTACGAAGCCGGGGATTATGAGGCGGCCTACGCCCTGCTGAAAGGCCAGACCGATCCGGACAGCGCCGCGCTTTTGGAAAAATGCCTGTTCCAAATCCAGAAAGCCCGCCTGGACACCGTGACGGTGGGGTCGGTGATCCGTTTTGGCTGGTATGAACAGGATAACGACCCGTCCGACGGCAAGGAAGAGATCGAATGGATCGTCCTGGACACGGACGGGAATAAGGCGCTGGTCGTCAGCAGATACGGCCTTGAGCCCCGGGAATTCAACGACGAACTGAATCTGTACAAAGCGGTCACCTGGGACAACAGCCAGCTGCGATCCTGGCTGAACGATGCGTTTTACATTTCCGCGTTCAGCGCCGAGCATCAAAAGATGATCCTGCTGACCGACGTAAAGGCGGATCCGAACCCCGATTCCCGCGTCCATCCCGGCAGAAATACCAAGGATCATGTTTTCCTCTTAAACGTCCCGGAGGCCGCCCGATATTTCGCTTCGGACAGCGACAGACAGTGCTTCGGCACGGCGTACTGCTACGCCCTGGGGGCGGAAAAGGGCGACGGCGGGGCCTGCTGGTGGTGGCTGCGGACGCCCGGGATCGAAACATCCACCGTTTCAGTGGTCATCGCCCGGGGCGCGATTTTTACCAACGGCTTTTCCTGCGGCCACGTCCCCAACCTGGCCGTGCGCCCAGCGATGTGGATCGACCTGGGGGCAGACGCCGTCTGACCGCCGCAAAGAATGCCGTTTCCTCCTCAAATGTTTCCGTCAAAGGTCAAAATTTGCTTTTTTCTTCTGGTCGTTGGCCCGGAAGGGAAAAATGTGGTATGATAAGTTCAGTTAACGACAGCAAAAGGAGGCCGATCCCCATGAAACGATTCCTGTGCATCCTGATCGCATCCGCGCTGCTGCTTTCCGGGTGCCTGGGCGTCCTGGCGGAAGAAAACGTGCTGGACGCTTCTTTGGAGACCCCCGCCGCGGTGTTCGCAGAGCAGCAGGGCATCGAGCCCGACGGCACCGGCGTGGCCGTGGGCGAAAACGGCGGCTGGATCTGCGCGGGCAAAGCCGATTTCGGCGAAGGCGCCACGCTGATCCGCCTGAAGGCAGCCGCGGCCGAGGAAGAAAAGCTGACCGTCCGTCTGTTCGTGGACGGCATGGACGGCGCCCCCGCGGGCAGCGCCGTGTTCCGCCCGATCACGAAGGAATACCGCCTGCCGGTGGCGCTCTCCGGGGTGCATACGGTGTATTTCGTCCTGGAAGGCAAGGGCGCCTTCCTCTCCTGGCAGGCCTTTGCCACTGCGGACGACGCGGACAAGGCCGCCCGGGCGGAGAGCGCCGGGCCCTACGAGGACGCCATCCCCGCCAAGTACATCCGCCGCTGCGAGCAGGGCGGGACCATTGAAAAACTGGACTACATGGCCCACGATTACTGCAGCGAGGACCAGGCCCTTTACGAAAAGCACGCCTACGTTTACCTGCCCTACGGTTACGACCCCGCCAACACCTACGATCTGCTGGTGCTGTGCCACGGCATCGGCGGCAGCGAAGCCGAATGGGGCATGACGGGCGAAGGCTCCCGGGTGAAGATGATCATGGACAATCTGATCGCCCTGGGCGAGATCCGGCCCTTCATCATCGTCACCCCCAACGGACGGGGCGGCAAATCCTCGGATTACAGCTCCTTCTACCTGTTCGATCAGGAGATGCGCTATGACCTGCTCCCGGCCATGGCCGAGCGTTATTCCGTGGACATCACGGACCGGAACCGCTGCGCCATGGCGGGCCTGTCCATGGGCGGCATGCAGACGGTGAACCTGGGCATCGGCAAATGCCTGGATGTGTTCAGCGCCTTCGGCGTGTTCTCCGCCGCCCCCACCACCAACGACGCCAGGATCATCGCCGCCAACCTGAACGAGCATCCGGAGCTACCGGTGCGCATGTTCTACAACATCTGCGGCACCGAGGACGCCGTGGCCTATGCCAGCGCCTCCGGCGCGGCGGACCGGCTGCTGCCGCTGACGGACCAGCTGAACGAAAGCAATTTTCTGGTGCAGTACGTGCCCGGCGGCCACGATTTCAGCGTGTGGTATCTGGGCTTCTACAATTTCGCCCGGCTCATCGGCGGCCAGGAAGCGGCCAACGTGCAATAACCGCAAAAAAAAGACGCCCGTTCCAACCGATCGGAACGGGCGTCTTTTTTATCGGACGTTTGTCAGGTCTTTGACGACCTCCCCGGCCATGATCATCCCCATCACCGTAGGCACGAAAGCTACGGACCCGGGCAGGGCGCGCTTGCCCGGCGGCAGGGCTTCCCCGGCGCATCCGGGCTGCAGGGGCGTCTCCCGGGAATAGACCACCTTCAGGCGGCGGATGCCCCGGCGGCGGCATTCCGTGCGCACGGCCCGGGCCAGGGGGCAAACGGAGGTATCGTAAATGTCCGCCACCCGGAAGGCCGTGGGGTCCAGCTTGTTCCCCGCACCCATGGCGCTGATGACGGGCACTCCCGCTTTCTGCGCCTCCTCCGCCAGGGAGAGCTTCCCCTGCACGGTGTCGATGGCGTCCACGATGTAATTATACAGGGAAAAATCAAACTGACCCTTCGTTTCGGGCAGGTAAAACGTGCGCCAGACCGTCACCCGGCAATCGGGGTTGATGTCCAGGACGCGCGCCTTCGCCGCGTCCGTTTTGTACTGCCCCAGGGTGCTGTGCAGGGCGATGAGCTGGCGGTTCAGATTGCTTTCCGCCACCCGGTCGGGATCGATCAGATCCAGCGCGCCCACGCCGCTGCGGGCCAGGACCTCCACGGCGCAGCTGCCCACGCCGCCCACGCCGAACACGGCGACCCGGCTGCTGCGCAGGATCTCCAGGGCCTGTTCCCCCAGCAGCATCCCGGTCCTGACAAATTTTTCGTCCATGGCGTACGTTTCCTTTCCCGCGCGGTGCTTTTTTCCCCAGTATAAGCGCATTTTTCCCGCCGGTCAATTCCGGGAGGGAAAAATGTCCTTTTTTTCTTTCCGCTTTCATCATTTTCTTGACTTTTTGCCCCGTATGCGATAGAATGCGAATGGTATCAAGCCCAATCGTTGACCGCCCTTCTCCCCGGCTGCCGCCCTGCGCCGCAGGCCGTGGTGAAATGGCGGCTTTCTCCGAATCATCTGAAAGGAGTTTTTCAACATGACGGACGAAATCTACAATACCCCGCAGGATCCCGGCATGCAGGAAGCGGCGGAAAACGCCGTGCCGCAGCAGCCGGAAATCCCCCAGGCCTATCAGGAGCCTGCCTACGGCTATCCGTCGCAGCCCGCGCCCGCGCCCCAGGAGGGCTATCAGCAGCCCACCTACGCGGCCCAGCCTGCGCCCCGGGCCCGCAAAGCCCGCAGCGGCGGCAATTCCGATATCCCCCGCTTCATCAGCAAGGAAAAGCTTCCCGTGATCGTGGGCGTCCTCTTCGCCATCTTTACCGGCGCGGCGCTGGTGAACCTGATCGGCAACATCCTGGGCATGGCCAATTATGACACCAACGGCGTTTGGAACAGGCATTTCGGCCTGGAGCTGGCCTTCAGCATCCTGATGCTGGCCGGCGCGGTGCTGATGCTGCTGGGGGCGCTGCTGAAAAAGCCCCTGATCGTCACCATCGGCGTTTTCGTCGCTGCCCCTTCCGTGCTCCGCGGGTTTAACCCCTACGGCTTCATCTGGCCTTGGATCACCTACGGCTTCGAAGTGGTCGCCGTCATCGTGATCGGCCTGTACTATGTGCTCCGCGGCCACGGCATCAACGCGCTCTTGAAGAAGATCGCCGTGTTTTCCGGCTGCGGCCTGGCCGTCGGCACCATCCTGGCCTGCGCCATCGTGGGCTTTGCGAAGAGATCCGACCTTGCCGCGGGCACGCTGATTTACCTGCTGATCGGCCTGATCTCCGCATTGGCGATGTACGCCGGGCTGTATCTCTACCGTCCCGGCATGCGGGTGTTCCAGGAGCAGCCCGCCATTATCCAGTCCGGCGAGCCCTATCCCCCGGTGAAGATGGTGAAGAGCCTGTGCATCGTGCTGGCCTCGCTGGCGGCGGCATGCCTTATCCTGGGCATCGTAAGCTCCGCAGTGCTTAAAACTTCCTGGCTCACCTGGCAGATCCTGTATGCGATCTTCGCCGTGGCGGGCGGCGTGCTGATGCTGATCGGCGCCATGCTGAACCGGCCCAACAAGCTCTTCTCCATCGGTATCCTGACCGTGGCCCTGGGCGTGATCTTCCGGATGTACGTCACCGGCAGCATCGAAAAATTCTTCATCGAAAAGAGTTTTGCGTTCGGCGAAGTGATCGCGGCGTTCTTGTTCTTCTTGGAGCTCGTGTGCCTGGCCTGCATCGGCGTGCATTATTTCTTCCATGGCAACGGCGTCAGCACCAAATGGAAGACCATCCTGACTTTCGTCGGGCTGGGGACCGGCGTTGCCGCCGTCATTCTGTGCGACGTGATGCTGATCGTCCACTTCTGCCCGCGGGGCGCGGATGCGGCGAGGATCGTCCTTTCCATCCTGTTCTCCGTGGTGGATCTGGCGGCTATGGGCACGCTGTTCCTGCCCATCCTGTTCTACAAGCGCGGCATGATGCAGCGCGTGCAGCAGCCCCGGGAGCCCCGGCCCCAGCAGGCGCAGCAGCCCTGGTAAATCCAATCCATAAGAAACGCCCGCCGGCATACCGCCGGCGGGCGTTTTAGTCTGTCAAATAATCCGGGGGATGCATCGAAGGGGCCGCGTTCAGAAAGCGATAAACTGGAATTTGTCAGATTAACTTCCGGTTTTCTGAATCATCGAGGTCCCGACAAACTGGAATCTGTTACTCAATCGGCAGCTGGATCTCGGTCAGCCAATCTTCTTCCGATTCCTTGTTCCAGATCCCGTCGATGTAGCATTCCCGGGCCGGTCCCGCCGCGTGAAAGCCGTTCTGCTCCGCATACCGCATGAGGAA
>JAILBG010000053.1:0-55889 GCA_024681215.1 Clostridiales bacterium
TTCGAACCCATGTTTCCGCCTTGAGAGGGCGGCGTCCTAGGCCTCTAGACAATGGAGGCAAATGGCTGGGGAACAAGGATTTGAACCTTGACAATACGAGTCAGAGTCGTAGGTGCTGCCGTTACACCATTCCCCAATGCCGTGCAGTTTTTCAACCGCGAAACATAGTATAGCAAAAGCCGGAGGGCCTGTCAAGTGTTTTTTCAAGAAAAACGCGCTCCGCCGTGCAGAAAAAAGCGGAAAGGGAAGACCGACGGGAAAAGAAACCGGACGGATTTGAGAAAAACAGGAATGGAACAGGGGAAAAACGTGCGAAATTTTACAGAATCAGGAAGAAAACCAACGAACCTATGGCATTTCCCACGATCCGATGGTATAATGATACTGGCGTCTTATGCGAAAACGAAACAAAGGATGCCGGGTGAGGCGAAAAGCATGGCGGAAAAGAGAAGAAAGCGTTGGCTGCGGATCGCGTGCGCGGGGCTGATGCTGGCGCTGCTGAGCGCCGGCGGGGCCGCGGGGGAAGAAAGCGCGAAAGCCGTGTATGTGGAAAACCAGTGGAATTTTGTGGACGGGTCCATGGACGTGACGGGCGGCATCCCGGAGAATGCGGAGGGGGCGCTGCTGGATATCAAAACCAGGGGGGTCCTGCGGGTGGCGACGGAGCCGTATTTCCCGCCCCAGGAATTCATTGATCCTTCCCTCTCCGGCCAGGAGCAGTACGTGGGCGCGGATATGGAGCTGGCGCGGCTGATCGCCCAGCGCATGGGCGTTACGCTGGAAATCGTGCCCATGAGCTTTACGGAGGTGCTCACCGCCGTGGAGGAGGGCCGGTGCGATCTGGCTATTTCCGCCCTGTCCTTTATTCCCAGCCGGGCGGACCGGGTAGAAATGTCCAAGGGATATTTTTATGAAGAAACGCTGGCGGGCAGCGGCATGGTGATCCGCGCGGAGGACAGGGACAGGATCTTCCGCATCGCGGATCTGAAAAACCGGGATATCGTGGCCCAGCAGGGCTCGCTGCAGGAATCCATGACGGCGGAGAACGTGACCAATTACCGCCAGTTTCGCCGGGTGGAAAGCGTGCATGACGTGTATCTGGCGGTGCAGGAGGGCCGGGCCGACGCGGGCACGGTCGAACTGGAAACCGCGGTGCAGTATATCCGGAACAATCCGGACTGCGGATTGACCCTGGCCCGGGGCATCCATTTTGTGATGGACGAGAACCACAAGGGCGACCGGATTGCGGGCAAAAAGGGAGAACTGCAGCTGATGTATTTCGTGAACGGAGTCATCGACGAAGTGCTTCAGAACGATCAGTATATGGAATGGTATGAAGCCGGCAAGGAATATGCCGGCCGGCTGGGGCTCTGATCCCATCGAGCGGGGAAGGGGGGAAAAGGATGAAGAAATGGAAGCTGACGCATTTCAGCCTGTTCATATTATTCTGTATCCTTCTCAATTACGGCGGGAAGCTGCTGGCGGTGCGCCTGTCGCTGCCGCTGTGGCTGGATGCGTTCGGCACGGTGCTCAGCGCGTACATAGCGGGGCCGGTGTGCGGCAGCATTGTGGGCCTGACGGGGAACCTGATCTATGCGCTGGAGAACCGCATGTCCGTCATTTACAGCGTCACCAGCATCACCCTGGGCATCATCGTAGGCCTGGCGGCCAAAAGAAAATACCTGGACAGGCTGTTCAGCGCCATGTCGGTGAGCGCTATGTCGGCGGCGGCGGCCATCCTGGTTTCCACGCCGCTGAACATCCTGTTTTATCACGGCAGCACGGGGAACAAATGGGGCGACGGGGTGATCGGCTTTCTCAAGGAGCTGGGCTGTCCCGATCTGCTGTGCTATGTGACCGGGCAGTTTTATATCGATTTCCTGGATAAATTCCTGACGCTGATGCTTCTGTTCCTGGTGCTGCGCCTGATCCGCCGCATCAGAAGAAAAAAAGAAAAGTCTGCCGGGACGCACGCGGCGGAAAAGACCGCGGCTGCGGCGCTGGCGCTGCTGCTGTGCTGCACGGCGGCAGGCGCCCGGGGGGAGGAAGCCTCCGTTTCCGGCACTGATTACAGCAATTACGTGCAGACGGTGTACGCCGGCAAAAACGGCCTGCCCTGCGGCGAGGCCAACGACATCGCCCAGACCAACGACGGGATCCTCTGGGTGGGCACTTACGCGGGGCTGTACCGCTATAACGGCCGGGAATTCCGCTGGATGGACTATGAATCGGTGCGCAATGTGAAATGCCTGTACGTGGACGAGGAAAGCCGGCTGTGGATCGGCACCAACGACAGCGGGCTGTCCATCGCCATCAATGAAGAAATCGCCAACGTGGTGGACGAAAGCCGGGGCCTGCCCTCCAATACCGTGCGCAGCATCATCCAGGATATCAACGGGTATTATTACATCGGCACCACCGGCAGCCTGCAGATCCTGACGCTGAACGGCGGGCTCAAGAAAGTGAACACCCTGCGGGAAATCAATTACGCCAATCATCTTGCCGCGGATCCCAGCGGGCTGGTGGCCGCGGTGACCAAGAACGGGCGGGTGTTCCTGATCCGGAAGGGCAGGATCCTTTCCTCCCTGCGGAACACCGGCGATCACGGCAATTTCCGCACCTGCTGCTTCGATTCCGAAGGCAGGCTGCTGGTGGGCACCAAGGAAAACGCCGTCTATGTTTTCGATGTATCCAACGAGTATTTTGAGCAGGTCGGCTGCATGATCTGCGAGGGCCTGAGCAACCTCAACGACATGCAGTGCCTGGAAAACGGCGATCTGTTCATCACCGCCGACAACGGCGTGGGCTATGTGGATGCGTCCGGGACGTTCCACAGCGTCAATACCAACGATTTTGACAACTCCATCGACAATATGCAGGTGGATTACCAGGGGAATTTCTGGTTCACCTCCTCCCGGAAGGGCCTGCTGCGGATGGCGCCGTCCACCTTCCGGGACGTGTACGCCACCCTGGGCATGACCAGCCAGATGGTCAATGCGGTGGAAAAATGGCAGGGCGCCTATTATTTCGGCACGGACAAGGGTCTGGACGCGGTGGACGAAACGTGCAAGAAGCGCGTCACCAACGCCCTGACGGAGCAGTTCTCGGAAACCCCGGAGCATTCCGCTGTGCGCATCCGCTGCCTGATGGCGGACAGCAAAGGCAGCCTGTGGATCTGCACCGACGGCAGCGGCCTGATCGAGGTGGAAGAGGACGGCACGCAGCACGTGTACGACAGCAGTTCCGGCAGCCTGGGCGACAGCGCCCGGGTGGCGAAGGAGCTTTCCGACGGCACGGTGCTGGCCGCGGGGGACACGGGCATCAGCTTCATCCGCGGGCATAAGGTGGTGCGCACCATCGGGCGGAAGGAAGGATTGACCAACACCGTGATCCTTACCGTGACGGAGCTGCCGGACAAATCCATCCTGGCGGGCACGGACGGGGACGGCATCGCCCTGATCCGCCGGGGCAACCTGGCCCGGATGATCGACAGGGAGGACGGGCTGACCAGCGGCGTGATCCTGCGCACGGTGTGGGACCCGTATTCCGAGGGCGTCTTCATCGTCACCAGCAACAGCCTGTGCTACATGGACAAGGAGGGGAAGATAAGCCAGCTGAGCAATTTCCCCTATTTCAACAATTACGATATCTGGATCAAGGATGAGCACACCCTGTTCGTGATGAGCAGCGCCGGCATCTACGTGGTGGACCGGGAGGAGCTGCTCTCCGGCGCGGACAGCATTTCCTATAAGCTGCTGGATTCCCGCCAGGGCCTCAACAGCGCCCTGACGGCCAATTCCTGGAATTATTTCGACGGGAAGGAAAACCTGTTCCTGCCCTGCGATACGGGCGTGTTCGTCATCAACGCCAATCAGTACATTTCCGCCACCAAATCCTGCCGGCTGACGGTGAGCACCGTGCGGATGGACGGCGAGGCCTATCCCATTGAAAAATCCGCCCCCATCGTGGCGGCCCGCAGCACCTCCAAGATCGAATTGTATCCCGAGATCATCAACTACACCATCCAGGACCCCTACGTGGGCTTCTATCTGGAGGGCTTTGAGGACGGCTGGATCGTGCTGCCCCAGAACAGCGTCAGCGCCATCGTGTACACCAACGTGCCCCCGGGGAAATATCTTTTCCATCTGGCGGTGTTCGATCACAACCAGCAGGATATTCTGGGGGAGCGCACCTACGAGCTGATCAAGGAAGAAGAAATCTACGACAATCCGTGGTTCATTTTCTATCTCCTGATCGTGCCCATCATTTTCATCGCGTGGTTCACCTGGTTCCTGGTGCGGCGGCAGATGCAGCGCGCCCTGGAAAAGCAGGAAAAGGAACTGGCGCTGGTGCGGCAGCAGGTGCAGATGGGCAACGAGACCATCTTCGCCATCGCGAAGGCCGTCGACGCCAAGGACGTGCGCACGGCGGAGCACTCCAGGCGGGTCAGCGAGTATTCGGTGATGATCGCCCGGGAGGTGGGCTTGAACGAGGAGGAATGCGAAAGCCTGCGCAAGGCGGCCCGCATGCACGACATCGGCAAGATCGGCGTGCCGGACAGCATCCTCAATAAGCCCGCCCGGCTGACGGACGAGGAATACGCCAAAATGAAGACCCACACCACCAAGGGCGCCGAGATCCTCAAGGATTTCACCCTGATCGACCATGTGGTGGAGGGCGCCCGCTTCCATCACGAACGGTATGACGGCCGGGGCTATCCCGACGGGCTCAAGGGCGAGGAAATCCCCCTGTTCGGGCGCATCATCGGCGTGGCCGACGCCTTCGACGCCATGACGGCCAACCGCGTGTACCGCAAACAGATGGACTTTGATTACGTGCTGAACGAGCTGAAAAAGGGCCGGGGCACCCAGTTCGATCCCCGGTTTGTGGACGTGCTGCTCAAGCTCATCGAGGACGGGAAGATCAACATTCACGAAATCTACGGCGTGCAGAATGAAGAACCGCCCAAGGACGAGGCAGCGCCGCAGGATGCGGCGGCGCAGAAGGCCGACGGCAATGCGGACGGCGCGTAGGAGGGCAAAGCATGAAGCGGTATATCCTTACGGCGGCGGCGACGGCCCTGGCGGTGCTGCTTGCGTTTTTTTCCTTCCATTACATCCGGGCGGGCAAGCCCGTGGAGGGCGTGATAAAGGTGGGCTTCATCTACGAAAACGATGAAAGCACCCCCTATACCTACAATTTCTCCCTGGCTCAGCGCGCCCTGGAGCACGAGTATCCGGAGCGGGTGGAGGTGCTGGTGAAGAGCAATGTGATCAGCGCCGAGGCGGAAAAGCCCCTGCGGGAAATGGCCCAGATGGGCTGCCTGGTGATCTTCACCAACGTGGATACCGAGCTGGCGGCCCAGGTGGCCGCGGAATACCCCGGCACCCAGTTCTGCCAGGAATCCTACCAGGACCTGCCGGATACAAATCTTCCGGAAAACTACCACACCTTCAACGGGAAGATCTACCAGGGGCGCTACGTCAGCGGCATCGCGGCGGGCATGAAGCTGCGCCAGCTGATCGACGACGGCGCCATCGGGGCGGACCAGGCGCTGGTGGGCTTCGTGGGGGCGACGCCCTCGGCGGAGGAGCGGTCCGGCTATACGGCGTTCCTGCTGGGGGTCCGGTCCGTGGCGCCGGAAGCCAGGATGATCGTGAAATACACCGGCACCGGCAGCAATTACAGCCGGGAAAAGGCCTGCGCGAAATCGCTGATCGAACGGGGCTGCGTGGTGATCGCCCAGAACACCCACACCATCGGCCCGGCGGTGGCCTGCGAGGAGGCGGCGGGCAGCCGCCCGGTGTATCACGTGGGCTACAGCCAGAGCATGCTGGACGTGGCCCCCACCACCTCCTTGATCAGCACCCGGATCAACTGGACCCCTTACGTGGTGCAGGCGGTGAGCGCGGTGCTGGACGGGAAGCGCATCGAGGACCGGGTGAACGGCGACGTGCACGGTTGGGACGTATGCGCCGGGTTTGAAAAGGACTGGGTGGAAATGCTGGATCTGAATCAGCTGATCGCGGCGGAGGGCACCCAGGAGAAAATGGACAGGGCCATCGAGCAGTTCAAAAGAGGCAGGCTGGAGGTGTTCCGGGGGGATTACCTGGGGGTGAACCCCGACGACGAAAGCGATACCTACGATCTGAAGAAGGGCTACGCCGAAAACAGGGATTATTCCCTGCCCAGCTTCCATTATGTGCTCAAAGACGTGATCCAGGAGATCGAGTAAGAGGAGGAACGCCTTGAATACGGATATTGATTTAAGCGGCGTCGTCCTGCGCACCGGGCGGCTGATCCTCAGGCCCTGGCGGCAGTCCGACCTGGAGGACTTTTACGCGTATGCGTCGGTGGACGGCGTGGGCCAGATGGCGGGGTGGAGCCCCCATGCCAACCGGGAAGAAACCCAGGCGATCCTGGACCGGTTCATCCAAAACCGGAAGACCTTCGCCCTGGAATACCGCGGCAGGGTGATCGGTTCCCTGGGCATCGAAAAATACAGCGAGGAAAAATTCCCGGAATTGAAGGACAAACGGTGCAGGGAGATCGGCTACGTGCTGTCCAAGGCGTACTGGGGCCGGGGCCTGATGCCGGAGGCCGTGAACGCGGCGATCCGGTATCTGTTTGAGGAGGTGGGGCTGGACGCGATCCTGTGCGCCCATTTCCTGTCCAACGCCCAGTCCGCGCGGGTGCAGGAAAAGTGCGGGTTCAGGCATTACGCCTACGGCACGTTTGAAACGCGTTTCCACACGGTGGAACAAGACGAAACCAATATCCTGACCCGGGAGGAATGGCTGCGGTCCGGGGCCTGAGGCCGCCCATCATTTTTTTCCGCGGAAGAAGCGCATGGTTCCACTTTCCCCTTCACATGCTAAGGACGTTTCGTGTGCGTGTGAAGGGGGTGTTTTTTTGATCTGGGTTTTGACGCTGGTGCAGCTGGCGGTGACGCTGATCATGGGCGCGTATTTTTTCAGGCAGCTGCGATCCGGCCGCGCCGCGCCGCAAGGGGTCCGACGGGAAAACGCGGAGGAAATGGAAAAGCTGCGGAAAATGCGCGCCGTTCATTTGACCGAGCCGCTGTCGGAGCACGTGCGGCCCCGGACGCTCCGGGACATCGTGGGCCAGGAGGAAGGCGTGCGGGCGCTGCTGGCCATCCTGGGCGGACGGAATCCCCAGCACGTGCTGATCTACGGCCCGCCGGGCATCGGCAAGACCTGCGCGGCCCGGCTGGCCCTGGAGGCGGCGAAGCACAGCCCCGGCACGCCCTTCCGCCCGGACGCGCCTTTCATCGAAATGGACGCCACCTGCGTGCGCTTTGACGAGCGGGCCATCGCGGACCCGCTGATCGGCTCCGTCCACGATCCCATTTATCAGGGCGCGGGGCCGCTGGGGGTGCAGGGGGTGCCCCAGCCCATGCCCGGGGCGGTGACGAAGGCCCACGGGGGCGTGCTGTTCCTGGATGAGATCGGGGAAATGCACCCCATCCAGATGAACAAGCTGCTCAAGGTGCTGGAGGACCGGAAGGTGCGCTTTGAATCGGCGTACTATCATCCGGGGGACGGCAATACCCCCCGGTACGTGCACGAGGTATTCAGGCACGGCCTGCCGGCGGATTTCCGCCTGGTGGGAGCCACCACCCGCAGCCCGGAGGAGATCCCGCCGGCCCTGCGCTCCCGGTGCATGGAGGTGTTCTTCCGCGCCTTGGAGCCGGAGGAGATCAGCCGCATCGCCTTTGAAGCGGCCCGGCGGGCGGAGTGCCCCATGACGGAGGAGACCGCCGCCCTCACCGGGCAGTATGCCGCCTGCGGCCGGGACGCGGTGAACATGGTGCAGATGGCCGCGGGGGCGGCGGAGATGGCGGGGCGGAAGGCCATCGGCCGCACGGACATGGAATGGGTGATCGCCGCGGGGCATTACGCCCGGCGCACGCCGGGCGAGGCCGCGGATGCGGACCGGGTGGGCGCGGTGCACGGCCTGGCGGTGTACGGCAGCCACCAGGGGGCGGTAATGGAGATCGAGGCCGCGGCGGAGAAAGGCGGCGGGCACGTGTACGTTACCGGCATCGTGGAGGAGGAGGAAATGAACGGCGGGGGCCGCACGCTGAAAAGGGCGTCCTCCGCCCGGGTGTCGGCGGAAATGGTGGAAGCGGCGCTGTGCCGCCTGGGATACCTGGACGGGCGGACGGACGTGCGCATCCATTTTCCCGGCGGCATGCCGGTGGACGGGCCGTCGGCGGGGGCGGCCATGGCCGCCGCCGCGGTGAGCGCCCTGACGGGACGGCCCGCGGACGGGAAAACCGCCGTGACGGGGGAGATCGGCCTCACGGGGACCATCCGGCCCGTGGGCGGCGTGCCGGAAAAGATCGAGGCGGCCCGGCGCGCGGGGCTCAAACGGGTGATCGTGCCCCGGGAAAACGGCATGGAGCGCTTCCGGGAGGCGGGGATCCGGGTGATCCTGGCGGATACGGTGCAGGACGTGCTGAAGGAAATGCTGCTGCCCGCCCGTCCGGCCGCTTCGGCGCCCGCCGCCCCCGCGCAGATCACGGATACGCTGGCCGCCGCGCCCCGGGGATGAGCGGTTGCAATTTGGGCGGCTTTCCGTTATAATGAAAATCCGCCGGGCGGTTTGCCCCGGCAGGATGCCAACGAAGTCTGACAGGTGATCGTATGCCCAGAAAGAAAGCGAAAGAGGCCCTGCGCCTGCCCATGATCCCCCTGCGGGGATTGATGGTTTTTCCCCATATGGTATTGCATTTTGACGTGGGCCGGCAAAAAAGCGTGGCGGCCCTGGAGCAGGCCATGATGGAGGACCAGACCGTGTTCCTGGTGGCCCAGAAGGACGGAGAAATCGAGGAGCCGGAAAAAGAGGACCTGTGCCCGGTGGGCACAGTGGCCCTGATCAAGCAGGTGCTGAACCTGCCGGGGGACACCATCCGGGTGCTGGTGGAGGGCCGGGAACGCGCAGTCCTCAAAAACGTATCCCAGGAAGAAAACTATCTCGTCGCCCAGGTGGAGATCCCCGCCCAGAGCTGGCGGGATACCCCGGAAACCGAGGCGCTGATGCGCACCACCCAGGACCTGTTCGAGCAGTACGCCCGGGCGAGCCTCCGGGTGTCGGGGGAAACCCAGCGCAGCGTCAGCGAGGTGGACAGGCCCGACCAGCTGGCGGATATCATCGCCGCCAACGTGCTCACCCGCATCGAGGACCGGCAATCCATCCTGGAGGAAATCGACGTGACGGCCCGGCTGGAGGCGCTCTGCGCCATCCTGATCCGGGAAACCCAGCTGGCGGACATCGAAAAGCAGGTGCAGAGCCGGCTGAAAAAGCAGATCGACAAAAATCAGAAGGATTATTACCTGCGGGAGCAGATCAAAGCCATCCAGGAAGAATTGGGCGACCGGGAAGCCACGGACGTGGAGGATCTGCGGGAGCGCCTGGCGGAAACGCCCCTCAACGACGAAGCCCGGGAAAAGGCGGAAAAGGAATTGGACCGCCTCTCCCGCATGGCCCCGGGCACCCCGGAGATCGGCGTCAGCCGCACGTATGTGGAATGGATCCTGGATCTGCCCTGGGGCAAATATACCCCGGACAACCTGGATCTCCGGCGCGCCCGCCGCATCCTGGACGAGGACCACTACGCCATGGAAAAGGTGAAGGAGCGGGTGATCGAGCATCTGGCGGTGCGCCGGATGAAGGAATTAAACACCCGGGACGGCAACATGAAGGGCCCCATCCTGTGCTTCGTGGGCCCGCCGGGCGTGGGCAAAACCAGCATCGTCAAGGGCATCGCCCGGGCCATGGGCCGCAAGTTCGTGCAGATGAGCCTGGGCGGGGTGCGGGACGAGGCGGAGATCCGGGGCCACCGGCGCACCTACGTGGGCGCCATCCCGGGCCGCATCATCGCGGGGATCAAGCAGGCCGGCACCATGAACCCGGTGTTCCTCTTCGACGAGATCGACAAAATGAGCCACGATTTCCGGGGCGATCCCGCCTCCGCCATGCTGGAGGTGCTGGACGGGGAGCAGAACGCCGCTTTCCGGGATCATTATCTGGAACTGCCCTTCGATCTTTCCAAGGTCATGTTCATCACCACCGCCAACGCCATGGACACCATCCCCGGCCCGCTGCTGGACCGGATGGAGATCATCGAGGTGCCCAGCTATACCGAGGAAGAAAAGCTGCAGATCGCCAAGCGGCATCTGCTGCCCAAGCAAACGAAGGAACACGGGCTGCCGCCCAAATCGGTGAAGGTGTCCGACGCGGCCATGCGCCGGATCATCGAGGGCTATACCCGGGAGGCCGGGGTGCGCACCCTCAGCCGCACCATCGCCCGGGTGATCCGCAAGGCCGCGGTGGAAATGCTGGACGAGGAAAAGCAATCCGTGTCGGTGACGCCCCAGACCGTGGAAAAATACCTGGGCGCGCCCCGGTATCTCCGGGAGGCCCCGGAAAAAGAGCCCCGGGTGGGCGTGGTGAACGGCCTGGCCTACACCACCGTAGGGGGCGAGACCCTGGCGGTGGAATGCGCCACCATGCAGGGGACCGGCCAGATGCTCCTTACCGGCCAGCTGGGAGACGTGATGAAGGAAAGCGCCCGGGCCGCCCTGTCCTGGGTGCGGGCCCACGCGGCGGAATTCCATTTGGACAGCGAATTCCATAAGAACATCGACATCCACATCCACGTGCCGGAAGGCGCGGTGCCCAAGGACGGGCCCTCCGCCGGCGTCACCATGGCCACGGCGCTGGTGAGCGCCCTGACGGGCCGGAAGGTGCGCCAGGACATCGCTATGACCGGGGAAATCACCCTGCGGGGCCGGGTGCTGCCCATCGGCGGGGTGAAGGAAAAGCTGCTGGCCGCCTACCGCGCCGGGATCAGGACCGTGATCCTGCCCACCGAAAACAAAAAGGACCTGGAGGACGTGCCGCCCCACGTGCTCAGCCAGTTCAGGATCGTTTCCGCCGAAAACATCGGGGACGTGCTGAAGACGGCGCTGCTGTAACGCCTTACGGAAGAACGAAAGAGAGCATGCCAATGGAAATCAAATCCGCGGAATTCGTGACCAGCATGAGCGTCTACGCAGACCCCACGCCGGCGCTTCCCCAGATCGCCGTGGCGGGGAAGAGCAACGTGGGAAAATCCTCGCTCATCAACAGCCTGTGCCGCCGCAAGGCCCTGGCGAAAACCAGCGCCACCCCCGGGAAGACCCGGCTGATCAATTTGTTCCTTTTGAACGGCAGCTTTCATCTGGTGGACCTGCCGGGGTACGGCTTCGCCAAGGTGGACAAGCAGGAAAAGCAGCGCTGGGGCGCTATGATGGAAAAATATTTCCGGGAGACCGCGGAGCTCAGGCTGACGATGCATCTGGTGGACATCCGGCACGAGCCCACCCGGGACGACCTGCAGATGAACGAATTCCTGCGGGCCATGGGGCTGCCCTTCCTGGTGGTGGCCACAAAGGCGGACAAAATCTCCCGCGGCGCGCGGATGAAGCAGCTGGCCCCCATCTGCCGACAGATGCAGGTGCAGCCCTGGCAGGTGATCTGCTATTCCTCGGAAACCGGGGACGGACGGGAGCAGCTGCTGGAAAAACTGGAAGCGGCCCTGGGAGAAAACACAGAAAACACAGCGGATGCCCCGTGAGGGGCGTCCCTTTTTTTGACAAAACGCCGCCGGCATGCTATAATCTAAAAATCAAAAGACCCTGCCGAGGGAGGGATTGCCGTTGATCCGCGTGGAAATCCTGGAGGCCAACAAGCGCTCCATGCGTCCTTTTGTGAAGCTGCCCTTTACGCTGTATAAAGACGACCCGCATTGGGTGCCGCCGCTGATCGGCCGGCAGATCAGGAGCCTGTGCCGGAAAAAGACGAACCCCCGCCGCTTCTTCCTGGTATACGACGGGGATCGGCCCGTGGCCCGGGTGATGGCGGGCATCGACGAAAGGCTCAACGAACGCCTGGGGATCAAGCAGGGGTACATCGGCCTGTTTGAATGCGCCCAGAAGATGGATTACGCCCGGGCGGCCCTGGACGCGGCCTGTGCTTTCCTGCGGGACGAGGGCATGGAAACCGTGATGGGCCCCTCCTCCGGGGGTATCGAGGTGTTCACCAAGGGCATGCTGGTGGAGGGCTGCGACGAAACGCCGGTGATGCTCAACGCCTATAACCCGGCCTATTACGCCGAGTATTTTGAAAAATACGGCTTTAGGAAGCACCGGGATTTCTTCGCTTACTATGTGAAGATGGAAGAGGTGGACGGGCGCGGCCTGGAGGAGATCGTGCCCCGGGTGAAGCAGCGCTTCGGCTTCCGGGTGGAGCACGTGACGCTGCGCAAGGACAATCAGGACCAGGTGCTCAAGGACGCGGTGCGGGTGATCCGCGAGGCGTTCCCGCCGGAATGGGAAATGATCGTGCCCACCTTCGAGGACGCTTCCCGGGAGGTCAAAAACCTGAAAACCATCTACCGCCCCGAAATGACCGTGATGGCCTTCGCGGGGAACCGGCCCATCGGGCTGGTGGTGGCTTTCCCGGACTACAACCAGGTGCTGAAAAAAATGCGCGGCCATGTGCTGCCCTTCGGCTGGCTGATCTACCTGCTGGGCAGGAAAAAGATCGACGGCGTGCGGTGCAATATGCAGTTCGTGGTGCCGGAATACCAGCGTAAGGCCGTCAACGCCGCCATGTTCTACGAGGTGCTCTCCGGCGCCCGGGACCTGGGCATCCGGTGGGCCGAAGGCTCCGTGGTGGACGAAACCAGCGTGTCCTCTATCGCCAATACCCAGCTGATGGCCGCCCATCGCTACCGCACCTACCGCCAGTACGAAAAAAGCCTGTTGGAAGAATAAACGGGATGTTCGGGCCCCTGCTGAAAAGCGGGGGCTTTTTTTGCGCACGGTTTTTCGGAAGAACGCATAGGATGCAGCAAAAAGGAGGGATCAGGATGGAGAAGGAAGCCAACCGGACCGCGCTGAACATCGAGGAGGCGGCGCTTTTGCCCGCCATGCCTCCCAAGGCCATGACCGGCGGCGCGGCGCTGCGGGGCGTTCGCCAGGAAGAAAACCGGATGCGGGAAATGACCGTGGGAGAGGAGAGAGCATGGAACAGCCGGGGCAGGACAGCGGTAAAACGGAAGGAAACCCAGGTGAACCGCGCCGCGCTGAAGCACGTGATGCGGAAACGATGAAAAGGAAGGGCGTTTTCCGGGGGAAACGCTCTTTTTACGGCAAAAGAGCGCATCCCCCGGGCTCCCTTCCTGTGAAAGCCGGTTTTTTACGCGGAATGCCCCGGGCTTTTTACCGGACGAACAGCTGCGTCACATAAACGAAGCCGTTTCTGTCGATACTGACGCCGACGCCCACCTTCGTCCACTGGCGGCCCAGGATGTTCTGCCGGTGGCCGCTGCTGCTCATGAAGGCGGCGTCGGCCTTTTCCACGGTGGCATGGTGGGCGATGTTCTCGCCCACGCCCCGGAAGCTGTAATCAAACCGCCTGAGCATATCGGCGGCGCGGCCGTAGGTGGGGGATTCGTGAGCGAAGTAGCCTCCGTCCCGCATGTCGTCGGATTTGAGGCGCGCCAGGCGGCATAGCTCCTCATCCAGAGGCAGGGGAGACAGGCCGTTTCTCTGCCGGTCCTCATTCAGCAGATTCCATACTTTTTGCTCTTGCGCTGACAGGGATATTGTAGTATAATCACCCCTGCTTACTGAGGGGGCTTCCGTGGGGGAAGCCGCAGCGCCGCCGGCAGGGGTCTTCGTGGCCGCCGGACGGGCGGGCTGTGATGCGCAGCCGGGCTGCCGGTACGGCCAGCCGCGGTAACCGAACTGGGACGCGGGCGCCCGGGACGCCAGGGCCGCCGCGCTCAGGCACAGCAGCGCCAGCACGGCCAGGATACGGATGATTCGTTTCATGTGAGGTCCTCCTTTGTTAAGAAAATATGACATACCGTAATTAAATCGTAAACTCTGAATCCATTCGCGTCAACGAAAATGCCAGTACGCTGCCATGGGAATCCATGGCAGGCGAGAAACGGAGGAAATGCCATGCGGCTGATCAAGTGCCCCAGGTGCGAGCTGAATTATATCGCGCCGGAAGAAGGCTACTGCAAAGTGTGCAAAAGGGAAATGAAAGGCGAAAAGCAGCAGGACGAAATCGAAATGTGCACCATCTGCAACGAAGCGCCCGCCCTGCCGGGGAAAGACGTGTGCCTGTTCTGCCTGAAAGAAATGAACGCCAATGCCGGCCGCGCCGAGGACGACGCGGAGGAAGAGCCGGTGGACGAGGCCAGCCTGGGCATCGATCCCGTGAGCGGGATGGACGAGATCATCCCCGAAATCGACGAGGACATCCCCCAGCGGGAGTACGATGAAATTGAAAACGATCTGTCCCTGGAGGAAATGGGCGAGGACGAAGCCGAAGGGGACGAAGACGAGGAAGACGAAGAATAAGTGAACGTATACGCGATCGGCGATCTGCACCTGCCCGGCGGCGACGATAAGCCCATGGATGTTTTCGGCCCCCATTGGGAGGGGCACTTTGAGAAGATCCGGGCGGACTGGCGCGCCCATGTCGGGGAAGAGGACGCGGTGCTCCTTCCCGGGGATATCAGCTGGGCCATGCAGGCCCCCGATGCGATGGAGGATCTGCGCGCCATCGGGGAGCTGCCGGGGAAGAAGGTATTGCTCCGGGGCAACCACGATTACTGGTGGCCGGGGATCACGCGGCTTCGGGAAATGCTGCCGCAGGGGATGTACGCGGTGCAGAACGACGCGCTGCGGCTGGAAGATACCGTGATCTGCGGCACCCGGGGCTGGACGCTGCCGGGGGACGGCGCCTCGGCGGAGGATGAAAAGATTTACCGCCGGGAGCTGCAGCGGATGGAAATGAGCCTGCAGCGGGCCAAAGTCCTGGGCGGGAAAAGGCTGATCGTGATGTGCCATTATCCGCCCCTGGGGGAAGGCGGCGCCGAAACGCCCCTGTCCGGGATGCTGGAAAAGTACGCCCCGGACGACGTGGTGTACGGCCATCTCCACGGCGCGTCCCTCCACGGCGCGGTGACGGGGGAGATCCGGGGCATCCGGTATCACTGCGTATCCTGCGACGGGCTCGGTTTCCGGGTGTACCGCCTGCCATAGAAAAGGGCGAAGCGTCCCTTCCCGGGGCGCGCCGCGGGCGGACGCGCCCACAGCAGCGGCTGATCAGGCCGCTGTTTTTTTCGTTTTGGCCTGTTTCGGGCCGAAAAGTGGGCAAATCGTCCATCCGGATCAGAATTGCGCCCATTTATAAACATTATGTTACATTTTCCCAAAAGGAGAAAGCAAAAACGAATTTTGAAATTTGTATATTATGAATAAATTAGATATAAGAATATAGTATAAATATACAAAATCAGGGGGGATGCGAAAGTGTGTTCCCCCTGTTTTTGTGCGTAAAACCGGCCAAAAAAGCAAAATGTAAAGAAAAAAAGAAGGAATTATGTCGTAATTGTTTCCCAAAGCCGGAAAGGGCATTTTGAACAAGGCTTGACAAAGGCCAAAAAAGTGCCGTAAAATGGGGACGCATTCACAGAAGTGGAGAATTTATGGCGGATAGGGGATGAAAACGTGGCGGACGAGCAGGAGAACCGTCTGAACGGGCAGACCGGCGCAGACGAGAAGAACGCAGCCGCCGCGGACCGGGACGGCGGGAGCGGAGCGCTTCCGTTCCTGGGGTTCCTGGGCAGCTACACCCACGGCATCGACGCCAAAGGCCGCATGATCATCCCGGCGTCCTTCCGGGAGCCGCTGGGCAGCCGGTTCGCCGTGTGCCCCACGCCGGATTTCAAGGCCGTGGCCCTCTATCCCATCGAAGGCTGGATCAAGCGGCGGGACGAGCTGCTTTCCCTGCTTGAGATCGATGCGCGGCTGCAGCCGCTGGTGGACCAGTTCAGCAAATACAGCTTCGCAGACTGCGAATCCGACGCCCAGGGGCGGCTGCTGCTGCCCCAGAAGATCAGGGCCTGGCGGCTGGGCGACGCCAGGGAAGTGGATGTGAACGGCGCGGTGTCCCACGTGCGCATCCTGCCCGCCAGCGTCAGCCGCGAACAGGATCGCCGCTTCGACGAAACCTTTGACGACGTGCTGGGCATGATCGCGGAAATTCAGAAGAAGCAATCGTTCTAACGGACCGGAAAGGAGGATAAACTGATGCAGAAGGCAAGGCGGATCCAGTATGCCTCCGCCGGCGTGCAGGGCATGCCGGGCATCAGGATGAACGTGCGCAGCAACGTGCGGCTGCCGGATTCGGAAGCGGGCTGCACGGAGCTGTACGATCATCAGCCCTTCTACGCCGGACGGGCCGTGCCGGTGCCCCGGCGGCACCTGACCGTGCCCGCCCGCGGCGCGGCGCTTTTCCTGTGCGCGCTGGCGGTGCTTTTCGGCGCCATGATCCTGAGCCGCATGAGCGTCAAGGCCGGATTGAGCCGCGACCGCAGCGCCATGGAAGACGCCATCCGGAAGACCCTGGTGGAAAACGAGGATCTCAAGACGCAGGTGGCAGAAGCCCGGGATCAGGCCCGGATCTGCTACGCGGCAATGCAGAGCCTGGGCATGATCTCCTCCTCCGGGGTGGAGTCCGTGCCCGTGGTGGCCCGGAATACCCGGCCGGGCCAAACCGTATCGGCGGCGGCGAACTCCCCCTCGTCCCTGCCGGAGGGCATCATCACAGGCAGCCGATAGCGCGTCTGCTGCCCGCGGGGGGAGAAGAGAATGCGCGGGACGATCCTGATCAAAAAAAGACTGCTTGCGATGCTGGCGGTGCTCACGCTGTTATTCTGTCTGGTTGGCGTGCGCATCGGCAGCTTAACCCTGTTTCAGGGGGAAATGCTCACGGAGCGCGGCGTGAGGCAGTGGACCCGGGAAGGCATCGTGTCCCCCCGCCGGGGGCAGATCCAGGACCGGAACGGCAGCGTGCTCGCCCTGTCCGCCGGGGCCTATGTGGTCACCGCGAACCCCCGGCTGATCGAGGACCCGGCGGCGTTTGCCAAGGCCGTGGCCCCGGTGCTGGAAACCGACGCGGACCGGATCCGCGCCCGGGTGGAAAACAAGGCGTACGCCTCGGTGATCCTCAAAAGGCAATCGTCCCGGGAAACGGTGGATGCCCTTCGGCAGCTTCGGCGGGAAATGCCGGCGCTGCTGCAGGGGCTGAGCTTTGAGGAGGACAGCCGCCGCTGGTATCCCAAGGGCGCGTTCCTCACCCAGGTGCTGGGGCTGACCAACGTTGACGCCCAGGGCCAGAGCGGACTGGAAAGCCGGTACGATGCGCTTCTGCAGGGAAAGCCCGGGTCCCTCCGCCGGGAGGTGGACGCCAGGGCGCGGCTGCTGCCCGACGGGAAAACGGCCTACGTGCCCCCGGAGAACGGCGGCACGGTGCGCTTGACGGTGGACGCGGCCATCCAGGGCGTCGTGGAAAAGGCCATGCGGGAATGCCTGGAGGTGAACGGCGCCAAGGCGGTGCAGTGCATCGTCATGGACGTGAACACCGGGGCCATCCTGGCGCTGTGCATGAAGCCGGATTACGACCCCAACGATCCGCCCCGGGACGACGTGGAAAAGCTGCAGGAGCTGATGCGCATCACGGCGGTCACGGACGTGTACGAGCCCGGCTCCACCTTCAAGATGATCACCTGCGCCGCCGCGCTGGACTGCGGCGCCGCGGCGCTGAGCGACACCTTCAACTGCAGCGGGTCGATCACCGTGGACGGGGACAGGATCCGCTGCTGGAAGAACAGCCACGGGCACGAGACGCTGACCCAGGGGCTGGCGAATTCCTGCAATCCCGTGTTCGTCACCCTGGCCCTGCGGATGGGCGCCGACACCTTCTACCGGTATCTGCGCGCCTTCAGGCTGGGGGTCAGGACGGGGATCGAGCTGCCGGGAGAAAGCGCCGGCATCCTGATCCGGGCCGACAGGGTAAAGAACGTGGACCTGGCGCGGATCGGCTTTGGCCAGAGCGTGGCGGTGACGCCGCTACAGCTGATCACCGCGGGCTGCGCGGTGGTGAACGGCGGGCGGCTGATGCGGCCCTACATCGTACAGGAGATCCTGGACGAGAACGGGAACGTGATGGAGCGGACCCAGCCCCGGGTGGCGGCCACGCCCATCCACGAGGAAACCAGCGCCGTGATGCGCACGCTCTTGGAAAACGTGGTGGAAAACGGCGGCGGGCGCAACGGCGCGGTGGCGGGCTACCGGGTCGCGGGCAAGACCGGCACCGCCCAGGTGTACAAGGACGGCCGGGTGGTGAGCAACGTGCACATCGGCTCTTTCCTGGGCTTCGCCCCGGCGGACCAGCCCAGGATCGCGGTGCTGGTGACGGTGAACGAGGCCCAGGCGCCGGTGGATTACGGCAGCGTGACGGCGGCGCCGTTCGCGGCCCAGATCCTGGAAGAGGCGCTTCCGGTGCTGGGCGTGCCCCGGCAGGACCCGAAGGCCACCCAGGCCCCCGGGGTCAGGGTGCCGGACGTGGTGGGCATGACGGTGACGGAAGCGAAGAAAGCGCTGGCCGACGAGATGCTGCTGGCGGAAACGGACGGGGAAAGCTCCGCCGTCACCGCCCAGTCCCCGGCGGCGGGGGCGCAGATGCGCGCCGGCGGCACCGTGATGCTCTATACCTTCCAGGCCCAGCCCCTGGAGGCGGTGGAGCTGGTGACGGTGCCGGACGTGCGGGGCTTATCCATGGTGGAGGCCGGGCGGCGCATCCGGCAGCGAGGCCTGGAAATGGAAGTGAGCGGCAGCGGCCTGGCGGCCCGGCAGTCGCCAGCGGCGGGCGGCTATGCAAAGCCCGGGGATACGGTAAAGGTTACTTTTGAATTACCGCAGGGAACGGAGTGAGAAAACATGCTGTTATCGGTATTGGCGAAGGAAGCGGCGGCGGAGGTACTGGAGATCCGGGGAGACTGCGAGATCGCCTCCCTGTCCATGGACAGCCGGCAGGAAACCCACCGGGGACTGTTCTTCTGCGTGCCGGGCGCCCGGTTCGACGCCCACGATTTCGCGGCCCAGGCCGTCAAAAACGGGGCGGACGCCCTGGCGGTGACGCATTTTCTGGACATCGACGTGCCCCAGGTGCGGGTGAAAAGTGTGCGGGCTGCCATGTCGCTGATGGCGGCGGCGTTCTTTGGCCATCCCGACCGGGAAATGAAACTGCTGGGCATCACGGGCACCAAGGGAAAGACCACCACCAGCTACCTGGTGAAGGCCATCATGGAGGAGGCCGGCTACAAGGTGGGCCTCATCGGCACCACGGGCAACATGATCGGCCAGGAATACATGAAAAGCGAATTCACCACCCCCGAGCCCATCGACTTTTTCCGCACCCTCAGGCAGATGCGGGACGCGGGGGTGCAGGTGGTGAGCATGGAGGTCAGCGCCCACGCCATCGAAATGGACAGGCTCAGGGGCGTGCACTTCGAGGCGGGCTGCTATACCAATCTGAGCCAGGATCATCTGGATCTTTTCGGCACCATGGATAAGTACTTCCAGTGCAAGAAATCCTTCTTCCGACCGGAGTGGATCAGCAACGCCGCCGTCAACGTGGACGACGACGGCGGCCAGGAGATCCTGCGGGACATCACCGTGCCCCATTCCACCTACGGCATCTGCAACAACGCCGACGTGTTCGCCCGGGATATCGAGATCACCGAAAACGGCGTCAGCTTCATCATGAAGCTGCTGAACGTGAACGAAATGCCGGTGAAGCTGAAGCTGACGGGCATGTTCAACGTGTATAACGCCCTGGCCGCCGCCGCGATGGGCTTCATCATGGGGGTTTCGCCGGAGACCGTCACCGCGGCGCTGGCGAAGGTCAGGTCCGTGCCGGGGCGGGCGGAGGTGCTGGACACCGGCACGCCCTACAAGGTGATCCTGGACTATTCCCATTCCCCGGACGCGCTGGAAAACATCCTGACGGCGGTGCGGGGCTTCGCCCGGGGCCGGGTGATCTCCCTGTTCGGCTGCGGCGGGGACCGGGACCATCTCAAGCGCCCCATCATGGGCGAGATCAGCGGCCGGCTGGCGGATTATTCCATCCTCACCAGCGATAACCCCCGCACCGAGGACCCCATGGAGATCCTCGCCGCCATCGAGGAGGGCATCAGGCCCACCGGCGGCAAGTACACCGTGATCGAAAACCGGCGGGAGGCCATCCGCCACGCCCTGGAAATGGGCCGGGACGGAGATATCATCGTGCTGGCCGGCAAGGGCCACGAAACCTATCAGGAGATCATGGGGGTGAAGCGCCCCTTTGATGAAAAGGTGGTCGTGGCGGAATTGCTGGAGGAGATCCGCCGGTAAGGAAACGCTCCTGCATACCTTAAACGCCCCCGCGGGGGAAGGCAGAATACGAAGGGAAAGATACGATCATGTTTCTGCAATGCGCGTTCGCAGCGATGATGGCCATGGCCGTCGTGTTCCTGGTGATGCCCGGGTTCCTGCCGTACCTGAAAAAGCTCAAGTTCGGCCAGACCATTTACGACCTGGGGCCGAAAGCCCACTTAGCCAAACAGGGCACGCCGAACATGGGCGGCATCGTGACCGCCCTGGCCACGGTGTTTTCCACCGTGGTGATCACCGTGATCGTGGGGATCAGAAACGGCTGGGCCTTCGGGACGGAAAACGCGCTGTGGCCGGTTTTGTTCATCACCGTGGGCTGCATGGCCCTTTTCGGCTTCCCGGACGATTACATCAAGGATGTGAAAAAGGACCACGAGGGCCTCAAGCCCAAACAGAAGCTGATCGGGCAGATGATCGTGGGCCTGGCGTTTTCCCTGTACTGCTTTTTCTACGTGGGCAGCGACGTGATACTGCCCTTTACGGACAGGACCTGGGACCTGGGCTGGTTCTACGTGCCCATCATGACGGTGCTGGTGATGTTCATTACCAACAGCGCAAACCTCCAGGACGGGGTGGACGGCATATTGTCCTCCGTGACGGTGATCGGCATGGCGGCTTTCGGGGTCATCGCGCTGTTTTTCGCCCAGACCATCGCGGTCCCGGACCGGACGCCGGCAGGCGAAGCGCTGTTCAGCGCCTTCCCCATGACGGATCCGAAAGCCTGGTTCCGCCCGATATCGCTTCTGTGCTTCGCCCTGGCAGGGGCCAGCATCGGCTTCCTCAGGTACAACCGCCATCCGGCGAAAATCTTCATGGGGGATACGGGCAGCATGTTCATCGGCGGCGCATTCGTGGGCGCTGCCATGCTGATGAAGTGCCAGTTCCTTTTGATCCCCATCGCGTTCACCTGCATCATGAGCTCCGTATCCGTGATGATGCAGACCGCGTATTTCAAGTACACCCGGAAAAAGACCGGCACCGGGAAGCGAATTTTCAAAATGGCGCCGCTGCACCATCATTTCGAGCTTTCCGGCATGAAGGAAAACCAGATCGTGCTCATGTACGCGGCGGTGACGCTGGTGCTGAGCCTGATCGCGGTATGGAGCCTGTACAAGTTCTATTGATTCCTGCTTCCGGCCGCATAAAGCCGGACCCATCGCAAGGAGGGGAGAAGCCATGCGCACCGATTTGTATTACGGCCCTGCCCGGCACCGCGCCGCGGAGAGGGCGGAGAGCCCCTTTGCCGGGAAAAAGCTGCTGATCGTGGGCATGGCCCGCAGCGGCGTGGCCCTGGCGAAGCTCTTGTACCGGGAAGGCGCCCAGGTGACGGTGAACGATATGAAGCCCTGGGAAGCCTTCGGGGATCGGCTGGAGGAGCTGCGGGAGCTGCCCATCCGCTTCCGGCTGGGGGAGGACGGCATCGACGCCCTGACGGGGCAGGACATGCTGATCATCAGCCCCGGCGTGCCCATCGACGCGGAGATCGTGAACAAAGCCCGGGAAATGGGCATCCCCGTTTCCGGGGAATTGGAGATCGCCTCCCGGATCGCCCGGGGCAGCCTGATCGCTGTGACGGGCACCAACGGGAAAACCACCACGGTGTCCCTGCTGGGGGCCATTTTCACCGCGGCGGGAAAGATCGCCCACGTATGCGGCAACATCGGCTACCCCCTGTCCGCGGCGGCCCTGGACAGCCGCTGGGACGACGTGATCGTGGCGGAGGTCAGTTCCTTCCAGCTGGAAACCACCGATACCTTCCACCCCCTCACCGCGGCGGTGCTGAACGTGACGGAGGACCATCTCAACCGCCACGGCACCATGGAAGTGTACACCGGCCTCAAGCGCCACATTTTCGACGCCCAGACGGACAGGGATTTTGCGGTGCTGAATTACGACGATCCGGCCTGCCGCGCCATGGCGGAGGGGCTGCGGGCGCAGGTGCTGTTCTTTTCCCGGCTGCAGCAGGTGGACCGGGGCGCCTTCGTCCGGGACGGACAGGTGACGCTGCGGCTGAACAGCGAGGAAAAAACGGTGTGCGGCGTGGACGAAATCCGCATCCCCGGGCCCCACAACCTGGAAAACGCCTTGGCCGCCGCGGCCATCGCCGCGTCCCGGGGCGTGCCCGCGCCGGTGATCCGCCACGCGCTGCGCACCTTCCCGGGGGTGGAGCACCGGATCGAATTTGTGCGGGAACTGGACGGCGTGCGCTATATCAACGATTCCAAGGGCACCAACGTGGATTCTACCATCAAGGCGGTGCAGAGCATGAAGGCCCCCACGGCGCTGATCCTGGGGGGCTACGACAAGCACGTGTCCTTCGCGCCCCTGGCGGAGGAGATCAAAAAAACGCCGCTGATCCAAAACTGCGTGCTCATCGGCAATACGGCGGAGCAGATCGGAAAAGCGCTGGCGGAGGCGGGATATCCCTTCGTCCATCACGCCGCCACGCTGCAGGAAGCGGTGGAAAAATGCCGCGCCCTCAGCGCCCCGGGGGGAAACGTGCTCCTGTCGCCCGCCTGCGCGTCCTTCGATATGTTCAGCGATTATGAGCAGCGGGGACGGATCTTTAAGGAAATCGTGAACGGCCTGACCTGAATCACAAAAGAAAAACGGCTCTGAGGCGCATGAAAATGCGCCTTTTCTTTATCGACGGATCAGGAGGCGCGCAATGCTGACCACCCTTCGCAAACCCCGGAAAAAGCCCGTGGACGGGACGCTGCTGACGGTGATGATCCTGCTGATGATGCTGGGGCTGCTGACGCTGTTCAGCGCCACGTACTACAAGGCGCTGGAAACGGGCAATCCCTGGGATCAGGTGGTGAAGCAGCTTTTCGGCGCGGCGGTGGGGGCGGCCGCCATGGCGGTCACCTGCCGCGTGCCCTACGCCTTCTGGCGGCGCAGGAAAGTGGTGCTTTCGGCGGTGGGGATCTCCCTGGTGCTGCTGGTGCTGGTGGCCATCCCGGGGATCGGCACCTCGGTGAACGGCAGCCGCCGGTGGATCACCCTGGGGCCGCTGTCCTTCCAGCCGGGGGAAATGGCCAAATACGCGGCGGTGCTGTTCATGGCCATGACGCTGACGGTGCGGGGGAAGAAGATCAAAAAGCTTTTCACCGGCATCCTGCCGGTGCTCACCGTGCCGGGGATCATGTTCCTTCTGATCCTGGAGCAGCCCAATCTGTCCACCGCCGGCACCATCATCATCGTTTCGGTGATCATGGTGCTCCTGGCGGGGGCCAAATGGCGGCACATGGCGTCGCTGGGGGCCGGGGCCCTGGCGGTGGGGGCGTACTATGCCTGGAGCGCCGAATACCGGCGGGAAAGGCTTTTGTCCTTCACCGATCCCTTCGCCAAAATGAGCGACGAGGGGTATCAGCTCAGCCAGTCCCTGATCGCCTTCGGCAGCGGCGGGCTGTTCGGCATGGGTCTGGGGCAGGGAAGGCAGAAATACGCCTACCTGCCCTATCCGGAAAGCGATTTCATTTTCGCCATCGTAGGGGAGGATTTCGGGCTGATCGGCTGCCTGGCGGTGATCCTTCTGTTCGCGGCGTTCCTGTGGGCGGGCATGCGGGTGGCCCTGGACTGCGACGATCCCTTCGGCTGCCTGCTGGCGGCGGGGATCACCTGCATGATCAGCGTGCAGGCGTTCATCAATATGGGCGTGGTGGTGGGGATCCTGCCTACCACCGGGCTGCCCCTGCCCTTCTTTTCCGCGGGGGGCACGTCGCTTTCCATCACCATGGCGGCGGTGGGGATCGTGCTGAACGTGAGCAGGTACGGCAGGCGGAACCTGACGTGACGGAAGAAGGCGCGTGAACCCTTCCCGGCACCCCTTTTTCTTTCCGGCATAGCCTGAAAGAAGAAAGAAGGTGATCCGCATGGAAGGATTCCGGGTGCTGGGCGGCGAAAAAATAGAAGGGGAAGTATGCCTGCAGGGGGCGAAAAACGCGGTGCTGCCCATCCTGGCCGCGGCGCTGCTGCCGGAGGGCGGATGCGCGATCCGCTCCTGCCCCGATATCCGGGACGTGCGCGCCATGGCGCAGATTCTGGACACCCTGGGCTGCAGCTGCCGGATGGAAAACGGGGAAATGCAGATCGACAGCGGCGGGCTGTGCCGGTGGGAAATGCCGGAGGGGCTGAGCAAGCAGATCCGTTCCTCTGTTTTTCTGCTGGGGCCGATCCTGGCGAAAATGCGCCGGGCCACCGTTCCCTATCCCGGGGGCTGCGAGATCGGCCTGCGGCCCATAGACCTGCATCTGAAGGGCCTGCGGGCCCTGGGGGTCAGGATCGAGGAAGGCGGCGGGGTGCTGGAGTGCGACGGGCAGGGCATGCACGCCGGGGACGTGTATTTTGATTATCCCAGCGTGGGGGCCACGGAAAACGTGATGATGGCCGCGGCGCTGCTGCCGGGGGTCACCTGCGTCCACAACGCCGCCCGGGAGCCGGAAATCGAAGACCTGCAGGGCTTTCTCAACGCCCTGGGGGGCCGCGTCACGGGCGCGGGCACCGCGCTGATCCGGATCGAAGGCGTGAAAAAGCTGCGTGGCGCCGCCTATACCCCCATTCCCGACCGCATCGCCGGGGGCACGTATCTGTGCGCCGGGGCGGCTGCGGGGGGAACTGTGACGGTGCTGAACGCCCGGCCGCGGGACCTGATCCCGGTGACGGAAAAGCTGCGGGAAATGGGCTGCCGCATACATACCGGCGAAAGCACGGTCACGCTGGAAGCGCCCAGGCGCCTCCGGGCGTTTTCCCGGCTCCGGACGGAGCCGCATCCCGGCTTTCCCACGGACATGCAGGCCCAGATGCTGTCCGTCGCCTGCGGGGCGGAGGGCACGTCGGTGATCGTGGAAAACGTGTTTGAAAACCGGTTTGCCCACGTGGCGGACCTGCAGCGCATGGGGGCGGACATCCGGGTATCCGGCCGCACGGCGGTGGTGCAAGGCGTGCCGGAGCTGCACGGCGCCCGCGTTGCCGCCCGGGATCTTCGGGGCGGGGCCGCGCTGGTGATCGCCGGGCTGGCCGCCCGGGGCGAAACGCTGGTGGAAAACGCCGGGATCATTGACCGGGGATACCCCCGGCTGGAGGATACCCTGCGCCGGCTCGGCGCCAGGATCGATAGAGTGCGGGAAGCCTGAGGGGGCTTCCCGAAGGAGGCCTTTCATGTCCCAGATGCCGCTGCCCCAGGACTATATGCCCTTCGAGGGGGAATCCGCCCCGCCGCCGCCGGCCCGGAAAAAATCCGGGCTGCGCACCGCCGTGATCAGCCTGCTGCTGTT
The DNA here is from genome assembly GCA_024681215.1 of Clostridiales bacterium. Taxonomy (GTDB): domain Bacteria; phylum Bacillota; class Clostridia; order Christensenellales; family Aristaeellaceae; genus RUG563. The sequence goes on from JAILBG010000053.1 coordinate 25,643, forward strand.
TGCGTGCCTGATGATCCTGCTGAACGAGAGCGTGTTCAAGATCCATCATGTGGCGGTGGTGGGGCTGGAAAGCGTGGCCTGGGAGGATGCGGTGCGCGCCGCGGGGCTGGATCGGCCCACGAATTATTTCACCGTGAATGAAAACCGCATCCGCAGCGGCATCAACGCCACGAAGGACCTGGTGTTTGAAAAAATGGAAAAGCAGTTCCCGGACCGGCTGGTGCTTTACGTGCGGGAGCGGGTGCCCTGCGCTTATCTGCAGGTGATGGGCAATACCTACAAGATCGACAACGAGGGGATGGTGCTGGAAAGGCTGCCGGGCATGGTGCAGCCCGCGGGGGATCTGATCACCATTTCCGGCTTCAGCCGGGCCAACGCCCGGGTGGGGCAGATGCTGACGGCGCCGGGCACGGAATATATGGAGGCGTTCACGTCGCTGATGCGCGAAATCGAATTGCAGGGCGTCAGCGATCAGGTGGCCGAATTGAATCTGGCCGATCCGGACAGCCTATATCTGATCACCGTGGATGGGTATACCGCCGCCTTGGGGGACGCCAATTCCCTGCGGGCCAAAATCGGCACCGTCCGCGCGGTGGTGGACAAGCTGCGGGAAATGGGCAAAACCGGGGGAATGCTGGATGCGTCCCGCCCCGGAGAGGTGATTTACACCCCTGCCGGGCCGTAAAAACGGACGGTCATGCGGAAAAAACGAAAAAATTTTAAAAAAATGCGGTCTTTTTTCCGTTTTTGGCTTGCCAAATTATCACAAAACAGTTACAATAAAGTGACCGAATAGGGTAATTCTTATTTCGGCTTTTCTGACGATGGGTATTTCGTACCCATGGGCGCAATGAACAGGGGATGATGGACGGATGAAAAACATGGTTGCCGCCATGGAATTCGGCACGAGCAAGCTGGTGGCCCTGGTGGCCGAAACCAGCGGGCGCCAGCGCTGCGATATCATCGGCGCGGGCACGGTGGTGTACGACGGATACATGGACGGCCGGTGGAACGCGCCGGCGGCGCTGAACGAGGCGATGGCCGAGGCGGTGCGCGCGGCGGAGGATCAGGCCCATATCCATATCCGCGATATTTTCGTGGGCGTGCCCGGCAGTTTTTCCCAGGTGCGCACGGTGGAGGTCAAGGTGGAGCTCCAGGGGGCGGACCCGCGGGTGACCGAAAGGGATATCGCCGCGCTGCTGGATAAAGCCACGGACGAGCTGGGCCCGGTGCGCGGAAGCGTGATCCATCGCAGCCCGGCCTGGTTCATCGTGGACGACGGGAAAAAGACCCTGGAGCCCGTGGGCATGCACGGATACGAGCTGCGGGCCATGGTGTCCTTCGTGATCGCGGATCAGTTTTTCCTGGACGATATCACCGAGCGGTTCCGGAGCCTGGGGATCCAGGTGTCCGGCTGCCTGAGCACACCGGTGGGCCAGGTGATGCTGTTTGTGCCCGACGAGGAAAGGGACCGGGCGGCCGTGCTGGTGGATATGGGGTATCTGACCACGGAAGTGATGACCGTGGAAGGCGACGCCATCACCAATCTCAAAACCATCCCCATGGGCGGCGGCCATATCGCCGCGGACCTGGCCTACGGCCTGGAGATCACCCTGCCCTCCGCCGAGCAGATCAAGCGCGGCTACGTGTACGGCCTGTCCGCCGGGCAGAGCACCTTTGAGGGCACCGATAAGGAAGGCAACAGCAAGACCTTCACCCGGGAACAGGTGGAGAAGGTATTGGAGCCCCGGGCGGCGGAGATCTGCGAGGCCGTGCGGGACGCCATCAAGGATACGGGCGTGAAGCTGGGCAGCTGGTCGCCGGTGTACCTGACCGGCGGCGGACTGGCCATCAACCGGGGCGGACGGGATTTCCTGGCCGCCAAGCTGGAAAAGCCCGTGCGGGAGCTGCCCCGCAAGGCGGTGAAGCTCTCCAGCCCCGCCTATTCCAGCGCTTTGGGGCTGCTGGATCTGCTCATCGACACCGCCAGCGCCCAGGCGCCCGGCGGCGTGGGCGGATTTTTCCGGAATCTGTTCGGCGGCTGAGGCTGCCTGTGCAAACTGATATAGGGGGAAAAGAAGATGCCTTTTGAAGTACAAGTGGATCAACCGTCTTTCGCTTCCATCAAGGTCGTGGGCTGCGGCGGCGGCGGCACCAACGCCGTGAACCGCATGATCGAGGCCGGTTTGCAGGGCGTGCAGTTCATCGCCGTGAATACCGACCGCCAGGCGCTGGCCCTGAGCCAGGCCGACACCAAGATCCAGATCGGCGAAAAGCTGACCAAAGGCCTGGGCGCGGGCGCCGTGCCCGACGTGGGCCGCAGGGCTGCCGAGGAGAGCCGGGAAGAGATCGCCCAGGCCATCAAGGGCGCGGATCTGGTGTTCGTCACCGCCGGTATGGGCGGCGGCACCGGCACCGGCGCGGCCCCCATCGTGGCCGAGATCGCCCGGGAAAGCAACTGCCTGACCATCGCCGTGGTCACCAAGCCCTTCGCTTTTGAGGGCAAGCAGCGCATGAAGAACGCCGAAATGGGCATCAACGAGCTCAAGCAGAGCGTGGATACCCTGGTGGTGATCCCCAATGACAGGCTGCTGCAGGTGGTGAGCAAGAACACCACCGTGCTGGAGGCCTTCCGCATCGCCGACGACGTGCTGCGCCAGGGCATTCAGGGCATTTCCGATCTGATCGCCATGCCCGCCATGATCAATCTGGACTTTGCGGACGTGAAGACCATCATGGAATCCGGCGGCATGGCCCATATGGGCATCGGCGAGGGCAAGGGCGAAACCCGCCTGGTGGACGCGGCCAACAAGGCCATTTCCAGCCCCCTGCTGGAGACCAAGATCGACGGCGCCCGCGCCGTGCTGATCAACGTCACCGGCGGCAAGGACCTGAGCATCATGGAAATCAACGAAGCGGCCAACCTGGTGATGGAGAGCGCGGACAGCGAAGCCAACATCATCTTCGGCGCCGGCATCGACGAATCCATGCAGGATGAGGTGCGCATCACCGTCATCGCCACCGGCTTTGAAAAGACGCCTTTCCCCACCCGGGAACGCAAGAAGCCCCGCGGCGCTACCCCCTATGCGGCGGCTGTGCCCTCCTATAATCCTTATGAGAACCGTCCGCGGGTGGAAGGCGAGGATGGCCAGGGCTTCGACGCCCCCGCTCCCGCCGCTTATGAAAGCGATAACGCTTACTTCCCCGGCGGCGCCCGTCCCGCGGCGCCCGCGCCTGCGCCCGTAGTGCCCGCGCCCGCCGCGCAGCCGGCCTATCATCCCCAGCAGTCGGCGTATCAGGCGCCCCAGCAGCAGCCGCCTTATCAGTATCAGCCCACCTACCAGGCGCCTCAGCAGCCGGCCTACCAGCCCTACCAGGCCCCGGCCCAGCCCGCCAACAACGCCAAGGACGATCTGGGCGTGCCGGCCTTCCTGCGCAGGACAAAGTAAGTCGCGGAAAAAATGATAATCAAACGGCTTTCCTTTTTTCGGAAAGCCGTTTTTTATATGAATACATCGCATATATATAACACATAAGCCGCATTTCTCGGAAGGGGGTCCGGGGGGAACCACTCTTTGGGCTCCAAAGAGCGGTTCCCCCCGGAAAAAACTATTCCCCCGCCAGTCCGTAGATCCGCCGGATCTCGGGGCTGTCGCCGCCTTCGGGGGTTTTGACGATCAGGGGCGCTTCAATGATCAGCCCCGGGCGCACGTCCCGCCGGGCGGCGATGAGGCAGAGCCTGGCCGGGCGCTGGGCGTTCGCATGCACCAGCCGCAGGCGCTTGGGTTCCAGCCGGTGGCGGCGCAGGGTATCGAAGGCTTCGGTGAGCCGGGGAGAGGGGAGCATGAAAACGAACCAGGCTTTCGCCAGGTACGCCGCCGCGGATACCACGTCCTCAAAGGTGCATGCGCCCTCGGTGCGGGCGGCGCGCAATCCGGCGCGGGGGCTGTGCAGCGCGCTGTCTTCTACGCTGTAAGGGGGATTGCAGATCACCAAATCATAGCCCATGTGGGGGAGGAAGGCCCGCGCGTCCTTGAGATCCCGGCAATGGACGGCGATGCGATCCTGAACGCCGTTCAGACGCATGGTGCGCGCTGCCCGGTCCGCGGCGTCGGGCTGAATCTCCACGGCGTCGCAGAAAAGATCGCCGTGGGCCCGGCCCAGCAGCAGCAGGGGCAGGATGCCCGTGCCGGTGCCCAGATCGCATACCCGCCACCCCGGCTTTACGGCGGAGAAATCCGCCAGCAGCACGGCGTCCAGCCCGAAGCGGAACGCGTCCGGGGACTGGATGATGCGCAGCCCCTGGAGCTGCAGATCGTCGATGCGCTCGCCGGGGAGAAGAAGCTCCTGTTCATTCATACAGCCTGTACTCCAGATATTTGGTCATGCAGTAGCCCGTCCGTCCGCCGTACTCCACCTGGCACCAGGTATCGCCCACGGCGTATATGGTGAGGAATTCGTATTTGGGCATTTCCAGGATCACCCGGGCGGCGGTGGAGCAGCCCTCCCGCAGGTTCAGCCGCTTGTCCGTGGGCATGATGCGGCCCACGATGGGCTCCCGCAGCGTACGCAGCGTGGGGTCCAGGGGCACGGAGCCGCCTGCGGCGGGCGCGGGGGAGCCGGCGGGGGCCGGCGTGGGCGCGGCGCCGTTAAAGGAAAGGAAGCGTGTCATCACCCAGCCGGTGACGCCGCGATAGGTGACGCGGCACCAAACGCTGCCCGTTTCGTGAACGGACACGGTTTCGTACTGGGGAATGGTGAGGAGCACCTTGGCGGTGTCCCGGGCGTAGAGGCGCAGGTTCAGGCTGCCCTGGGGCGTATTGACCCAGGCCGTGGCAGCGGACGGCGCGGGGACCGGCGTGACGGCAGGGGTGGGAGACGGTGCGATGGGCGCGGGGGCCGGCGTGGGCGCGGCGCCGTCGAAGGAAAGAAAGCGGGTCATGGCCCAGCCGGTGACGCCGTGATAGGTGACGCGGCACCAGACGCTGCCCGTTTCGTGAACGGACACGGTTTCGTACTGGGGAATGGTGAGGAGCACCTTGGCGGTGTCCCGGGCGTAAAGGCGCAGGTTCAGGCTGCCTTGGGGCGTATTGACCCAGGCCGTGGCAGCGGACGGCGCGGGCGTTGCCGACGGGGCCTGAGTGGGAGACGCAGCGATGGGCGTGGGAGAGGCCCCGGCGGGACCGGCCTGGAAGGTAAGGAACGCCGTCATCACGTACCCTTCCGTGCCGCCGTACACGGTTTTGCACCAGCTGTCGCCCTTTTCCAGCACGGAAATCACCTCGTACTGGGGGATGGTGCGCAGCACCCGGGCGGAGGAGGAGGGGGAAACGCGCAGGTTCAGCGAGCCCTTCTGGGTGTTCACCCGGGCCAGGGGCGCGCTTTCCGCGGACGTTGCCGACGGAGTCGGCGTCGGCGTGGGAGACGCCGCGTCGGGGGTGGGGGAAGCCCCGGCGGGGCCGGCCTGGAAGGAAAGAAACGCGGTCATCACGTACCCCTCCGTGCCGCCGTACACGGATTTGCACCAGCTGTCGCCCTTTTCCAGCACGGAAATCACCTCGTACTGGGGGATGGTGCGCAGCACCCGGGCGGAGGAGGAGGGGGAAACGCGCAGGTTCAGCGAGCCCTTCTGGGTGTTCACCCGGGCCAGGATCTCTCCCTGGGCCGGGGCGTCAGTTTCAATGGGCGCGGGGGTCTCGGCGGTGACCTGCTCCCGGCTCTCCTGGCCGGACACCACCGGACTCAGGATGGACCGGGTGAGGGAATACTGCACCTGAGTGCAGCCCGCGAAATAAAAGCCCAGGATCTGGGCGCATGAATAGCCCATTTTCGCCATCTGCATGGCGCCGCGCTGGCTCATGCCCAGGCCGTGGCCGTAGCGCCGGGCGTTGACGGTGAAGCCGCCCACCGCCGGGGACACGGACCACAGTTCGTTTTTCCCGGAATTGATGCTCATGCCCAGGGGGCCTTCCAGCTCGCTGAAAATATTGAAGGTGAGAACGCCGGCGCGGGACCCGCCGTCCTTCTGATAGGTCACGGAAAAATCCAGCTTGGTGTACAGCTTGCTGGGGGCGGGGTATTTGGGAGTATGGGGCGTAACGGCGGTGACGCCGGTGAGGACCGCCTCCGCGCCGAACGCGGACGCCGCCTTCCGGGCAAGCAGGCTTTGCAGCTTGGCGTTCTGCTGGACGCCGGAGGCGCTGACGAAGAACGAGGTTTTCCGGGCGTCCGGGTTCTGCAGGTCGTAGGGGTCGTCCTTGACGGAGAGGTAAGCGTAGCCGGAGGTGCCCCAGATGTTTTTGATGCTCTCGGTCTGGCCGCCGTTGGAGGCGGTATAGTAGGTGGCGGCGAAGGAGCTGCCGGACTGGAGGGCGATGCCCTTCGTAGCGTTCACGGCCTGGGTGCAGGCGGTGGAGGCGGAGGGCGTGCCGCTGTACACCTGGTCCTGGGTGGTGTCCACCACGTCGTAGAGGGTGGAGGAGGCGTGCTGCATGGCCCGCATGGTGTAGGTGCGGGCGGCGATGGCCTGGGCTTTCAGCGCCTCCAGCGGGGAGGACGCGCCCATTTCGTAGGGCAGCACGCCGCAGAGGTAATCTTCCATATAAACGTAGGCGATGATATAGTACGTGCCGTTCCGTACGGTGAAGAGGAAATCCCCGGGATACAGGTTGCCCGGCACCCGGCCCTGGGCGATCTTGACGCCGTTCTGGCCGTCGGCGGCGTGGCGGCGTAGCTTGAAGGAAGCGCCCATATTGGCGGTGACGCCGCCGCAGGTGAGGGACAGGGCGCCGCTGGCTTTATCGTACCGAACCGTCACCTTGGAGCCGGAAGCGATCTGCTTTTCGGATTGGCCGTTCACGGTGTAGCTGCCGTATACGGTGAGGTTCAGCACGGCGGGCGCGCCTAAGGAGGAGAGCCGCACCCGCACCATCCCGTTCCGGGCGGACCCGGCGGTGAGCGGCGCGGCGGCGGGGGCGTCCGCGGAGGCAAAGGGCGTGAAAAAACCCAGCGCCAGCGCGAAAACCGCGGCCAGGGCCAGGAGCCTTTTCATTGCGCTGCGCCGGTGCATGGTAACATCTCCTTCGTAATTTCGTAATACTTTCGTAACTAATGGCAGTGTACCATATTTTCGCGGTTTTGTCCATCCCTTTTTGGCTGGGAATGGCTGGGTTTTCAAACGGGGAGTTGTGTGGTAAAATAAAGGGGAACTGACGGGAAGCGAGGACGGGATGCGCATGAAAGTCGTGGTGGCCGAAAAGCCCAGCGTGGGGCGGGACATTGCCCGGGTGCTCAAGTGCACGGAGAGGGGCGAGGGGTTCCTCAAGGGGGAAAACTATCTGGTCACCTGGGCGGTGGGCCATCTGGTGACGCTGTGCGAGCCGGACGAGATCGACGAAAAATACAAAAAATGGCGGATGGAGGACCTGCCCATCCTGCCGGACCACATCCCCACGAAGGTGATCCCCCAGACCAAATCCCAGTTTTCCATCGTAAAAAAGCTCATCAACGACAAGGACACCGATTCCCTGATCTGCGCCACCGACGCCGGGCGGGAGGGGGAATTGATTTTCCGGCTGATCTACGAGCAGGCGAAATGCAAAAAACCCGTGGAGCGGCTGTGGATCTCCTCCATGACCGACGAGGCCATCCGGGAGGGCTTCGCCGCCATGAAACCCGCCAAAGAATACGACGGGCTGTATAAAAGCGCCCAGTGCCGGGCTCAGGCGGACTGGCTGGTGGGCATGAACGCCAGCCGGGCGTTCACGCTGCGCTTCGACGCCCTTTTGTCCATCGGCCGGGTGCAGACGCCTACATTGGCCATCCTGGTGAAGCGGCATCACGAAATCAAAAATTTCAAGCCCGAGGAATACTATACCGTTACCGCCGATTTCGGGGATTACACGGGCCAGTGGTTCGACGAAAGCACGGAGGACGAAAAGAAGGCCGCCCGCATCCCCGCGAAGGAAAAGGCGGAGGAGATCGCCAGGGCGGTGAAGGGCAAGGCGGCCCGGGTAAAATCCGTTACGGCCGAGGAAAAAAAGGAGCTGCCGCCGCAGCTGTACGATCTGACCTCCCTCCAGCGGGAAGCCAACCGGAAGCTGGGCTTCACCGCGGACAAGACGCTGAAGATCGCCCAGGAGCTGTACGAAAAATGGAAGGCGATCACCTATCCCCGCACGGACAGCCGGTATTTGCCCATGGATATGATCCCCCGGGCCAAGCTGACGCTGCAGAAGCTGCCGGAAAACTACCGGCCCTTCGTGGACGGCATCCCCTATAAAGAAGGGGGGAAGCTGCCCGTATCGAAACGGGTGTTCGACAACGCGAAGATCTCCGATCACCACGCCATCATCCCCACGCCCCAGACCGCGCCGGTGGAAAAACTGTCTCAGGACGCGGCGAAGCTGTACGACATGATCGCCCGGCGGCTCATCGCGGCGTTCTATCCCGCCTACGAATACGAGCAGATCCGGGTGGTGACGGCGAGCCAGGGCCACGCCTTCAAATCCACCGGCCGGGCGGTGAAGGCGAACGGATGGAAGGACGTGTACCCCGCCGAGGAAAAGGAGGCGGACGTGCTGCCGGCCCTGAAGGAGGGGGACGGGCGGACGATCTCCAAGACCGCGGTGAAAAAGGAGGCCACGAAGCCCCCCGCGCCCCATACCGACGCATCGCTGCTGGCGGCCATGGAAAACGCCGGGCGGGAATTGGAGGACGAAAAGCTGCGGGAGCAGATGAAGGGCTCCGGCCTGGGCACCCCCGCTACCCGGGCCGCCATCATCGAGCGGCTTCTCCAGGTGGGCTACGCCTCCCGCCGGGGCCGGGCCATCCAGGCCACGGAAAAGGGCGTGCAGCTCATCGCCATCGCGCCGGAGGAGATTTCTTCCCCCGAAACCACCGGCAAATGGGAGCTGGCGCTGGACGAGATCGCCAAAAACCAGCGGGATACGGACCGGTTCATGCAGGGCATCCGGAAGCTGACCACCTTCCTCATCGATTACGCCCGGACCACCCGGACGGAAGCGGCCTTCCCGGAGGAAATGCGCCGGGGCAAGGGCGGCAAACGCAAAGCCGCGGCGGTGAAGCCCGTCGAAGGCGCGCTGTGCCCCCTGTGCGGGAAGCCGGTGCAGGAGAACGCGAAGGCCTTCGGCTGCTCCGCCTGGCGGGAGGGATGCCGCTTTACCCTGTGGAAGGACGGGCTTTCCCGGGGCGGCGGGCCGCAGCTGAACGAAAAGCTGGTAAAGCTGCTGCTGGAAAACAGGGAGGTGCGGGGCTCCACCGGGGTGATTGCCCTGCGGGACGGGCAGATCCTTTTCACCCCCAACGGCGCCGACGCCCCCAGCGTCAGCCAGCCCATCCAATACCAAAAGAAATAGCCTCTCTTCTTTAATAAGCAGCATAGAACAGAACATCATATTATTCATTCCCCCCAGCCGTTTTCTCGTAAAGGGCCCGGGGGACCGGTCTTTGGCCCCAAAGAGCGGTCCCCCGGAAAAAATAAAAATAAAATCTCAGAATTCTCATCGTTTTCTAATGGAACTACCCCTGCGCCTTTCATTTTCGGGCGATATGATATACCCGTCCCAAGGGGGAAAGCAAAAATGAAAGGCGATACGCCAAGGAGGAAATACAAATGGATCACATGGAAATGGTGGAAAAGCTGCGGGCCAAGGCCAACGTAAGCTATGAGGAAGCCCGGCGGGCGCTGGAGGAGAACGATTGGGATATGCTGGACGCGCTGGTGATGCTGGAGGGCGAGGGCAAGGTGAAGGACGCCGAGGAGAAGGCGGAATACACCACCCAGGAAACGGCGGAAAAGAGCTTCTTCATTCATCCCGACGCCGCCCAGATGAAGAGCGGCTTCGCCCGGGTGTGGGACTGGATCAAGACCATGGTGCGCAAGGGCAACGCCAATCAGCTGGTGGTGAGCCGCAAGGGCGAGGAAATGATCGCCATGCCCATCACGGTGGCGGTGCTGATCCTGGTGTTCCTGCGGGTGCCCCATGCGCTGCTGCCCATGCTGGTGCTGCTGTTCGTAAGCCTGTGCCTGGGCGTCCGGTATTCCTTCCGGGGCCCGGACATCGGCGCTAGGGTCAACGACGCCATGAACAAGGCCCAGGACAAGGCCGCGGGCGTGGTGCACCTGCATGCGGACGGCCAGAAGGACGGCGGCAGGGAAGAGGACCGGGACGAAAACAAGGCGGAGTGATCCTCCGCAGGCAACAAACGCGCAGAAAGAGGCGGCCGGCACCGGCGCGCCTCTTGCGCGGTTTCAACGGGAGGACGGTACCATGACGAGGATCCTGCTGGTAGAGGACGAAGAAAAGCTGGCCCGGTTCGTGGAGCTGGAACTGAAGCACGAGGGATACCAGGTGGACAAGGCCTTCGACGGCAGGGACGGGCTGGAGAAGGCGGAGGGCGGGAACTACGGGCTGATCCTGCTGGATATCATGCTGCCCGGGCTCAACGGCCTGGAGGTGCTGCGCCGGCTGCGGAAGGAAGAAAACGCCGTGCCCGTCATCATGCTCACCGCCCGGGACGCGGTGATGGATAAGGTGACGGGGCTGGACATGGGGGCGGACGACTACATCACCAAGCCCTTCTCCATCGAGGAACTGCTGGCCCGCATCCGCGCCGCGTTGCGCAAGCAGTCCGCCCAGAAGAAGGAAGAAGCCGTAATGACCTGCGGGGATCTCACCGTGGACGTATCCCGCCATCGGGTGACCCGGGGCGGAAAGGAAATCGAACTGACCAGCCGGGAATTTTCCCTGCTGCAGTATTTCATGGAAAACAAGACCCTGGTGCTCAGCCGGGACCAGCTGCTGGAAAAGGTATGGGGCTACGGCTACATGGGGGAGACCAACGTGGTGGACGTGTATGTGCGCTACCTGCGGGGCAAGATCGACGAGGGGTATGACAATAAACTGCTCCAGACCGTGCGCGGCGTGGGGTACGTGCTGAGGGACGACGAATGAAAGACGACAACAAACGCATGAATTCCATCGCCAAGCGCATGAACCGGTACTGGATCCGGCGGACGGCGCTGGTATTCCTGCTGCTGGACGCGGTGATCTGCGTGATGACCAACGCGGACTGGCTGCCCTTTGAGATCCCGGCCTTCGACGCGTGGGTGTCCATGGGCGGGAAGGCCTGGGGGGTGCTGGGCGGCGCGGAATTGATCCTGCTGATTCTGCAGGGGCGGGTGGGCAAGGCGAAGGCCCGGCGGCTGATGGAGCCTCTGGAGCGCATGGCCATGACCGCGGAGCAGCTGAGCCGCTTCGATCCGGAAAAGCTGCACCATCTGGAGGACGTGATCGGCACGGTGAGCCCCCTGGCCCCCGACGCCCGCATTTCCACCGGCGACCGGGAGACCCAGGGCCTGGAGGCGGCCATCAACAATCTTCTGGCCCGCACCCAGGAAAGCTACCGGGAGCAGACGCGGTTCGTATCCGACGCCTCCCACGAGCTGCGCACCCCCATCGCCGTGATCCAGGGCTACGCCGATATGCTGCAGCGCTGGGGCAAGGACGATGAAACCGTGCTGAACGAGGGCATCACCGCCATCCAGACGGAATCGGCCCACATGAAAAAGCTGATCGAACAGCTTTTGTTCCTGGCCCGGGGGGACAGCGGGCGCAACCAGATGGTGTACGAGGACGTGGATTTGACCCAGATGATGCAGGAGGTGTACGAGGAATCCCGCATGATCCATCCGGAAAGGGAATGGCGCATCGAAACCGGGGGGCCCATGACCGCCTCCTGCGACGCCGCCATGATCAAGCAGACCGCCCGCATCCTGGTGGACAACGCGGTGAAATACACCGGGGACGGCGACCGGATCACCCTGCGCACCCGGGTCAAGGACGGCAGCCCCTGCTTCGAGGTGCAGGACAACGGTATCGGCATCAAGCAGGAGGACCTGGAGCACATTTTCGACCGGTTCTTCCGCTCCGATCCCGCCCGCAGCCGGGTCACCGGCGGCACGGGCCTGGGCCTGTCCATCGCCAAATGGATCGTGGAGAAGCACAAGGGATATTTCGACGTGACCTCCCGGGAAGAGATCGGCACGAGGATCGCCGTCGTATTGCCGCAGCAGAAAAACTGACGCAGAAAGCGAATTACAAAGCGTTCGTTTCAGATCAGCAAAATTATACCGGCCTGAAAGCAGACCGGACATAATGGCCTGAAAATTCCGCCGGATCGGTGGAGTTTCCGGGCCATATTCATTGAGAATATTGAGAATGACAGGGGCTGTTCAGGCGGGCGGGAAACGGCGTGCGTTGCGCGCCCCTACGGACCCGGTGAACGAAACCTCGGGCGGATGATATCCGCCCCTACGGACCGGTGAACAAAAGCCTCGGGCGGATGATATCCGCCCGAGGCTTTTAAGATGGAAATGGTTTGTTCTCGCCGCAGGGCGGGACATTTTTTAGGACAGTTCCGGCTTTGTTTATTCCGGGATCATTCCTGATCGGCCTGGGCCTGGTCCGCCACGGCCTGGACTTTGGCGGCTTCGATGAGATCCTGGTTGAGGACGATTTCATGCCCGTCCTTCCAGGCTTCCAGCGCTTCGACGATCACCTGGTTTTCTTTCTGGGACTTCAGGTAATCGCTGATTTCCTCATGGATCTCCTCGGACAGCTCCACGATACCGCCGGGGATATCCCGCAGGTAATGCAGGATGTGGATGCCGTAGCTGCCCACCACGGGATCGGCGGTGTCGCCGGGCTGATTCATTTTATCGCTGAAGGCGGCGGCGGTAAAGACGGGATCCCAATAGATGCTGTCCCTGTGGACGGCGTAGCCTTCCTTCAGGGTGTTCTCGTTGGCCATGCCCGGGTCGGTGCCGTACTCGGCGATGAGGCTTTCAAAGGATTCGCCCTTTTCCAGCCGGGCGTAGATATCGTCGATCTCCGCTTTTTTGCTGTCCAGCACGGCCTGGAGCGCGGCGTCCCGGGCGGCCAGCAGCGCGGCGTCGCCCTCCGGGGCTTCTTCGGTGACGGTTTCTTCATAGGCGGCCTGGGCGTCCTTGTAGGTGTTGAGCAGGCTTTCATCCGTATCCAGCAGGATGTGGATGATGCCCCGGTAGCCCTCGGGCACGAACCACACGTCCTGGCCCCGCATGTATTTGGTCATTTCATACATCATCGCGCTGTCCCCGACCTGTTCCTGATCCATAGCGGCGACTTCCTCGAACAGGGCGCGGATCTCCTCCTCCGGAACGGTGAGATCCTTGTCCTTCAGGGCTTCTTCCCACAGCCGGTCCAGGCTGGCGTTGTACCGCAGGGAATCCGCCAGGCCCGCCACGCTGTAACCCAGGGCCTGGAAGTAGGCTTCCCCGTCCTTCCAGGCCTGGGCCCGGGCTTCCTGGGTATCCTCGGAGAGGAAGTAATCCACGTAGGACTGCACGGCCTCGTCCCATTCCGCCTGAGCTTCGGTGAGGAAGGCCTCTTCCTCCTCGGCGGTGAACTGATCCAGGCCCAGCTCCGCGATCTTGGCGTCCGCCACCCGGCTCTGGATCAGGCGCTCCAGGGCTCTGTCGAAATTGGCGGCGACGGAATCGTCATCGCTTTCCATCAGGCCGTAGGCGGTATCGTACACTTCGTGATAATGGATCTCCTCGCCGTCAAAGGTGGCCAGGGTGGTTTCCGCGGTGATTTCCGCGGCGGCGGCCTCCGCGGCCTCGGCCCGGACGGCGGGGCAGGAAAACGCGCCGGACACCAGCATCACGGCCAGGGCCAGGCACAGGAAACGAAGGGCGTTTTTCATGGCTTTTCATCCTCGATTTCTTCCGCGCGGGGCGGATGATTGCATTGCTATTATGGCACAAATCCCTGTCTGCCGCAAGGGGCGGAGGGACGGATTCAAAGAAAGTTACATTCCTGTTCACGGATTGTACATATTTTTCTCCCATCGGCGCGCTGCGTTTTACCCTTGAAAGATGCGGGGATACGGTGGTATACTGTCAGGGACGGCGGGACTGGAAAAACTCCCGCAGCGGGCGGGCGCATTCCGCCTCCAGCACGCCGCCTGTGCAGGGGACGCGGCGGTAAAAGGCCGGATCCTCCGGCAGGGAATACACGCTGCCGCAGCAGCCCTGGCGTTCGTCCCGGGCGCCGTACACGCATTTGTCCGTTTCCGCCATGAGAAGCGCCCCGGCGCACATGGGGCAGGGCTCCAGGGTGACGTACAGGGTGCAGCCGTGGAGCCGCCGGGTGCCCAGGCGGGCGGCGGCCCGCTCCATGGCCAGCATTTCCGCATGGGCGAAGGGCCGGCCCGTCTCCCGTTCGTTGTGGGCCCGGGCGATGATCTCCCCGTCCTTCACCACCACCGCGCCCACGGGCACTTCGCCCGCCGCCGCGGCGGCCTCCGCCAGGGCCTCGCGCATATAGTCCTCCGCCGTCATGGGCGCCCCGCCTCCTCTCCCGCTGTTTTTTCATTTGTATTATACGACAGATACCGATCTTTCACAAGCAAGGAGGAATCAAAAATGGAAAACGCCACGCTGAAGCTGATCGCATCCCGCCGCAGCCACCGGGCCTACGAAAAAACCCCGCTGACCGCGGAGCAGATCGACGCCATCCTCAAGGCGGCGGTGGAGAGCCCTTCCGCCGTGAACCGCCAGCCCTGGCACTTTACGGTGGTGCGCAATCAAAAGCTGCTGGACGAAATGAACGAAGCGGTATGGGAGCAGATGATGCTCAGGAACCCGGAGCAGCGCAGCCCGCGCTTCCGGGACGGCAGCTTCCACGTGTTTTACCACGCCCCCGCGGTAATTTTCATTTCCGGCATGCCGGACAACCCCTACACCCCCATCGACGGGGGCATCGCGGTGGAAAATATCGCCCTGGCGGCGGAAAGCCTGGGGCTGGGCAGCGTGATCCTGGGCATGCCCCGGGACGCCTTCAAGGGCGAAAAGGCGGATGAATTCCGCAGGAAGCTGCTTTTCCCCGAGGGCTGGGATTTCGTGATCGCCATCGCCCTGGGCGTGCCCGCGGACACCAAGGACGCCCATCCCGTGAAGGAGGACAGGATCTCCTTCGTGGACTGAACAGAAGAAAAGGCATGCCCGCGTTCAGGCATGCCGGATGAAGAGGAGCACATGGAACAAACGGAGAAGCGGATCGTCCCGCGCATTGCGGGCAACGAAAACACAGGCGTCATCAAGCTGATCGCCATCGCCTTCATGATCGTGGACCACGTGGGCGCGGCGCTGTTTCCCCAGTACAAGATATTGCGGATCCTGGGGCGCATCCCCATGCCGCTGTTCTGCTGGGGCATCGTGGTGGGGGCGGAATACAGCCGCAATCTCTGGAAATACCTGCTGCGCATCGCGCTGGTGGGCATCCTGGCCCAGCCCTGCTTCATGCTGGCGCTGAAGCACGGCTGGATGGACTGGAACGTGTTTCCCACCCTGGGGCTGGGGCTGCTGGCCATCGCGGGCATCCGCTGGCGGCGGTGGGGGAGCCAGATCTGGCTGCCCATCCTGGCCTTCGTGCCTACGCTGTTCATCAATATGGATTACGGCTGGACCGGCGTGGCGCTGATCCTGGTATTGTACGCCTGCCGGAAAAACCGGGGCGCCCTGGCCGCCGGGTTCGCGGCGTACTGCCTGTTCTGGGGGCTGTACTACGGCGCGTACCGGGAGATCCTGGGGGTGTCGGCCCAGATGCTGACGGTGCCCTGGATGCAGAACCTGGGCGACGTGACGAAGCTGCTTATGTTCGTGGAGTTCTGGGCCATCCTGTCGCTGCCGCTGATCGTGATCCCCATGCGGGGGCGCCTGCGGGTGCCCAAGTGGATCGGCTACGGCGCGTATCCCGCGCACCTATTGGTGATCGGCGTGATCCGCCACTGGGAGGAGATCTCAAAATGGCTGACGGAATTCCCCCAGCACTGGGCGGAATTCACCGCCTGGCTGCAGGGGCTTATGTAGCGTGAAATTCCCCGGCCCGGCGCAGAGCCTGGCGGTGGCGGGCCAGCACCTAGTCCAATTCCCGGCGCCTGGGCGGCGGGGACAGGGGCAGGTTCGGCGCGCGCAGGCCCCCGCCGGGCGCTTTGGGCGCGGGCTGCGTTTCCTCCGCGGGCCGGTAATCCAGCTGCCGGGAGCGCCATTCCATCCACCGGCGCTGCTGCTCTTCCCAGCTCAGGGCCGCGAAGGGCGATTCGTTTTTTTCCTGGTTCATTCGTTACGCCTCCTTCTGGCAGTTTCCAGTATCACGGTATGCTGCCGGGGCGGGGGCGTGCTTTTTTTGTTTTTCGCGCCGGAGGGGTTGCCGGAAGCGCGGGAATCGGGTATCATATACCCGCTGTGCATGTACGCGAAGGAGGAAGAAGGGCATGGATTGGATGTACTTATTCTATTTTCTGCTGGCGGCGCTTCTGTTTTTCGGGTGCCGGGCCTGCAGGCGCGGGGAATGGAACGAGGAATTCACCTCCCGGGGGCAGACCAAGATCCTGCAGGGGTTCATGGCGCTGTGCGTGGCGCTGCACCACATGGCGCAGAAAACCTGCGCGCCCTGGCACAACAGCCGCTTCATCGTCCACGGCATGGACGTGTTCGTGCCCCTGGGCTTCCTGTTCGTGGCGGTGTTTTTCTTCTGCAGCGGGCTGGGGCTGTACAAGAGCCTGAAAACGAAGCCGGATTACCTGCACGGCTTTTTCCGGAAACGCATCCTGCCCATCATCGTGGCGTTTTACCTGTCCGAATTCATTTATACGGGCATCCGGCTGCTGATGGGGGAAAAGATGGACGCGCTCACCGTGGTGTGGTATCTTTCCGGGCTGCACATGGCGAATTTCAACGTCTGGTACGTCATTGCCATCATTTTCTTCTATCTGGCCTTCTGGGGGGCGTTCAGGCTGTGCAAACAGCGGGAGGGCCTGGCCATCCTGCTGGTGACGCTGTTCGTCCTGGCCTACACGGTGCTGGGGGCGTACCTGGGCCATCCCCAGGGCTGGTGGATGCGGGGCGAATGGTGGTACAACAGCGTGCTGCTCTTCCCCCTGGGGCTTCTGTTCGGCAAATTTGAAAGGCCGGTAACGAAGGCCTGCAAAAAGGCGTACTGGGTGCTGCTGCCCCTGTTTTTCGCCGGGATCTTCCTTTCGGCGAAGCTGTGGCACACGGCGGAAGGCGCGTGGGGCTATTACTGGGTGGGGCAGCCCTTGCAGGAAACCGCCCGCCGGCTGGGCACCGCCGCCAGCCAGTGGCTGGTGTGCATCTGCTTCGTGGGGTTCTGCTTCCTGCTGATGATGAAGGTGCGCTTCGGGAACAAAGCGCTCAAATGGCTGGGCGCGGCGACGCTGGAATTCTATCTGATGCACGGCGTGTTCGTGGAGCTGTTCGGCTATGATTTCCTGGAGTTCACCAAGAGCCTCACTTACATCAGGAAGGTGCCGCTGTATATCCAGGCGGTGCTGGCCTGCTCCGTGGCCGCCACCATCCTGTTCCATTTCCTGTGGAAAGGCGTGATGCGCCTGCCCGGGCTGCGGCCCGGAAAGCCGGCTCAGTCCCCGGACTGCCAGAACAGCGACAGCGCTTCGGCGTCCGTCTCCTGAGGGGATTCGCCGCCGAAAAGCAGCCCCGTCACGTCCCGCCACAGGCTGCTCCCGGCGCCGGGGGCCTTCGCCTGGGCGATCTGCACCGCCTGCCGGCCCTCCAGCAGCACGCCGTTTTGCAGCAGCTCCGCGTTGATGGGGATGATCCGGTAGGTGTACACCACCCCCACCTTCGCTTTCTTATCCGCATAATACAGGGTTTCCCCGGCCGCGCCGTACAATTCGTCCAGGATCACGCATTCGCCCACGGCGTCCCGCTGGATGCGGTAGAGCCCGGCGTCCTGGGCGGTGATCACCAGCAGGGGATTGCCCCCTTCGTTGTGGGTCACGTAAAAGGCCGAGGGCGTCCGGGGCGCGGCCCAGACGTTGGAATTCTTCGTGGGCCGGTTGGAGGAGAGGAACACCTCCGAATAGGCGTAATCCTTGGGGGTGGTGGCGGTGGCCAGCATGGGCTCGCCCGCCCATTCGATGGATTTTTTGTCGATCTTCAGCCATACGATGCCGTCCGCCTGCAGAAAGGCGGGCTTTTCTTTTCCGGAATAATAGCTTTTGAAGAATTTGGCGGCCATGGCGGCGGTATGATCCCCGCCGGAGACCCAGGACTGGAATTTGTGGCGGCTGTCCGGCTCGTCGAAGCCCATCCAAAACACGGTGGAGATCTCGCTGCTGTAAGCCGCCATCCAGATATCCCGGTTGCCGCCGCCCTGCATGTTCACCGTGCCCGTTTTGCCCGCCACCGGCGTGCCCGCCTGGCTCAGCTTCGCCCCGGTGCCGGAGGAGGTGACGGACTGGAGCAGGCTGGTCATGAAGAAGGCGGTCTGGGGGGAGAGCACGCGCCGGCTTTGGGCCTCGTGGCGGTAGACCACGCGGCCGGAGGAATCCTCGATGCGCTCGATGAAATACGGGGGGTTGAAGGCGCCGCCGTTGGCGAAGGGGGCGTAGGCCGCGGCCAGCTGCACCGGGGACACCCCGTAGGTCATGGCCCCCAGGGCCAGGGACAGGTTCCAATCCCGGTCGTCCAGTTCGATGCCGGTTTTCTGCAGGTAATCCCGGGCGGCGGCCACGCCGATGCGCTCCAGCAGCGATACCGCCGCCACGTTCAGGCTGTTTTTGAGGGCTGTGCGGACGGTGACGTTGCCGTAGTACAGATTGCCGCTGTTCCGGGGAGAATAATTGCCGAATTTCCGGGGCGTGTCGTTCAGGACGCTGGCGGTCATGTAGCCGTGGGATTCGATGGCCGGGGCGTACACCGCCAGGGGCTTCAGGGAAGACCCGGGCTGGCGGCGCATCTGGGTGGCCCGGTTCAGCCCGCGCTGCACCTGATAGGCCCGTCCGCCCACCACCGCCCGCACCGCCCCGGTGCGCACGTCCACCGACGCCATGGCGCTCTGGGCCTGGGTGCCGTCGGCGGCGTCGGCGGGAAAATTGCTTTTCTGGGCGTATAGCCCGTCCGCGATCTGCTGCTGCTCCGGGTCGAAGGCGGTGTAGATGTGATAGCCGCCGCCCAGGATGGCTTCCGCCGGCAGGGAAAGCAGCTGCTCCGCCTCGTCCAGCACCGCGTCGGTGTACCAGCCGTAGGGGGAGGATTGATCGGCCTGAGGCACCAGGGAAACGATTTCCGCCAGGGCCGTCCGGTATGCCGCCTCCTCCAGCAGGCCGTTTTCCCGCATGGTGCGCAGGATGTATTCCCTGCGCACGCGGTTTTCCTCCGGGTGCAGGTGGGGCGCGTAGGACGTGGGCGCTTTCACCACGGCGGCCAGGCACGCCCCCTGGGCTGCGGTCAGCTCCCCGGCGGATACGCCGAAATACGCCCGGGCCGCGGCCTCGATGCCGTAGGCGCCCCGGCCGAAATACACGTAATTCAGGTACATTTCCAATATTTCGTCCTTGGTGGCGCGCTGCTCCAGCTGCACCGCCAGCCACATTTCCTCCAGCTTCCGGGCCAGGGTCTTCCGGGTGCTCAGGTGGCTGAGCTTGATGAGCTGCTGGGTGATGGTGCTGGCCCCTTCGGCGTAGCTGCGGGCGCGCAGGTCCCGGATCAGGGCGCCGAAAATGCGCAGGGGATCAATGCCGAAATGCTGGTAAAACCGCAGGTCTTCCGCGGCGATGAAGGCGCTCTGCACCTCCTTGGGCACCTGGGACAGGGGGATGCTGACCCGGTTCTGCACGCCCCGGATGCTGGAGATGAACTGGCCGCTGCGGTCGTAAAGCGCGCCGGTCTGGGGCAGGTTCACGATTTTTTCCATGTCCAGCTTCTGCCAGGAGCCGGCGTCGAACACCAGGAACAGCGCCGCCGTCAGCGCCGCCGCGAGCCCGGCGAACGCGATCAGCAGCCGGCGGCCCCAGTGCCGGGGCCCTCTGTCCAGCCTGCGCAGTTTTTCCGCGTCTTCCTTTTCCATCTGCCGTTCCATCCGGCGGACGGCCCGCCCCGTCTTGCCTGTGCGCACTTTTTCGGCAGCCTCCTTGCGCGTTTTCTTCCCTGCATTCTTCCCGGAAGCGGGCCGTGGCAACGCTGGAATGTTTTTCCAAGCAGCAAGAAATTACCATGGACGCACGGGCCCGCAGGCGCTATACTGTGAGCGTATACAAAAGCAAAATAAACGGGAAGTTTCGGAGGCGGAGCAATGAAGGAAGGCCGGCTGTGGAGGCGCGCCGCGGCCTTCGCCCTGATCGGCGCGGCGCTGTTGTTTTGGTATGTCCGGGGGCGGGAGGAAGCCACCCGGGTTTTGAGCTATCCGGAATTCTGGCGCATGGCGGAAGACGGGGAGATCGATTCCGTGTCCCTGGGAGAAGGGGAAAACTGGCGGGTGGAAACGAAGGGGGGCGAAACCGCGCTGACCCCCAATCCCCGGGCGGAGGACGGAAAGAAAAGGCTGCTGCGGCTGGGGATCCGGGTGACGGAGGAAAGAAACGCCGCTCCGGGATTGCTGCTGCTTTTGCTGGCGGGGGCCGCCGCCTTCGCGCTGCTGCGGGGAAGGGCGGCGGACGGCGCGGCGGGCCTGGCGAAATACGCCGCCCTGCAGGCGGACCGGACGATCCAGGAGATCACGTTCCGGGATGTGATCGCATCTCCGGAGACGCTGGAGGGTATGCGGGACCTGGTGGGCTTCCTGCGCTCGCCCGGCGCTTATGCGCGCCTGGGGGCGCGCCCGCCCAGGGGCGTGATGCTCTACGGCCCGCCGGGCACGGGAAAGACCATGCTGGCCTGGGCCCTGGCGGGGGAAGCGAAAGCGCCTTTTTTCGCCGTCAGCGGCGCGGATTTCGTGCAGGTGTACGTAGGCGTGGGGGCCTCCCGGGTGCGGGAGCTGTTCCGCAAAGCCCGGAAGGCGGGCGGCGGCGTGATCTTCATCGACGAAATCGACGCCATCGGGAAAAAGCGCGACAGCGGCAACGACGAGCGGGAGCAGACCCTCAACGAGCTCCTGACGGAGATGAGCGGGTTTTCCGGCCTGGACCGCATCATGGTGGTGGCCGCCACCAACCGCCTGGATACCATCGACGCGGCGCTGCTGCGGGAAGGCCGGTTCGACAGGCATATCGAGGTGGGGTTGCCGGACGCGGCGCAGCGGCTGGAGATCCTCAGGGTGCACGCCCGGAACAAGCCCATCGGCAGCGGCGTGTCCCTGCCGGACCTGGCGGCCCAGACGGCGCTGTTTTCCGGGGCGCAGCTGGAGGCGCTTCTCAACGAAGCGGCCATCCGCGCGGCCCGGCGCGGGGCGGATAAAATCGGCCCCGGGGACATCGAAAAGGCGTTTTGCGCCGCCGCCGCGGGGGACGAGCGGCCCACCCCCATGACCGCGGAGGAAAAAACCGTCACCGCCTGGCACGAGGCGGGCCATGCGGTGGTGACGCACGCGCTTTTGCCGGAGGACCGCATCGCTTATCTCACGGTGATCCCCTCCTCCCGGGGCGCGGCGGGCTATACCCTGAGCATCCAGCCGGACCGGCTCCTGCACACCCGCAGGGAGCTGATCGCCCGCATCGCCCAGGCCCTGGGCGGCCGGGCGGCGGAGGAAATGCTGCTGGGAAAGGACGGCGTCACCACCGGCGCGGCGGGGGATCTTACAGCGCGCCCGGCAGATCGCTTCCGCCATGGCGGAGGAATGGGACATGGGGGAGGGCGACCCCCGGGAGGCCGGAAGGGCGATCCTGGAGGAGGGCTACGCCGCCGCCCGGGCGTGCCTGGCGCAGAAAAAGAACGCCCTCATGCGGCTCGCCGGGGCGCTGGAGGAAAAAGAAACCCTGCGGGAGGGGGAGATCCTGGAAGCGCTGGACACGGAGGACTGAATACGATGCGGACAGCAAAAGCGCCTTCCCCCGGGGGAAGGCGTTTTCAAGCGCTTTATCAGTGAATGTCGTCAACGTCCAGCAGCGGCAGCAATTCGGCAGGCTCGGCAATGAGGAATTGCGCGCCGGCGGCGTCCAGCTCCTCCCGGGGGCGGAAGCCCCACAGCACCCCCACGGTGCTCATCCCCGCGGCGGCGCCGCAGCGCATGTCCGTGCCGCTGTCGCCCACGTACAGAAAATCCCGGGGCGAAAGGCCCAGGCCGTCCGCGATGGCCAGCGCCCCGGCGGGATCGGGCTTGATGGGCGCGCCCTCCCGGCGGCCCCGGACGGCGGAAAAGGGAAAGCCGGGGAAGTAATGGGCCAGCACGGTTTCCACATCGGGCTGGTCCTTATTGGAAAAGACGCACACGGCGATTTCCCGGCTGCGCAGCGCCTCCAGCATTTCCGGGATCCCCCGGTAAGGCGCGGTGCGCACCCGGCAGTTCTGCGCATAGTCCGCCCGGTAAGCGCCCAGCACGTTTTCCAGTTGGTCCGCGCGCGGACCCACGGCCCGGCGGGCCAGGTTCACCGCGCCTTCTCCCACCATGTACTTATAGGCTTCCTCCGGGTGCTCCGGCAGCCCCCAGGCGCGCAGCGCCCGGTTCATGGCGGCGGCGATATCCGGCAGGCTGTGGATCAGCGTGCCGTCCAGATCGAAAATCACGGCTTTTTTCATGGCGATAAAACCTCCGGAAAAACACGGCATCCCTTAGGATGCGGAAAAACCACCGCGCACCGCCCCGGCGCGCTGTCCGCCGGGACGGAAAGCGGGTGCTTTCCCCGTTATTATACCACTTGCATGCCCGGGCCGCAACCGGGGCAACCTATCGCCCGGGAGGGATGCGCATGGAAATTAGGAGAAGCGGACGGCGGGGGATCGCGCTGGCGGCGGCGCTGCTAATGGCGGTGCTGGCGCTGCGCGGGGTGCAGGCGGGGAATAAAAGCGCGCCGGGCCCGGTCCTGGACGCGGCGGGGGACGGCGTCAGGGCGTCGGAAAATTGCCAGGTGATCCAGACCATGGGTTTTTCCCGCTGCGGCCACAGCGTCACCCGCCGGGTGCGGATCCCCCAGGAGCTGGCCGGGGCGGATTTCCAGGGGGTGCAGGCCCATTACAGTGTATGGCGGATCGAGGAATTTGCTGCGGATAAAATCGAAATGACCCGGGAGATCCCCCTGTTCTGCCCGGCCCACCGAGTGCTGTCGGTGAGCGAGGCGGGGGAGATCGTGCTCACCTGGAACGCCTACGGCGACGGCATGGCGGTGGAAAAAACGTATGAGGACAGGTCCGTGGGCGATTTCTCCCCGGAGGAGCAGGAAACGCTGCTTTCCGGCATGGGCTTCGACACCCGGGAAGACGCGGAGGCATGGCTGCTGGCGCATTGACAGCCGGGAAAAAGCAGGGTATAATTCCCCGTGAGAGAATCACGGGAGGATGCTATGCCCAGCAGAAACGGAAGAAAAAAACGCGGCGGTTCGCCGTACCTGTTCATCGCGGCGGTGCTGGCGCTTCTGATCGCTATTGGGGTATTCGGGGTCCAGGCGCTGAACGAAAGGGCCGCCGCCGACAGCGAACGGAAGCAGCTCTTCACCCCGGCGCCCAGCCCCACTGTCAGCGGCGTGAGCATCACCCCGGTGCCGGGCTTTTCCACCTACACCCCGGCGCCCACCGCCACCCCGGCCCCGACGCCGGAGGCCGCCTCCACGGTATTGAAGGTGGGCAGCAAGGGCGACGAGGTGACGCGCCTGCAGGCCCGCTTGCAGGAATTGGGGTATTATGCCGGCAAGGTGGACGGCGATTACGGCTCCGGCACCCGGCAGGCCGTGATCGTGTTCCAGAAGCAGCACGGGCTGGACCCGGACGGCGCGGCGGGGCCCAAGACCCTGGCGGTGCTCTTTTCCGACCAGGCCCAGATGATCGTGACCACCCCCATGCCCACGGGGCTGGACACCCTGGCCGGGGATATCCCCCTGCTGGTGAACAAATGGAACGTGCTGCCGGAGGATTATTTCCCCGCGGACCTGGTGCGGATCAAGGATCTGGCCGGAGATCTTCTGCTGTACGACGACGAATCGTTTATGGGCGTGCGCACGGCGGTGGAGGCGCTGATCCGCATGATCGGCGACGCCAAACAGGACGGGGTCAGCCCCTGGAAGGTGGGCGGGGCCTACCGCACCATCGCCGACCAGAAAAAGATCTTCAACCGCCGGGTGAACAAATACATGAACGACGACGGGCTCAGCCGCAGCAAGGCCGAATCCCGCACCCGGCTCACCGTGGCGGACCCCGGCGCCAGCGAGCACCATACCGGCCTGGCCTTCGATCTGAACGTGCCCGGCGCTACCTTTTCGGATACCGCCCAGTACGTGTGGCTGAAGCAGCACTGCTGGGATTACGGCTTCATCATGCGCTATTCCGACGAAAAAGAGGACCTGACCGGCATTATTGGCGAGGAATGGCACGTGCGGTACGTGGGCGTGGACCACGCAAAAAAGATGCAGGAATTGGATCTGTGCCTGGAGGAATACGTGGAACTGCTTAAAAAACAGTAAGGGGCAAGCGCTTGCGAAGCAGGGGCCTCCGCGGCCCCTGAACCCCGCGGCAAGGGATTTCATCCCTTGCATCCCATTTGGCGAAACGGCGCCGTTGGGAACACCGACAGTCTCCGCCTGCCGCACTGGGTTTACGAAAATTTAGGAAAGTTTCTGGCCCAGGGAAAGCCGGGGAAAAGGCCAGGGAAGAGCGAGCTTTCCCCTGGCCTTTTCCCCGGCTTTTCCCGGATGCTTTGCATCCGGGCTGGCCGCTTTCAGCGGCCGGGCCAGAAACCATAGGCCGCCAAGCGCTCCTGAGATGGAGTCCAGGGGCCGAAGGCCCTTGGTTCAGGGGTTCAGGGGGCTGAAGAAGCCCCCTGCCTCGTCCTTGTAGCTGCAAAAAACCATATTTTTTCCCCAAAAGGGCTTTTTCATTGGAACAAATGCTCCCAAGTCCGCGTCTAAATGGGCGAAAGGGGCTGAGAAAGATGAAGAAATTCCTGCTGACGCTGCTTTTGTGCCTGCTGCTTCTTCCCGCGGGGCTTGCGGAGGAGGAGGGCCGGCTGTACCCCGCGATGGACGATGCCACGGGCCTGTGGGGGTATATCGACGGGAACGCCCAATGGGTGATCGCGCCGCAGTTCGCCTGGGCGGGGGAATGGCGGGGCGGCTGCGCTTCCGCCGTGCCGGGGGATCAGGACCCCGAAGAATTCGACCATACCGGCATCATCGACCGGCAGGGGAATTGGGTGCTGGAGCCCCGGTATACGATCCAGGGCTTTTTCAATTACGACCCCATCGGCAATCTGGACGGCGGGCTGTACCTGGTGTGGCAGGAGCGCGAAGACGACGAGCGCGGCAGCAGCCTCGACGGCTTTTTCGACGTGCCCTCCGGCTTCTTCTCCGGGCTGATCTACGACAGCATTCTCAGCGGTCGGGACGATGATTCATCCGTTTACTACGAGCTGGAACGGCTGATCCCGGTGGACAAGGGCGGACGAATCGCCTACGTGGACCGGCACACGGGGGAAGAGGCCTTTGCCCTGTCCGAAAACGTGAACGCCGATGAATACGTTTATGAAAACTTCCGCTACGGCTACGCCATGGCCGTGCGGTATGCGGGCGAAGGGGGCGTGGCAGACGCCCTGGTGTTCAACGAGGAAGGGACGGTCCAGGATCTGGGCGGCCTGGAATTTGCGGAAGGCGGCCACGGCCTGCGGGGAAAAGTGACCGCCGGGGGCATCCTGCGGGTGTATGATCCGGAAAAGGAACTGTACGGCTACTGGGATCTGAACGCGGGGGATTTCCTGATCCCGCCGCAGTTCGCCGGGGCGGAGGATTTTTCCGCAAGCGGCTATGCCTGCGTGATGCTGGAGGACGGCACCTTCGGGCATATCGACCAAACCGGCGCCGTGCTGGCCCGGGGCTTTTCGGACTGGTATGAATTCTGGGGCGAATATGCCCAGGCCGACGGAAAGCTGATCGACGCGGCGGGGAACACCGTGCTTCAGCTGCCGGCGGGGATCGGCGTCTGGCAGCAGGAAAGCGATTGGGAGGATCAGAAGCGCCTGGTGTCCCCGGAGGGCCTGCTGGGGGTGTACCGCCACGAGGACGGTTTCTGGGGCGAGGGCCTGATGAACCTGAGCGGGGAATGGGTGCTGGAGATGCAGGACAGGCAGTGGGTGGAGGCGGACGTGATCTACGCGGGATACGAGCGGTTCTTCCCCGAAGGGCTCCAGTCCGTCACCCGGCTGACCGAAGTGGAAGGCCATGTGTGGGAAGACTCCGTGTGGAAGTACGCCTGGATGAACACGGCGGGCGAATTCATCACCGATTTCATTTACGACGACGCCGGGGCGTTCCTGGGGGCGCTGGCGCCCTTCGAGCGGGACGGCCTGGCCGGGTATATCGACCAGAACGGCCGGGAGGTGATCCTCTGGCACACGGAGATCCATCACAACCGCTGATAAATGAAATAAAAACTTGAAAAACAAGCGTTTCAGGGCTTGCCAACCGGCAGGCCCTGTGTTATAATTTGCAGGATCACGCATGCGGGCGGATCTGCGCGCCGGTGCCGGAAACGGTGGTGGGCAGGGATGAAACCCGCAGAGGATACAACAAAAACGAGGAGGAAACCCTAATGGCAGTCATTTCCATGAAGCACCTGCTGGAGGCCGGCGTACACTTCGGCCATCAGACCCGGCGCTGGAACCCCAAAATGGCCCCCTACATCTTCACCGAGCGCAACGGCATCTACATCATCGACCTGCAGAAGACCGTGCGCAAGATCGACGAAGCCTACATGTTCATCCGCAACGTGGCCATGGAAGGCAAGACGGTTCTCTTTGTGGGCACCAAGAAGCAGGCCCAGGAGAGCATCGAGAGCGAGGCCAAGCGCTGCAACATGTTCTACGTGAACAACCGCTGGCTGGGCGGCATGCTCACCAACTTCAAAACCATCCGCACCCGCGTGGACCGGCTGAACGCCATCGACAAGATGGAAGCCGACGGCCAGTTCGACGTGCTGCCCAAGAAGGAAGTCATCAAGCTGCAGCATGAGCGCGAAAAGCTGGAAACCAACCTGGGCGGTATCCGCGAAATGAAGAAGCTGCCCGGCGCCCTGTTCGTGGTGGATCCCCGGAAAGAGCACATCGCCATCGCGGAAGCCCGCACCCTGGGCATCCCGATCGTGGCCATCGTGGACACCAACTGCGATCCCGACGAAGTGGACTACGTGATCCCCGGCAACGACGACGCTATCCGCGCCGTGAAGCTCATCGCCGGCAAGCTGGCCGACGCCGTGCTGGAAGGCCGTCAGGGCGAACAGAGCGAAGCCGAAGCGGACGAAAAGCCCGAAGCCGCCGAGTAACAGATTAGACAGAAAGATCGAGGAGGATATCCCCATGGCTGAAATTACTGCTGCGATGGTAAAAGAACTGCGCGAACGCACCCAGGCCGGCATGATGGACTGCAAAAAGGCGCTGGTGGAAAAGAACGGCGATATGGACGAGGCCGTTGCGTATCTGCGTGAAAAGGGCCTGGCCGCCGCCGCCAAGAAGGCCGGCCGCGTGGCCGCCGAGGGCGCCGTGGAAAGCTATATCCACATGGGCGGCAAGATCGGCGTGCTGGTGGAAGTGAACTGCGAAACCGACTTCGTGGCCAAGACCGACGCTTTCAAGGAGCTGTGCCACGATATCGCGCTGCAGATCGCCGCTTCCAATCCCCTCTACGTCGCCAAGGAAGACGTGCCCCAGGAAGCCCTGGACAAGGAAAAGGAAATCCTGCGCGCCCAGGCCCTCAACGAAGGCAAGCCTGAAAAGATCGTGGACCGGATGGTGGAAGGCCGCATCGAAAAGTATTACAAGGAAAACTGCCTGATGGAGCAGGCGTTCGTCAAGAACCCCGACATCACCATCGCCACCCGCGTCAACGAAGCCACCCTGGCTTCCGGCGAAAAGATCTCCATCCGCCGCTTCACCCGCTACGAGTGCGGCGAAGGCATCGAAAAGAAGGAAAGCAACCTGGCGGCTGAAATCGCCGAAATGACCAAGAAGTAAGAAACCGATGAATGGGCGGCCTGGAGCCGCCCGTTTTTTTGAGCAGAGGAGGACGGAGCCATGGCGTACAAACGGGTGCTTTTGAAGCTCAGCGGCGAAATGCTGGGGGAAAACGGACGCCTGTTCGATCACGGGATCATCGATCACGTGGCGCGGGTGCTCGTGAAAATCGCGGAGCAGGGAACCGAGCTGGGCGTGGTCATCGGCGCGGGCAATATCTGGCGCGGCCGCAGCGGCGGGGAAATGGACCGGGTGACCGCCGACCAGATGGGCATGCTGGGCACGGTGATCAACTGTTTGGCCATGCGGGACGCCGTGCAGCGCGCCGGGGGGAAAGCGGCGGTCATGAGCGCCATCGAAATGCCCCGGGTGTGCGAGGTGTTCAACGCGGAAAAAGCCCGGGAATCCATGCGCAGCGGCGTCGTGACCCTCTTTGCCGCCGGCAGCGGCAATCCCTTCTTCTCCACCGACACCGCCGTGGTGCTCCGCGCCGTGGAGGTGGGGGCGGACGCTATCTTGCTGGCCAAGAACATTGACGGCGTTTACACCGACGATCCCAAGAAGAACCCGGACGCCACGCTGATCCGGCAGATCACCTACGAAAAGGCCCAGGAAATGCGCCTCAAGGTCATGGACGCGGCGGCCTTCGCCCTGTGCGCCGAAAACAAGGTGCCCGTGGTGCGGGTGTTCGGCCTGTTCGAGCCGGAGGCCATCCTCAAGGTGCTGGACGGGGACGATATGGGCACCGTGCTGACGCCGGAAAAATGACGGGAAACGCCCATCGGACGGGCCGGGCGCGGGGAAAAGCGGCATACGCAGAATAAAAATCGGGGATATTGCAGAAGCCACTCTGCAATATCCCCTTTGTTTACAGGGATATTCGTTCTCATAGAAGAATGAGCAACAGTGAATACCGGAAAATCGAAGAACCCCGGGTGGTTTGGAGGGGCCAAAAGCCCCTCCAAGTATAATCCGCAGCAACGACCCGTGCGCTGCGAGGAGCATTTTTGCGAAGCAGAGCATGCCCTGCGAGAGCAAAAATGCTTTCCTTACGCCTTTTCCGCCCGGGAGTCCCGCAGGGACGAGAGGAAAAGGCATTTTTGTCGATCAAATGGAGGATCCATTTGATCGAAGGGGCTGTGCAACAGCCCCAGGCGGGGGCCGTTCTATGGCTGAAAGAGCGGCCCCCGCTTTTTTTGTCCGTTTCTTACCGGCGGCCGATCTCGGTATCGTCGGCGGTGGTTTTGCTGTTGTCCTTGATATAGTCGATGATCTCGTCAAGGTTGCCGAAGGCCAGGCCCACGTAGCTGTCGGAAGCGCCGTAGTACACGGCGATGCGGCCGGTGTCGGGATCGTGGAGGGTGGCGCAGGGGAAGGTGACGTTGGGCACGAACCCGCGCTCCTCGAACCATTCCTCGGGGGTCAGCAGGTAGTTCTGGCAGCGGTATTTCACGATGGAGGGGTTGTCGATATCCAGGATGGCGCCGCCGATGGAATAAACGTAGCCGTTGCAGGTCTGGGTGACGCCGTGGTAGAACAGCAGCCATCCTTCGCTGGTTTCGATGGGCGCGGCGCCGCCGCCGATCTTCAATCCCTCCCACCAGTTATTGCCCCGGCTCATCACGTGGCGGTGCCGGCCCCAGAATTCCATGTCCGGGCTCTCGCTGATGAAGATATCGCCGAAGGGGGTGTGCCCGCTGTCGGAGGGGCGGCTCAGCAGCCGGTAGGTGCCGTTGATCCTCCGGGGGAACAGCACCGCGTTCCGGTTGAAGGGAATAAACGGGTTCTCAATCCGCGTGAAGGTCCGGAAATCCTTTGTCTTCGCCATCCCGATGGACGCGCCGTAAAAGTCGCCGCACCAGATGATGTAGTACGTATCCTCCACCTTCACCAGCCGGGGATCATAGGCGTAGTGCGGCATCTTCGGGTTCCCGTTTTCATCGGTGAAGGGCACCTTCTGCCGTTCCACGTCCCAGTGGATCCCGTCCTTTGAATGGCCGAGATAGACGTACGGGATCCCGTTGACCTGCTCGCCCCGCAGCACCGCGATATAGCCGTCCTCCCACGGCACCACCGCGCTGTTGAAGATCCGGGCGATTTCCGGCGTGGGATTCCGGCCCATCACCGGGTTTCCGGAATACCGCCACACCGGGGATTCCGTCTTCAGGCCGGCAGGCCTTTCCTCCCAGGGAATGTTCGGAAGCGCCTCCACGTTGATCATCTTCACCTGTCCCATTTACAATTTCCTCCGTTTCAGTCCGGTCCGGCTTTGCCGG
>JAILBG010000059.1:0-2485 GCA_024681215.1 Clostridiales bacterium
GGTGGAAATCACCGTGCGGCGCAACTGCTTCATGCCGGATAAAACCGGCGTAGGCTTCATCACCGTCAGCGGCTTTAAAATCGACAAGGCCGCCACCACCTGGGCCCCGCCCGCCGCGTACCAGGACGGCATGATCGGCCCGCACTGGTCCAAGGGCTGGATCATCGAGGACTGCGAGATCAGCAACAGCAAATGCTGCGGCATTTCTTTGGGCAAGTACCGGGACCCGGAAAACGACATGTACTTCTATACCAAGCACGTCAAATCCCCCACCCAGATGGAGCGGGACGCCGTGTGCCGGGGCCAGTATCACGGGTGGCTGAAGGAAAAGGTGGGCGGCCACATCATCCGCCGCTGCGAAGTGCACCACTGCGAGCAGACCGGCATCGTGGGCCGCATGGGCGGCGTGTTTTCCACCATCGAGGACTGCCACATCCACCACGTCTGCAATTCCCAGCAGCTGGGCGGCGCGGAAACGGCGGGCATCAAGCTGCACGCCGCCATCGACGTGACCATCCGCCGCAACCATATCCACCACTGCATCATGGGCGTGTGGTGCGACTGGCAGGCCCAGGGCGCGCGCATTTCCCAGAACCTGATGCACGACAACATGATGCCCGAGGGACGCAGCAAGGCCCAGGGCGCCATGTTCAACTGCGACGTGTTCATCGAGGTGGGCCACGGCCCCACCCTGATCGACAACAACGTGCTTTTGTCCAAGGTTTCCGTGGTGATGCCCAGCGAAGGCCTGGCCTGCGTGCATAACCTGATGCTGGGCGGCTTCGGCCTGGTCAATTCCGGCGTGGACAGCATCGTCAACGGCCAGCGGGAGCCCCGCTATACCCCGTACCATATCCGCCACCGCACGGAGGTGGCCGGGTTCATGACCATCCTGCACGGCGACGACCGGATCTACAACAACATTTTCGTGCAGCACTATCCGGTTACGGACCCGGACCGCCAGCCCACCGCCGCCGATTACGAGCGGGCAGGTACCGCGCCCATGGATATCTTCCCCTCCTATGACGAATGGATTTCCCACTTCATGATGGGTGAAGAACCCAATATGGGTCATCTGGCCCAATACCACTTCGGCCATCTGCCCGTGTGGGTCCACGGCAACGCCTACCTGAGCGGAGCCACGGCGAGCAAGCATGAGGATCAGGGCCTGATCGTGGATGAAAAAGAATCCGCCGTCGTGGAGCTGACCGAGAAGGACGGACGCCCCTGCCTGAACACCAACATCTACGATCTGATCAAGGATTTCCGGGTGGGCCTGGTGAGCAGCGACACCCTGGGCCGCGCCTTCGAGCCCGAACAGCGCTTTGAGAACCCCGACGGCACCGATATCCTGTTCGACCGGGACTATTTCGGCAATCACCGGGGCCTCGACGCCCTGCCCGGCCCCTTCGCGGACGGAAAAGACGCGGAAAAAGCGCTTTGGTAAAAAGCACAGAATAAATGCGCCGCAGGTTTCCGCCTCTTTTGGCGGGGACCCGCGGCGTATTGCTCCGCTTGAGCCGGCCTGTCAGGTATCGATCCGCGTGAGCTTCAGCAGCTCCCGGTTGCGGTAGGCCACGTCCTCCCGCACGAAAAAGCCCTGGCTTTCCCAGAAGGCGTTCCCGGCCTCGTTGCGTTTGAATACCAGCAGGGCCACCTTGGCGATGCCTTCCTCCTTCATGGCTTCCAGGCACCGGCTCACCAGCTGCCTGCCAACGCCGCGCCGCCGGCAGGTTTCCGCCACCGATAAATGGTAGATATACCCCCGCCGCCCGTCCTGGCCGCCCAGCACTACGCCGGCGATTTGCCCGTTTTCCTCCGCCACGAAGCTCGTATCGGGATTCCGGCGGAGGAATTTTTCTATGCCCGCTCTCGAATCGTCCACATCGTTGAAGCCCATGTTTTTACAGGACATCCACAGCGCGTAAACCTTATCGTAATCCTGAACCGTCATTTTCCGAATCGTCATTCCGCTTTTTCCTCCTGCTTCTTATTTCTGTTCAATCGATTCAAAAATCTTTTTTAGTTACGAAAGGGGCACGCTGGGGCTGTCCGCCCCAGATCCGCAACCTCAAAGGTCGCAACTCCCCTTCATGGGGAGATTGCTCCCTTCCGGTTGATCTCACCTCGGACAGAGCATCCGCCACAGGCGGCTGTCCGAGGTTCGTCCCCGACCAGGAGGATGATCCTCCTGGTCCTCTCTCCTGCGGAAATAACTTGAGATGGAGAAAAAGCAATTTCCCGCAGTGACTTTCAGGAAACGTCCAAGCTTGACTCCGTGATGCTTCTGGCCCGGCCGCGGAGAGCTGCCAGCCCGGATGCGAAGCATCCGGGGAAAGCCTGGGAAGAATCCCTAGGGGAAAGCTCGCCCTCAAAGGAGCCCGGGTGCGTACGCGGCTTCCAGATGCCGGCGCGGTAAACATGAATGCCAAATTCATTCAGGCCCTGGGCCGTTTCCATTACTTGCTCCTCGGTCTCTGCGCTG
>JAILBG010000103.1:0-3234 GCA_024681215.1 Clostridiales bacterium
GCTCGCCGGGCGGGGCAGGGCCGCGGTGGACGTGCAGTGCCTGCTGCGCAGGGACGACGGGGAGCAGATGGCCTTCCACGACTGGCCCGAAAAAAAGAAGTATCTGCCTATGATCACCTATCTGAAAACCGACGCGGCGGAAGCGGAAATACTGACGGGCCTTACCGACCGGTACGCCGCCGCGAAGCTGCTGCACGAATGGGGCGCCAAGGAGGTCATGATCACCCATAACACGGAAGTGATCTTGTACGACGGCGAAACCATGTACGCTTCTCCTCTCAAGCCCCGGAACCTGACCGGACGCACAGGCCGGGGAGACACCACCTTCGCCGGATACTTAGCCAAGCGCCTGCACTGCGGCATTGAGGAATCCCTTCGATATGCGGCGGCGCTGGTATCGCTGAAGATGGAAACGCCGGGGCCGTTTGCCGGCACCGCGGAGGACGTGTACGCTTACATGAAAGCCTATTACGATTGATCCGGGAAAGACGGCTGTTATCCGCCCGGGAAAAAACAAAGGAGAAAACCGCATGAAACTTTTCTTTCTGGGCACCGGCGCGTCCGACTGGAACGGTCCCGACGAACGGGGAGAATACCGCCGCCACGCCAGCGCGCTGCTGGACGGCTGCCTGCTTCTGGACGTAACGAAATCCGTGTTGGATCTTATTCCGGACAGGGCCGCCGTAACGGACGTGTTTTTTACCCACAGCCACGACGATCATTTTGATCCCGAAGCGCTGCGGGCACTGGCGCCCTGCCGGGTGTACGCCCATGAAAGCTGGGCGGACAGCATAAAGGGAGAGGGGCTGAAGGTGATCCCCCTGCAAATCGGCGTTTCGGTAGAGGCGGCGGGCTTTACGGTCATCCCCATGCCTTCCAACCATTATTCCGACAGGGAAAACGAAACCACCTTGCACTATCTCATCGAAAAAGAGGGCAAACGCCTGCTGTACGCCACGGACGGCGGATGGCTGACCACCCGGGAAAACCAGATCATCGGGGATCGAAAGCTGGACGCCGCGGTATTCGACGCCACCGTGGGCGAGGGATATTCGGATGATGATCAGATTTTTCACCATAATTCCGTGGATATGATCCGGCTGATGCGCGGCGCGCTGGTGAAAACAGGGCGGATGCAGGCATCGTCGCCGGTGTTCCTTACGCATCTGTCGCGTACCCTGCATGATACCCAGGCCGTGCTGGAGCAGCGGATAGAGCGCCCCCTGATCGTATGCTATGACGGGATGGAAGCGTATCTTTGACGCCCACGCCTCATTCTTCCCCCGTTTCCCACATCACCCTGGCCGCGCCGCGCAGGCACACGTAAGCGGGCACCGCCGCCACCATTCCGCCCAGGCCAAAGAGCAGGCCCCCCGCGGAAAGCAGCAGCAGCACCGAAACGGGGTGCAGTCCCGTGGCTTCGCCCATCAGCCGGGGAGAAAGGAAATATCCTTCGATCTGCTGCACCAGGATGGTCACGCCCAGGCCCCACAGCAGGGAATGGAAACCCATGGGCAGTGAAAACAGCGCGATGGGCACGCCGCCGATCAGCGGACCGATATAAGGAATAAATTCGCACGCGCCCATCAGCAGGCCCAGCACCAGCCAGGCGGGAATGCCCACCGCCAGCAGCCCCAGAGCCGTCAGCACGCCGACGGCCAGGGCCACCAGCAGCTGGCCCCGGATATAGCCGCCCGCTTCCCGGCGCATTTCCTGCAGGGCGTGCAGCACGCGCCTGCGGTGCTTCAGCGGGATGCAAAGGGACAGGCGATAGCCGAACATTTCCCGGTCGCGCAAAAAGTAATAGGTGAGCACCGGGGCCAGGAACGCCCGGCTCAGCGCGTCGATGCCGTTTCCGATTCCGGCGATCAGCCCCGGCAGGCTCTCCCTGAGCCATTGGCTCAGTTTTTCGATCCACTGCCCCGGGCCTTCGCTGCTCAGACCAAGTAAACGCGCCCATTCCCGGCCGGCGGCCTCGTCCAGCAGCGCGTGCAGGGCGGAAAGCAGGCGGGGCGCTTCCGCCACGATCATGGAAATCTGTGAAATCACCATGGGCGTGACCAGGCCGATCAGGCCCAGCAGACCCAGCACCAGCACTGAAACCGCCAGCCCGGCTGCCCAGGGCCGGGAAACCAGGCCCTCCATACGCCGGCAAAGGGGCAGCGCCGCCGCGAACATCAGCAGCGCCAGCAGCAGCTGCCCCATCAGTTTGCTCAGCGCGCCTCCCGCCAGCACCCCGAGAATGCCCGCGGCCACGGCGAGGCCCCGCCGTGCCTGACGGGATAATCCATGGGACTGCGGCAAAGAGGTCATAACCCGCGCCTCCTGTTCTGCGTTAGAATAAACGCATCATCCGGCGGACGTGCTTTTTCATCCTGGCCCAGCACAGCTCCTTGGAAAGAAGCCGGTGCTTCATGCCCAGCAGATATCCCGCCACGGCGGCGGCAAACAGTCTGCTCATTCTGCCATCACCTCCTCCCGGCCGTAGGGCACGGTTACGTGGCCGTATTCGCCCCGGGGCTGCACGTGATACGCGGTGGCGTACCAGCGCCCGTCGATCAGGTCGTCCAAGGGCCCGGCTGATATTTCCAGGGCCGCCACCCGCAGCGTTTCCTCATTCAGCAGCGCGTCGGTCACGATGCCCAGCCGCATGCCTTCTCCATCCGATACGCGGAAAAGCCGGTAGCCCGCGTCGCGGGGCACCCGGCCCGCTTTTCCGCTGGCGATCACCGAGATCTTGCCGATCAGCGAGATCTGTTCCCGGGGGATCCACCGCGCGCCCCGAAGGCCGCCCCGTACTACGATGCCCCTGAGACTGCGCCCGTCTTCCGTCAGCACGCCGCGCATTACGCTTCCGTTTGCCGTTCCGTTCAGGATCACCGGCAGTCCGGTCATTTTTTTCAGCCCCGTCATTTCTATCACCCGCGGATATTTTGCCTTCCGCAGACGAAAACCATGCTGGAAAAAGAAGATATGCGAACAAATGTTCTTTTAAAACCCGAACGATAGAAAGCGCCAATAGGGATAAGGTGCGGAGGAAGCAAGGGGTATGAGCGGGAGGCTGGGATTCAATGTTCGTAAAAGCGGGAAAGAAGGAGAAAAGGGGAAGAAAAGGAGAAAAAGATGTTGACAATGGGAGGGGCGGTGTGGTATTATATTCAAGCGCTCGAGAGAAGGGGCACGAAAGAGCCCCGGAAGAGAGCGCGGGAATCTTGAAAACGATACAGAGAAGAG
>JAILBG010000116.1:0-22259 GCA_024681215.1 Clostridiales bacterium
CGCGGGCCGGGTCCCCTGGGTGGGGTTGTTCTTGGCGGCGCGCATCTGCGGCTGGGCGGCGGCCTGGTTCTGGCGGGCCTGCTGGGTCCGCGCGGCCTGCCGTCTGCGCTGCTCCTTGCGGTACTTGTCTATGTAGAAATACGCGCCTGCACCGCCTCCGCCCAGCACTGCCAGCGCGGCCAGCACCCACACCACGGGCGATCCGCCCTGCTTGGTTTCTTCCTGGGTCATATCCGGCTCCGCCGTGGCCAGGTTAGGCAAGGCGGTGGCGTCCGGCGTGACGCCGGGCTCCGCCGTTCCGCCGGGGGCCGGGGTTTCAGTGGGCGCCGGCGTGGCGGTGGGCAGCATTTCTGGATCGGGGGTGGGGGTGACGTGGGGGTTGAAGGGCTCGTAGGAGGGGGTCAGGGCCGGGTTCTGCCAGACGGTGTGGTTATAATCCTCCACAGGCTGGATCTGGCTGCTGTTGGTCTGCTCGGCGTCCGTATTGGCGTTCAGGTAACTGTCGCTGTGCAGGAAATCGGACAGCTCGCCCAGGGAAAGCACTTTGAAGTAATCGCTGCGGATATAGCCTTCCGTGCCGGCCTGGCTGACGTGATACCAGGTGCCTTCCTCGTTGACGACGGTGCCCATGACCAGCGCGAAGGCATAATTGTCCAGCAGCCGCACCCGGCCGGACTGCAGGCTGGGGCCGGTCCGCAGATTGACCTTGCCGCTGTTGCTGATGACGTGGCCGTAGCTGGAAAGGCTGCTCTGGGACGCGGGCTCCGGCGTGGCGATCACGGCGATGGGCTCCGGCGTGACGGAAATCTGGGAATCCAAGTATGCCTGGCTCTCCTGGGGATCCATCATGCGCAGCTGGTCCTGGCGGATGTAGCCCCACATGCCGTTGTACTGCACCAGATGCCAAGCGCTGGTATCGGTATAGGTCTGGCCCCGGACGTAGGCCACGTCCTTATAGGGCAGCAGGGTGATGATCTCGCCGTTGGTATCGGGGATGGACCGCATGGGCACGCCGTCGCCCCGGGTCATGGCGTAGCCCTCCGTCTGCTCGGGAACGGGCGTGGCGGTGACGGGGGGCGGCGTGGCCTGGATCTCGTCCAGATAGGGCCGCGCTTCGCCGTTGGTGATGGTGCGCAGGGAATCCATGAGCATGAAGCCGTGATTGCCGCTGGCGACGGACTGGACGGAAGCCCAGGCGATATTGTCCACCCAGGTCTGGCCGTCCACGTACATGAGGGATTCCTCCGGCATGATCTGCATGATGGTGTCGTCCGTCTGGCTGACGCCGGTGCGCAGGGCGGCCTGCCCCACGGTCAGGGCGTAGCCGCGGTAAGGCACGGGGGAGGGAGCCGGGGTGGGCACGTCGGTGGGGACGGCGGTAGGCTCGGGGGTGGGCGCGTCCGTGGGCCCCTGGGTAGGGGGCGGGGTCATGCTGCCCACCTGGGTGGGCATGGGAGAATTCAGGGAGGATTGGATCTGCTGGCTTTCCTCCGCGGTCATGACGTCCACGAATTCGGACATCAGGAACCCGTCCGTCCCGTTGACGCGGACGCTGTACCATTTGTCGTCGTTCACCGTCTGGGAGGAATAGATCCATACCCGGGTGTTCTTGTTCAGCTGGATGATCTTTTCGCCGCCGGGGGCCTTGCGGAAATTGACGCTGCCTTTATTGACCTGGCCCCAGCGATCGATGACGACGCCGTCGGGGATCTCCGTGGGGGCGGGGGTGGGCACGTCGGTGGGGGCGGGGGTGTAATTGAACAGGGCGGCGATCTCCGCGTCGCTGAGGAATTTCACCACGCTCTCATGCAGGTATCCGCGCTGGCCTTCCTTCTCCACTGCGTACCAGGCCTTGTTGTCCGGCGAGGTGTACTTGCCGATCACATGGAAGATATCGGTCTGGTTCACGGTGCCGATCACGTTGCTTTCGGCCGTGGTGGGGGAGGAACGGAAATTGATGCCGTTGGCGTAAGGCCGGCAGTAGGCGTCCATGGCGGTATCATAGGGGATGGGCGTGGGCGTGCCCGGCACCGGGGAAGGCGTGGGCAGATATTCGTAGAGGAATACGGCTTCGGCGGGATCCAGCACGCCTTCGCCGGTGAGGATCACATTATGGGTTTCGCTGCCGATCAGGCGGTAATTCTCCTGCAGGTTCAGCGGCTCGGCCAGGATGCTGTTGTTGCCCACATAGCACAGCTGCTGGCGGGAAGAGGCGATCTCGTGCCGGTCCGCGGCGTCCAGGAAGCGGATGGTCACATAGGCGTTCACTTCGTTCTTGAACTGGAACACCACTTCCGCGGGCGTGGCGGTGCCGCTGTGGTCCACGGTGACGGTCACGGTGTCCGGCGAGGCCAGCTCATACCCCCACGCGGGGTCGATGCGGCTCCAATCCAGGGAAATGACGTTCTGGGCGTTCTCCGTGCAGGTGACGGTATCGTTGAAGAAGGCCACCCCGTTGGGGGACAGATAACGCACCCCCACCAGCGCCACCTTGGGCGTGACGGAGATTTCCTTGTAGGTGAACACCACCTCGGCGGGCCTGGCGCCTTCCGCGTCCACGTGGACGATGGCGCTGTCCTCGCCGGTCAGGGTATAGTTTTCTCTCAGGTTCACGGGATTGGCCGGCACCCGGGTATCCCCGAAGGCGCAGAGCACCGTCTGGGTGTCCGCCACGGCCTGATTGTCCTGATCCACGTACCTGACCCGTACGGCCACCGGCTCCGGAATGGGCGTCGCCGTGGGCTCCGCGGTAGGTTCGGCTGTAGGTTCGGCTGTCGGTTCAGGCGTGGGTTCGGCTGTGGGTTCCGCGGTGGGCTCGGCCGTCGGTTCGGCTGTGGGTTCCGCGGTGGGTTCGGCCGTCGGTTCAGGCGTCGGTTCGGGCGTGGGTTCCGCGGTGGGCTCGGGCGTGGCCTGGTACTGATACTGGAATACGATATGATCCGGGCTGGCCTGGCCGAATTTATCCACCGTGACGGTCACGGCGCCGTCGCCCGCGAGCAGGTAGTTGGGCTGCAGATCGACGGGATTGGGCTCCACCCGGGTTTCGGTGCCGGGAACAAAGTCCGCTGCCTGACGGGAGGCGATCTCCCGCCCGTCGGCGGCGTCCACATACAGGATCTCCAGCCGGACGGAATCAGGGGCGGGGAAATGATAGATGAAGGTGATCTCCGCAGGGTTGGCGCCGTTGGCATCCACGGTGACCGGGTATTCCAGCTGCCCCACCAGTTCATACCCCGGCTGCAGGTCGGTGGGCTGAGGCGCTACGGACCAGGTGCCTTCTTTCAGGGTCACGGCGGTGTCGGAAGCCACGGGCACATTGCTTTCATCCAGATAATGAATGGTGACGGTGGCGGGCTTGACGATCCGGCGGTAGGTGAAGGTGACTTCCGAGGGGCTCGCGCCGTTGGCATCCACGGTGACGTCTACGGAAGGAGCGCTGACCAGTTCGTAATCCTCCTCGCTGACGGCGGCCTGGGGCGCAACGGGCCAGGTGCCCGCTTCCAGGGTCACGGTGGTGTCGGCAGCCACGGGCGCATTGCTTTCATCCAGATAATGAACGGTGACGGTGGCGGGCTTGACGATCCGGCGGTAGGTGAAGGTAACTTCGGCGGGGCTCGCGCCGTTGGCATCCACAGTGACGTCTACGGAAGGAGCGCTGATCAGTTCGTAATCCTCCTCGCTGACGGCGGCCTGGGGCTCAACGGGCCAGGTGCCCGCTTCCAGGGTTACGGTGGTGTCGGCAGCCACGGGCACATTGCTTTCATCCAGATAATGAATAGTGACAGTGGCAGGCTTGACGATCCGGCGGTAGGTGAAGGTAACTTCGGCGGGGCTCGCGCCGTATTCGTTCACGGTGACGTCTACGGACTCGGGACTGGCCAGTTCGTAATCCGCCGGCAGGTCGTAGGGCTGGGGCGCTACGGGCCAGGTGCCCGCTTCCAGGGTCACGGAGGTATCGGAAGCTACGGGCGTATTGCCGTCATCCAGATAATGAATGGTGACGGTGGCGGGCTGAATGGCCCGGCGATAAGTAAAGGTGACTTCGGCGGGGCTCGCGCCGTATTCGTTTACGGTGACGTCTACGGACTCGGGACTGGCCAGTTCGTAATCCGCCGGCAGGTCATAAGGCTGGGGCGTGACGGGCCAGGTGCCCGCTTCCAAGGTCACGGTGGTGTCGGCAGCCACGGGCACGTTGCTTTCATCCAGATAATGAACGGTGACGGTGGCGGGTTGAATGACCCGGCGATAAATAAAGGTAACTTCCGCGGGGCTCGCGCCGTATTCGTTTACGGTGACGTCCACGGTGGGAGCGCTGACCAGTTCGTAATCCTCCTCGCTGACGGCGGCCTGGGGTACGACGGGCCAGGTGCCCGCTTCCAGGGTCACGGCGGTGTCGGCAGCCACGGGCGTATTGCTTTCATCCAGATAATGAACGGTGACGGTGGCGGGCTGAATGACCCGGCGATAAATAAAGGTGACTTCTGCGGGGCTCGCGCCGTATTCGTTCACGGTGACGTCCACGGAAGGAGCACTGACCAGCTCATAATCCGCCGGCAGGTCGTAGGGCT
Source organism: Clostridiales bacterium (assembly GCA_024681215.1). Classification (GTDB taxonomy): domain Bacteria; phylum Bacillota; class Clostridia; order Christensenellales; family Aristaeellaceae; genus RUG563. The sequence goes on from JAILBG010000116.1 coordinate 4,569, forward strand.
GGGGCGTCACGGACCAGGCGCCCGCTTCCAGGGTGACGGAGGTATCGGAAGCCACGGGGGCATAGCCCTCGTCCACGTAATGAACGGTGACGGTGGCGGGCTGAATGACCCGGCGATAAATAAAGGTAACTTCGGCGGGGCTCGCGCCGTATTCGTTTACGGTGACGTCTACAGACCCGGGGCTGACCAGCTCGTAGTCTGCCGGGAGGTCGTAGGGCTGGGGCGCGACGGGCCAGGTGCCCGCTTCCAGGGTGACGGAGGTATCGGAAGCCACGGGGGCATAACCCTCGTCCGCGTAATGAACGGTGACGGTGGCGGACTGAACGACCCGGCGATAAATGAAGGTAACTTCTGTGGGACTCGCGCCGTATTCGTTTACGGTGACGTTTACGGACCCGGGGCTGACCAGCTCGTAGTCTGCCGGGAGGTCGTAGGGCTGGGGCGCGACGGGCCAGGTGCCCGCTTCCAGGGTGACTGAGGTATCGGAAGCCACGGGGACATAACCCTCGTCCACGTAGTGCACCGTTACCGGCACAGGGTTGATCACCGGCGGCAGGGACGGATCCGGCGGCAGCGGCTGGGTGGACAGGTAAAGGAGATACCGGGCGGCCTCTTCGCCCAGCTCGTTATACCCGATGATCTCCAGCGGCACGGCGTTCAGATCGCTGCCCGCGTCCGCCAGGGTGGGGAACGCGGTGCTAAGCGGCGTTCCGGCGTCAGGAGAAAAGCTCTGGCACAGCCCGGTCAGATCCTGCACCTGGACGGTGAGGGTATAGAGCGCCTCGGCGGGCACGGTGATCCAGAACCGGTCTTCATAGCCGGTATAGGGGATCTGCACGGCTTCCGCGGACTGCGGGTAGCCGTACTCATCCGTCCACTGGGCGGTGATGACCGTGGTGGGGATCTGCGCGGCCTGGCCGCACAGGGGCAGCAGCAGGCACAGCGCGGCGATGAGAGCGACGAGACCTTTTCGGGAAAAACGGATGATCCCTTTCATACAAACGATGCCTCCTTCGGAATCCATCGGGTCATGCATATTTGTTTCAATTATATTACAATAAAGTAACGGTGTCAATGATCCCCGTCAGGATTGGGCCGAAATCGGCCGATTATCCCCGGGCGCGGCAGGAATCGGGGCGCTGCAGGCAGAATAAAACGAGGAAACACGCAGATTTACGGAGGAATGAGCCATGCTGACGGACGAAAGCCTGCGGGAAACCTTTTTATCCAGCCAGGAAATCTATCCCGGGAAGATCATCCGGGTGGAAAAATGGCAGGTGTCGCTGCCCAATGGGGAGACCGCCCTGCGGGAGATCGTGCGCCACAACGGCGCCGCGGCCATCGTGCCGGTGGACCGGGAGGGGAACGTGACGCTGGTGCGGCAGCACCGCATCGCCGTGGACCGTTTCACCTGGGAGATCCCCGCCGGGAAGCTGGATTCCCAGGAGGAAGATCCCTTCCACGCCGCGCAGCGGGAATTGGAGGAGGAAACGGGGCTGCAGGCGGGCACCTGGCGGCAGCTGACGCTGATCGACACCACGCCGGGCTTCTGCAACGAGCACATTGCCATTTATCTGGCCACGGACCTGAGCCAGCATCCCGCCCATCCGGATGCGGATGAATTCCTGCGGATCACCAAAATGCCCTTGCAGGAGGCGGTGGCCCGGTGCATGTCGGGAGAATTCCACGACAGCAAAACGGTGATCGGCCTGCTGATGGCCAATCAGGTGCTCCAGGCGGGGGACAGGGCCTGTATGCCGTCCCTCACAGCAATACAACGGAGCAGTATGTCCGCTTCTTCCCGGATGGGGAAATAAAGCACGGAGGGCCTATGAAGAAAGAAAAGCATACGGCATACCGGTTGCTGATGATCGGGCTGATCCTGCTGCTGGCGCTGGGCGCGGCGCTGCTGATCTGGGCGGTGCGGAACCCGATCCTCCAGCAGACCACCCGGAGCATCGCCCTGTAAGCGGGATTGGATATGCAGTTTTTTCAGAGCATTTTTTCCGGCCTGCCGCATCTGGAGACGGAGCGGCTGATCCTGCGCCCCCTGCGGATGGGGGACGCCCAGGATCTGTTTGCCTATGCCCGGGACCCGGAGGTGAGCCGCCATGTGCTGTGGGACGCCCACGAGACCATCGGCCAGAGCCGGCAGTTCCTTCGGGCCGCCATCCGGCAGTACCGCCACGGATTGCCCGGCTCCTTCGCCATTACGCTCAAATCCTCCGGCCGGATGATTGGCACAGTGGGGTTCATGTGGGTGAATACCGACAGCCGCAGCGCCGAGGTGGGCTACAGCCTGGGACGGGACTACTGGAACCAGGGCATCATGACGGAGGCCCTGCGGGCGGTGATCGCTTTCGGGTTCGATACCCTGCAGCTCAACCGCATCGAGGCCCAGCACGAAACGGACAATCCCGCCTCCGGCCGGGTGATGGCCCACGTGGGCATGAAAGAGGAGGGCCTGTTGCGCCAGCGGGTAAGGAACAAAGGCCGCTTTGTGGATGTAAAGCTCTGGGCCATCTTGCGTTCCGATCCCCGGCTGTGATATAATCGGAAGCACCGCTGAAAGACGGAGGTTCAAGGCATGATTTACAAGACCAGGGGCACCTGCTCCACCCAGATCGAACTGGAAATCGAAGACGGCGTCATCACCAAATGCGTCTTTACCGACGGCTGCCAGGGCAACACCCAGGGGCTGGCCCGCATGGTGATCGGCCGGAAGGCGGACGAAGTGAAGGAAACGCTGCGGGGCATCCAGTGCCGGGGCGGCACCTCCTGCCCGGATCAGCTGAGCCGCGCCATCGAGCAGTATCAGGCGCAGGAACCGTAAGAAAGGAAAGGAAAAAATGGCCGGTAAAAAGCAGCAGGACAAGAAAAAATTCTGGGTAAGGGTGATCTGCATCGTGCTGGTGGTGCTGCTGATGGGCTCCAGCCTGCTGGCGCTGCTGGATCTGTTCTGATCCTGCACCCTGTCCGCAAAGCGCCTGACGGCAGCAAAAAACGCCTGTCTCCGAAGAAATGGAGACAGGCGTTTTTTCGCTGCATTACCGTTCTTCCCGGAAATAGGACAGGCCCAGGGAAGAGGGGGGCTGGTTTTCCCGCTTGTTGCGGATGCTGGTGACGATCAGCACCAGGATGGTGACCACGTAGGGCAGCATCTGCATCAGCGGCTGGGCAGCCGTGGAAATTTTGATCAGGCTGCTGAGGGAGAAGAGGAAGCCGAACACGGTGGAGCCCACGATGGCCAGGACCGGCCGCCACAGGGCGAAGATCACCAGCGCGATGGACAGCCAGCCATAGGACGGGATATCCAGATAGGCCTCGTTATTGCCCATGTAATCGACGATGTAGTAAAATCCGCCCAGGCCCGCGATGCCGCTGCCGATGCAGGTGGCGGCGTATTTGTATCCCGTGACGTTGATGCCCGCGGCGTCCGCAGTGGCGGGATTCTCGCCCACGGCCCGCAGATGCAGCCCCACCTTGGTGCGCATCAGCACCCAGCTGGACAGAACCGCGATGATGATCGCCAGGAAAAACAGCGGGCCGATGAGCTGCAGGCTGTCGTTTCTGCCGGCGAAGGGCCAGTGGAAGTAGGATACGGGCTGCACCAGATAGGCTTTGTTGGTCAGCTTCTGCCCATCCAGGATGACCTTCATCATTCCTTCCCCGAAAATGGTCAGGGCCAGGCCGGTCACGTTCTGATTGGCCCGCAGCGTGATGGTGAGGAAGGAATAGATGGCCCCCGTTACGGCGCCGAACACCAGGGCGGCCAGGGTGCCCAGCAGCACGATCAGGAACGGCGGCAGGGCGCTGGAGCCGATGAGATACATGATCCACGCGCCGCCGGCGCCGCCCATGCACATGATGCCGGGGATGCCCAGGTTCAGATGCCCCGCCTTTTCGGTGAGGATCTCGCCCGTAGAGCCGTAAATGAAGGTGGCGCCGAAGGCCAGGGAGTCGATCAGATAATTCATGAATCCGCTCATTTGACCGCCTCCTCCCGATGGTGCCCGTGGCCGCGGAAATGCACCTGGTAATTGATGAAGAATTCGCAGCCGATGATGAAGAACAGGATCACGCCCACGATCACGTCCGGCATGGCGGTTTTCTGCACGTTCAGATCCTGGCTGAGCTGGCCGGCGCCCCGCTGCAGCAGCAGCACCAGGGCGGCCATCAGGATCATCACCAGGGGATTGAACTTGGCCAGCCAGGCCACGATGATGGCGGTAAAGCCCCGGCCGCCGATGGAATCCCTCGTGATGTTCTGATCCAGCCCGGCGAACAGGAAGCCGGTGAGCCCGCAGAGCATGCCGCTGAGCAGCATGGTGCGGATGATCACCTTTTTCACGTTGATGCCCACATATTTGGCGGTGCGCTCGCTTTCGCCCACCACGTTGATCTCATACCCGTGCTTGGAGTACCTGAGATACACGAACATCGCCGCGGCCAGCGCCACCGACATCAGGATGATCAGCAGATAATTGTTGATCAGGGCGGGCAGCTTGCCGTGGGCGAAGGCCAGGGTGCCCGAGCCCATGGGCTGCCATTTCTTGATCAGATAGGCCGTCAGGAACATGGCCACGTAATTCATCATCAGGGTGAACAGGGTTTCGTTGGTGCCCCAGCGGGCCTTGAACAGGGCGGGGATCAGCCCCCATACCGCGCCGGCGGCCAGCGCGGCGAGGAGCATCAGGATCAGCAGCAGCCATTCCGGCACCTTTCCGCCGAGATAGAAATTGACCGCGCTGGCGCCCAGCATCCCGATCAGGGTCTGCCCTTCGGCGCCGATGTTCCAGAACCGCATGCGGAAGGCCGGCGTCAGGGCCAGGGCGATGCACAGCAGCAGGGCGGAATACTGCAGGAAATCCCACGTTTTGCGGTAGGGGTCGGAGGCGATCTTTCCTCTGCCGAAGGAGGCGCGGAAGAAAGCGGTATAGAATTTTTCAATGAGCTTGGGGTCGCTGCGCAGCTTCTCGCTCAGCAGAAAGGCGATCAGGCCGCAGACCACCAGGCCAAGCGCCAGCGCGGCGAAGCGGATGCCCCACGCTTTGGCGGGATGGATGCCGGAACGCTTGGTCAGATGGATCAGCGGTTCCCTTTCGGCGCTCGGGGATGGATGGCTCATTTTGTTTCCTCCTTCCCGGCCGACTGGGTTTTCGTCATCAGCAGGCCGATTTCTTCCTTGGTGGCGGTGCGGGCGTCCAGGATGCCCGTGACCGCCCCGGAATTGATCACCAGGATCCGGTCGCACAGCGCCAGCAGCACGTCCAGGTCCTCGCCCACATAGATCACGGCGACGCCGCTTTCTTTCTGCTTGTTCAGCAGACGGTAGATGGTATACGAGGAATTGATGTCCAGCCCCCGTACGGGATAAGCCGCCATGAAGACCTTGGGCATGAAGGCGATCTCCCGGCCCACCAGCACCTTCTGCACGTTGCCGCCGGACAGCTTGCGCACCGGCGTGCTGGTGCCGGGGGTGGCCACCTCCAGCTCCTTGATGATCTCATCCGCCAGCGCCCGGGGCTTTTTCCTGTCCAGGAAACCCGCGCGCCCTTTGCGGTAGCTGCGGAGCATCATGTTGTCCGTAATGCCCATGGAGCCCACCAGCCCCATGCCCAGCCGGTCCTCGGGCACGAAGGACAGATGCACCCCCAGCTGCCGGATCTCCAGGGGAGTCTTGTCCCGGAGGCTCATCACCTCGTCCTCCCGGAACAGCACGTCGCCGCTTTCCACCCATTTGCGGATGGCGGCGGTCTTCATCCCGTCGAAGGATACGTCCCGGCCCTTGCCGTCGTGGAAAGCGTTCTGGGCGCACAGCTCCCGAACCCGCTTCATGCTCTTGTGGAAGAAGGTAACGGGCCGGTCCTTCTTGGGGTTGTGGAAAATGATCTCGCCCTGCACCCGGGGCTGCAGGCCGGTAATGGCCTCCAGCAGCTCCCTCTGTCCGCTGCCGGCGATGCCGGCGATGCCCAGGATCTCCCCGCCGTTGGCGGTGAAGGTGACGCCCCGCAGCACGTGGATGCCCTCGGCGTTGTGCAGGTCCAGGTGCCGGACCTCCAGGCGCGGCTGGGCGTTTTTGGGGGCGGGCCGGTCGATGTTCAGGTCGATCTTTTTTCCCACCATCATTTCCGTGAGCCGGTTCTCGTCGGTGTCCCGGGTGTTCACGGTGGCGATGTGCTCGCCTTTGCGCAGGATGGCCACCCGGTCGCTGACCTCCAGCACTTCATTGAGCTTATGGGTGATGATGATGATGGATTTGCCGTCCTCCTTCATCCGCCGCAGCACCTGGAACAGCCGAGTGATTTCCTGGGGCGTCAGCACCGCGGTGGGCTCGTCCAGGATCAGGATCTCCGCCCCGCGGTACAGCACCTTGATGATTTCCACCGTCTGCTTTTCGGAGACGGACATATCGTAGATCTTCTTGGACGGGTCGATATGAAAGCCGTAGCGGCCGGCGATGGCGGCCACTCGCTCGTTCACGTCCTTGATGCGGTAGCGGCCTTTTTCCTTGACGCCCAGCACGATGTTTTCGCCCGCGGTGAACAGATCCACCAGCTTGAAATGCTGATGGATCATGCCGATCCCGTGGGCGAAGGCGTCCTTGGGGGAGCGGATGACCACTTCCTGGCCGTCCATATAGATTTTTCCGTCGTCCGGGAAATAGATCCCCGCGATCATGTTCATCAGGGTCGTTTTCCCGCAGCCGTTCTCGCCCAGCACGGCCAGGATCTCTCCCCGGTACACGTCCAGGTCCACATGATAATTGGCGATCACGCTGCCGAACCGCTTGGTGATTCCGCACATCTGAAGCGCAAGCTGCTTTTCCACGGGCCGTCCTCCGTTTTCGTTGAAAAAGGGGCCGGACTGCCGCTCGCTGGGGAACGGCAGTCCGGCCATCATTTTTCCGGTGATCAGAACATGGCGTTCAGCAGTTCGATGCCGTCGATCTGCACGTCGAAGTAAGGCGCGGAGCGGAATTCGGATTCATGGAAGTACCCGTCGGCGACCACTTCGGTATCGGGGGTGTAGGCGGCGTCGGTGTCCACGTCGGCCAGATAGGAATCCAGGGGAGCGCCGTCCTTGGTGATGAAGCCTTCGGTGGCGGTGTCGAACACGTGCTTGGTACCCGCGGCGAATTCGGCCTTGGCGGCTTCGATGGCTTCCACGGTGCCCTCGGCGGCCACGGCGGTGTTCACGTCGGTGAGCACCACGGAGCCGGTCTCGATGGTGCCGGTCCAGTCGGTGTCGATGGGTTCGCCCTTGATCTTCTGGCCCACGATGTATTCAAAGTAGGGCGCCCAGTTGATCCGGGAGGACACGATGAAGGTGTTGGGGCAGCTTTCGATGGTGGAGCCGTTGTAGCTTACGTCGGGGATGCCGGCGTTTTCACAGGCGGTGGGAGCGCCCATGGAGTCGGCGTGCTGGCTGATCAGGTCGGCGCCGGCGTTGATCAGGGCTTCGGCGGCGGCCTTTTCTTCCTTGGCGTCATACCAGGAGCCGGTGAACTGCACCTTCATGATCACGTCGGGGCAGACGGACTTGGCGCCCAGATAGAAGCTGGTGTAGCCGGAAACCACTTCGGCGTAGGTGTAGGCGCCCACGTAGCCCATCATGGGCACTTCGCCCTTGAGCTTGCCGGCGGCCTTGATCTCGTTGAGCTTCATGCCGGCGGCGATGCCCGCCAGGTAGCGGCCTTCATAGATCGCGGCGAAGGCGTTGTGGAAGTTGGGCAGGTTTTCGGTGTGGGCCATGGTGCCGGTGGCGTGGCAGAAATCCACGTCGGGCACTTCCTGGGCCGCTCTCAGCATGAAGGATTCATGGCCGAAGCTGTCGGCAAAGATGATGTTGCAGCCTTCGTCCACCAGGTTCAGAGCGGTCTGGTAGCATTCGTTGGATTCGGGAATGTTGCGCACGATGATGACCTGATCGTCGCTCAGCCCCAGGGCTTCCTTGGCTTCGTTGACGCCGTTGATGAAGTTGAGGTCGTAGGTGGAATCCTCGTCGTGCAGCAGGATCACGCCCAGCTTCACTTCTTCTTTGGAAATGCCGTCGGCCAGGGCGGCCACGGTGCCCAGGCACAGCGCCAGGGTCAGCAGGAGAGCAACCAGTTTCTTCATGATTTTTTCCTCCTCCTAAATTGGTTCTGAAGGGATCTATTTGGATCAGCCGTCCGCCAGGATGATTTTTCCGTCCTCAATGGCGGAAACGACTGCCAAAGACGATAATTTGATGCCCATGTCCCGCAGGTTCTTCCCGCCGGGCATGAAGCCCTTTTCGATGCCGATGCCGATGCCCACCACCTTGCAGTCCGTCTGGGCGCACAGGGCCAGCATGCCCTGGCACGCCTGGCCGTCCGCCAGGAAATCGTCCACGATCAGCACCCGGCTGCCGGCGGGCAGGTATTTCTTGTCCACCCGGATCACGTTTTCCCGCTTGTGGGTGAAGGAGTACACCTTCGCCTGGGCCAGATCCGCGCTCTGCACCACGGTGGCGCTCTTTTTGGCGAACACCACGGGCAGATCGCCCAAAGCCCGGGCGCAGGTCAGCGCCAGGGCGATGCCGCTGGCCTCCACCGTCAGCACGATGTCCGGCTTGTCTTCCCGGAAACGGCGGGCCAGCTCCTCGCCCATGCGGAACAGAAGGCCCGTGTCCAGCCGGTGATTGAGGAACATGTCCACCTTCACGATGTCCATACCGATGCCCTGGCCTTGGGTCAGGATGGCGTTCCGCAGCTCCTTCATGGTCCGTGCCTCCTCTGCCAATTCTTGAAAAACCCGAACATTAAGAGGAAATACGGGAATATTGTACAGGAATTTCGGGGAAAATGCAAGGGATTATCCCGGAAAAATGCGGCTTTTTGACGAAATATTTGTTACGAATTTGCGCCATGCACAAAAATGCCAGCGTATTTTTCCGCCCGGCGGTCACAATAGCAGTGATCCTGAAAGAAGGAGGTGAAAAGCGATGAATCAGTCGGGAAGCAGCGCCGGCAGCCGGGTCAACGTGCCCGAAGCCCGGGGCGCCCTGGACAACATGAAGTTTGAGATCGCCCGGGAGCTGGGCATCAACTTCAAGCAGGGCTATAACGGCGACCTGTCCAGCCGGGAAAACGGCTATGTGGGCGGTTACATGGTCAAGCGCCTGATCGAGCAGGCGGAGAAGCAGATGGCCGGCAAGTGACGGCCGGAGGTCGGCGGGAGCCAGGGCGATGCGCACTGCCCCCGCGTCCATCCCAACAAAAAAGGCCGGAAGCTGTCCGGCGCCCGTCCCCGGCGTCAAGCGCGGGGGCAGTTAAAATAGGATAGGAGTGAATCACCATGTTCAATTCCAACAGCGGCTCTTCCTCTTCTTCCGGCAATTCCAACCGCGTCAACGTGCCCGAAGCGCGCGCGGCCCTGGACAACATGAAGTATGAAATCGCCAGCGAGCTGGGCATCAACCTGAAGCAGGGCTACAACGGCGATCTGCCTTCCCGCCAGGCCGGCTATATCGGCGGCTACATGGTCAAGAACGTGTGGCCCGTACGGCGCGGCTTTTCCCGGAGAAATTTCTGATCCGTGTCGCCGGTGAAAATCTTGATATCCAGCCGCAGGGAGCCGTCTGCCTCCGGCGTGGCGATGATCTTGTCGATGTACTGCTCCACGAATTCCTTGCTGATGACGCCCGCCGCAGCGTCTTTCTGGGCGTCGGAAAGCACCTTGCGGATCTTGGCGATCTTGGCCTTGTACGCTTCGCTGGTGTCCATTTCGTTGTTCAGCGCGTCGATGGCTTTTTCCGCCTGTTCGATTTCCCGGTTGCAATCGTCGGTCATTTTTTTGAAATCCCGGTCGGAGATCATGCCGTCCGCGCTGAGCTGCAGCAGCTTTCCTTTTTTCTTTTCCGCGTTGTCGATAGTTTTCCGCTGGGCCTCGATCCGGGAGGATAGCTGATGGTGGTCCGTCATTTCGGCGTACAGGCGGATGTATTCTTCCGCCAGGGCGCTGGCATCCGCCTGGGTGTCCTGAAAGACCTCCAGCAGTATGGGCCGGATCTCGGATTCGTAGATGGGGAAGGACGCGCAGGTGTCCGCGCCGTTCTTGATTTTCCCGCTGCACACCCACTTGGAGTTGTTGGGGCTGTGGACGTGCTTGGATTCCCGCCGGTAATAGGGCTCCCCGCAGCAGGCGCAGAAGAGCTTGCCGGTGAGGAGGTTGGGGTGGTTGCACACCCCCTGCCGGTTCTTTACGTCCTCGCTGCGTCGGCGCAGGACGGCATTGGCCTTGTCCCATAATTCTTCGCTGACGATGGCGGGGACGATCTCGCCCGTCTCGTCCTTGAACATCACCCATTCCTCCGGCGGCAGGAACTTCTGCTTCTTGGTGAACATGTCGATGACCTTCACCTTGTTGCCCACGTAATAGCCCTTGTATTTGGGGTTGGCGATGATGTTGCTCATGGTGCCGTGGGCGATCTTGTTGCCGTTCATGTTGCGGTAGCCCTTATCCCAGAAGATCTGCTCGATCTGCTTCATGGAATACTTGTCGGTGGCATAGAGCGCAAACAGCTCCCGCACCATGGGCGCTTCCGTTTCGTCAATCACCAGATGCTTGTTGGCCTTCTTGTAGCCTATGATCCGGCTGTTGCCCAGCACCACGCTGGATTTTATGGCCTGCTGATGGCCGAACCGCACGCGGCTGGAGAGCTTGCGCAGTTCGTCCTGGGCGATGCCCGACATGATGGTGAGCCGCAATTCCGAATCCTCGTCCAGGGTGTTGATGCCGTCGTTCTGGAAAAATACCGCCACGCCGCTGGATAATAATTCTCTGGTATACTGAATGGAATCCAGGGTGTTGCGGGCGAAACGGGTGATTTCCTTGGTGATGATCATGTCAAATGCCCCGGCCTTCCCATCCTCCACCATGCGGTTAAAATTCTCCCGCTTTTTTGTGGAAATGCCGGAGAGCCCCTCGTCCACATACCCCGGCACATAGGTCCATGCCTTGTTTTTGCCGATCAGTTCCTGATAATACTTCACCTGGTTATCCAGGGAATTCAGCTGCTCGTCCTTGTCTGTGGATACCCGGGCGTAAAACGTCACCCGGAGGGGGAGATCGTAAATCGTTCGCGTTCTCAATTCCTTGCGTGCTGCTAAAATATCCATTGGTTCACCTTCTTTGAATTCGCTGAATCATGAATAAATTATATCATAAAAGAAGAAAGAAGTCAATCTGTCATTTGCTGTTTCCTATACATTTCATCCAATCGAATCAATTGGAGGGTGGCGGTTTTCATCGTTTTTCTTCAATGGCGTTATAAATCTTCCTCCCTTATGGTACAATAAAGACAGAAAACCGCGTAGAAGACCCCCAAAGCGGTTCCCTTTCCTTATAACGATTATTTCGCATAGATCCGGTTGTTGATGCGGTGGATCATGCGGTTGCGTTCCTGTTCTGTGATCAGACCCTGCTCAAAGAGCACCTGGTTGAAATATTGCAGCCATGCCTGTTCGATGGCTGCCTTTTTCCGCGTGTCTGCGGAATCGGATCCTTTTTGCTTCATACATCAAAAGCTCCTTTTTCGAATAGTCTATTGTTGCCGATCGGGCAGCGCTTCATACCGAAACGCTGCCCGATGACAGGTTTTATATGGATGTGCCAATGCTGAAAAGCTCAAAAAATCAACTCTATAAATAGAGTCTTACATCTTAAAAAGGTAAATCATCATCATCATCGGATTTTGACTTCAAATATTGGTTTTGTTTCTTTATTTTGCTCGGGTTTGCTAAGACGAGTGACAGTTTTGATACACGGTCACTTCCGACGTAGGAATGAACCCGGAGTGTTCCGCTCACGTCCACAAGATCTCCCACTTTCAGTGTGCTCATGATTTCAGCCGCTTCAGCACCGTAATATGTGACCTGAATATGGGCAGTGCCATATTCATGCTTATCGCAGACATATACATCGATGCCTTGCTCACCGCGGGCGAAGAATGGTTTTATATTGGCGACTTGAGCGCCGTTTATTTCTATATGGTTCATAAATTATCTCTTTCGTGGCGCGGCAACCATATAAAACAGGACAAGCGCCGCAAAATTTGCCTGCCCTGTATATTCGAACGTGACGCTTTAGAGCCTCTGAAACCCAGTAAAATCAACGGTTTCCAGAGGCTGTTTTTAGGAGGACGATACATTCATCGTCCACCCCGATTTTTGACTTCTAATGCGTCACGTGGAATACGATAGTAAAGAGAAAGTGTCACGCTATAAACCCTCAGAAAAAGGGAGGAACGTGACGCTTTAGGGCTTCTGAAACCCAATAAAAACAAGGGTTTCCAGAGTCGGTTTTCAGGAGGATAACGAATTCCTCGTGCAGTTTCAAATTAAGGTCCTAATGCGTCACGCGCCGTTGCGCTCACGATATGCTCTGGAGCGTTTGGCGTGTTTGACGCGGGCAGCTTCCCGGGAACAATCCGGGCAATATTGCTGTCTGTTGGACCCGGGGATAAATCGTTTTCCGCAGACTGTGCAAATCTTTCCGGCATCAGCGGGCACTTCAGCCATCCTTGCTTGCACTGCAGTCTGAAGCACTGGATTCGTTGGCAGGACCGCATTCAGGAACCGGGTGCAGAAACCGCATCCCAGAGAAAAAGCAAAGCAGGGAACGTCTTGCGGGATGCACCAGCCGCCATCGTTATAGGAGCAAACTGCCTTCGCGTAGGATAGGCAGGCTATGTGCAGCTTGTGGTCATCCATATCAGTTCACCTATTTGGCTCAAGGGCTGCTTTTTTCGCGCACTGGCTTTCCATCCAGTCCTACACTTTGTCGATCAGGATATAATATCTGTTCCCGATTATCAGTGCGGGAAAGCCGGGCGTCTTGACCAGCTGATAAATGGCGGTTTCCCCAATGGGGCTGTTGGTGCTGGCGTTCAGGATGTCAGAAAAATCTTTGATTGAAACTAAGTTTGGTATGTTATGCATGTACATCGTCTCCTTGGATAAAATCAAAACTCCCGGAAGGCATGAAGCCCTCCGGGAGCACAGGGTGTTCCCCGTCATAGAGGAACGTTTGGTCTTTTTCCGCTTCCCTGCCTTCCAGCAGGGCCAGTTCGTCTTCCTCTGGTGGCGAAAGCCCCGAATAACGGCGCTTCTTCGTGAGGAAATGAATTCGATCACGCTCAGGCGGGAACAGGCTGCTGTTCGTTTCTCTCACTTCCTTTCTGATGATTCTGCCAGCATCCATAGGGACATTCACCCCGGGCGGCGCATAGTTGTGTGCAGTAAAACTGTTCGGGCCGCAGTTCAAACCAATCAGGCAGCTCCCGGCCGTTCATTCTTCTGATGCCATCTTCGGCCCATTGGACAGCTTCCACATAGTCTTCCGCCCGGAAGGACTGTTCGTCCATGATTCCTTCCCGGAACAGATTGAACCGCAGCTTCGCGGGGAACTTGCCGTAGTGATCGGCCAGATATTTGCTGTACAGGAGCAGCTGGCGATACATGGCCTGCCGGGATCGACGGAAGGAGGATAGGCTGCTGCTTTTGTGGTCCACCAGCACATAATCCCCAGTCTGCCTGTCACGCAGGATCAGGTCGATCACGCCTACAAAGGGTTCCCCGGCCATAGCGCTGGAAAAGGACTGTTCTGCCCCGATGATCTCAAAGCCGGGAAAACCGGTGAAGGCCTGAAAGTATGCAGTGATACTGTCCTGAAGCTTTTGCCGGTAGCCTTTTGCCTCTAAATACGGCGGAAAACACTCTGTCACGTATTCGGGATAACCGGCAATCCATATCATCGGCATTTCCGGAACAGCGATTTCGCCCTTTGCCCACCCGGCCAGGATACGGTGTACCAGAGATCCGGCTTGAGCAAAGGCGTTGTCTTTGTGTTGAATTCCGACAATATGAGTAAGGTAGTATGCGTAGGGGCATTGCTCCGCCAGAGTGAGCTGGCTGAAAGACATATGGTTTGCGCACAGATCGTTCATGGTGTTGCCTCCTTAGATCATGGGTGTCTGTAGCAGAGAGACGCAGACTGGTTGATTTGCAGTTAAAGGGGGGGATTTTTTCGTTTTCTTTCCCTTACGTTCATTTAAGAATGTATAACATTTTTGGGGACTTGTTTTTTCGATTTCAGCGTGCGTTTTCCGGCTGTTCTTCATTCAGGATGAAAGCGACAGCTTTTTCCGCTTTACCCGCCGCGCTGACGATGAAGCGCTTATCATTCTTCAGAACCAGCAGCCAGTTCTGGATATAAGCCGCGCTGTTGCGAAAGCTGCCTTCGGTCTCCAGCCCCACGTGATGCACCAGGGCAGCGCTGCCGATTTCCGCCACCAGTTCCTCCTTCGAGTAGACTTCACTGCCGAAGTGTGCGGTGGCATCCAAGCGTGCCAGGCGCTTCATGTGCCCCGTGCTGTGAACCATCTCGTGAAACGCGGTGCTGTAGAATTCGGCGGTTTCGGTGAATTGGGAAAGCTTCGGCAGCACGATGCGGTCAAGGCTGGGCTGATAATAGGCGGCATCTCCTTCCTGGTATTCCAGCCCCACGCCTTCACGGCTGACATAATCCGCGATAATGGCTTCCGCCGTGGCGTCAGCTTCCGCGGGGTGCTCCACCATGGCGCTGTGCTTGGCGGCGATGCCTTCGCACTGGTCAAGATGAAAGACGCTGTAATAGCGCAGGAAGGGCACCTGCCGGATTTCGCCCGTTTGTTCATCTTTACTGTCCAACCATTTCCAGAAGACTACCATCTGCGCCTTTTCTCCTTTGCGGATATAGCCGCCTTCCTGCTGCACCTGCTTGAAGGTCAACCATTCGCCGGGCCTGCCCAGCAGCATCTGGTTTAGCAGGCTGTACGCCTTGCCCGTCACATGACTGACGGCCCGTCCTGACGCCATCCAGGGTTTTCGCCACGGGATGACGCCGGCTTCCATTTCTGCGATCATTCTGTCCGTAATCGTCTGATACAGATCCATTTTTGTTCGGTACTCCTCTCTTTCTTTTCCCATATGTTGATTTTAAAGTGTCTAAAAATTTTTCCTTACGCTGCAGGCCTGGCTTCCACGGCTTCCAGCAGGGTTTGCAGCATTTCCGGGTTCCCGCAGACTTTCCAGTTCCTCTCACCGTTGAGGAGCGGGGCGACGGTATGGTCGATGAAGCTGATCTTCTGTGCCCGGGTCATATCCCTGGTATACTCCTTGATCGCGGTATCCAGACGCTTGCGCAGCTCCGCCAGATCTGTCACGTTATCATCCTGAGAAGCAGGCTGCTTTTCTTCCGGCAGATCATCGAAATCCAGCGCGCCGTATACGGCGATGCCCAGCCCCATTCGGGCGCAGGCTTTGGTCAGGCACCGCTGGATCGTATTGACCACATCGGTCGAATTGATCTTTTCCAGCGGAATGGAGCGCTTGGCGTAATCCATGATCGCCAGCATTTCCGTGACGGTATGCTCCCGCGTTTCGCCGTTAGACGACGGCTCCACCAGGATCAACTCCACCTCCACCCAGGCAGTACGCCCGTCATGATGGTAGTTCAGGCCTTCGTGGTTCTTCCGCACCCGGTAGGTGCTGTACGGAAAATGCTGCTTGAGCAGCTTCCATGTGGTGGCCCAAGGCAGATAGTCCAGGGCATTGCGCTTCTGCACCAGCTTGGAGCAGTCTATTGCGCTGAGCACAGAGAAAAAGTCTTTCTTTTCGTTGGCAGACATGAATGTGTACCTCCTTCTTGTTCCGGCCGCTTACAGCAGCGCTTCGATGTCGTCGGGTTCGGCGGGACTCTCATTCTGTTCCGTGCCGAACACCTTGGAGAGGAATTCGATCTCGTCCAGCCGCAGTTCCATCTGTCCCACGGCCTTGCCTTCGCTGTTGACGTAGGCGTTGACGGAGGCAGGGCCCGCGGCGTAGACCTTCATGCCCTTCTTCAGGTACATGGCACAGGTAGCTCCAAGGCCGTTCCAGGCAGAAATGCGGACATACTCCGTATGCCGGTGGTCGCCGTAGCCGTCGTTCACAGCCACAGTGAAGTTGGTCACGGTGGATTCCCCGCCGTTGCGGTGGATCACACGGGTCTCGGGATCGCGGGTCAGGTTGCCGATCAGAGTCATTTTGTTCATGGGATACTTCCTTTCCGGGCAATTATGCCCAACTGGTTTATTTGCAGGCCCCGAATGATTTGGATTTCATCCGGGGCCAAATGCACAGTGATGAGAAAGCACAGAAAAAAAGGCCGTTCTCTCCGGGGCGAAATTCCCCGAAGAAAGCGGCCTGTAGGAACACGGAGCGATGATATACCTATCTATCAGCGAGTAATTTGGATGAACAGGAACTAGGGAAGGAAAAAGAACAGCTCACATTCAATATGTATACATGTATACAATTCTGTGATATATTCCCTGGATGACAGCGGTCATCAATCCCTGTTCCCCGAGCTCCGCGAGGGGATTCTCTGTTCCATAACGGAGGGGTTCAGCGTGACGGTTTAGGGCTTCTGAAAGCAAGGAAAATCAAGGGTTTCAGGGCATGGTTTTCGGGAGGACGACAGATTCATCCTGAACCCCGAAAAACGGGTTCTAAAGCGTCACGCGCCTGCTGTCATGGCGCGCACATATCATCCCCGAGCTCCGCGAGGGACGCTGGGGAAAGGCCAAGATGGCAGAAGGCGTCAAGCCGGGGAAAAAATCCCCCGCCGGGAAAAAGGGCTGGCCCGGGTTCATGAGCCGAGGGGGAAGGACCTATATAATATGGGCTTTTTCCCCCTCACGTCAGAGCCCGCAGGGCTCAGGGCGGGGTACGGTTTCCCGTGCCCCGAATGAGAGCCTTGCAGGGTCAGGCGGCAAGAGCGTTCGCTTTCTCCAGATTGTTCCGGATGACTTGCGCGGCCATGTCGCCGAAGAGCTGCCAGTAGAAGCGTTTGAAGGAGGTTTCACCGGGATACCGGAAAAGCCCCCGGGTGATCGTGTCATAGGCGGCTTCCGGGTCGCCGCCCGCCGCATCCAGGATCTCTTTCTTTGCGGCAGCCAGTTTCTTTTCCGTCAGCGCGCCTGCCGTGATCCAGTCTTCATGCAGGTCCGGGCGCTTCCGGAACAGCTCCTGCCAGGCTGCGGCGTTCCGTCGTGCACAGTCCTTGAACACGTCGATCACGCCGATCGCCGTTTTCCTGCATGGGTTGATACACATAGCAGCCCAGATGCCGGGATCAGCGGGAACCGTGAGAACTGCATTTTCCGGCACAGCGCCGCGAATGATCCTGCCGATGCGGTCTATAACGCCTTCGCCCGGCGCAGCCAGTTCATCGTCCCAGTATGCCGTATCCGATACGGGATGCTCCTGCGTGGCATGACCGTACCGCCACCAGAAAGGCTTGTCCAGCTTTCGGAGCGCGGCTTCGATGGACTTTGGCAGCTCGATCATCGCACCGGTTTTCGCGGCGTCAATGGCATAGTTGCCCGCTGCGGTAAGCCTGGCCAGCACTGTCAGGTCCGGGTGTTTCCCTGCCAGCAGCTTGACGGCATAGATGGAGTAGATGCCGATGCGGTTGAAGTCAGCCGCCCGAAACACCGCTTCTGCCAGCGCGTCAGCATTCAGGGGTTTCCTGGGCGCTTTTTGCGCTTCGTAGTACAGCGGCACGGCGTTCCCGTCCGCAATGCAGTGCTCCGCGGTACGCACCAGGGCTTCGTCATCCACCACCAGGGCTGTGTCCCCATCGT
>JAILBG010000045.1:0-45411 GCA_024681215.1 Clostridiales bacterium
ATGGCAGGAGCATAGGCCAGCGAAGCGCAGGCTATGCGTGAGATTCAGTTTCCGGTGGCAATGGCGAAGGGGTCCCACCTGTTCCCATACCGAACACAGAAGTTAAGCCCTTCAGCGCCGATGGTACTTGGCTGGACACGGCCCGGGAGAGTAGGTCGCCGCCGGATTCCAACGGAGGATATCTGAACGATATCCTCTTTTTTGTTATAGAAAAGTGAATGAAATGCTTTCCGTATTCGTCTAAAAAAGCGAAAGGAGGCGCGGATATGGCGGAGAAGGAAAAGCGGATGGAAGAAATCTATCGGCAATATCGAAACAATATCTATCATCTGTGCCTGCTCTACCTGAAGGACCTGCAACGGGCGGAAGATGCCATGCAGGAGACGTTTTTCAGGGCTTGGAAGAGATTTGATACATATCGGGGAGAAAGCGGGGAAAAGACATGGCTGAGCGCGATTGCCGCCAACGTGTGCCGGGATTGGCTGCGCACGCCGTGGCTGCGGCTGGAAAGGAAAAGCGTGCCATGGGATGAAGTGATCCTGCAGGCCGCGGAAACGCAGAAGGATATGGACGCAGTGCGGGCGGTGATGTCGCTGCCGGTCAAGCTGCGGGAGGTGATAACGCTCCGATATTATCAAGAGATGACAGTTCCTGAAATCGCGGAGGCGCTGAGACTCTCGGTGTCCGGCGTTAACGCAAGGCTGGCCAAAGCAAAAAACAGGCTGCGGCCGGAACTGAGGGAGGTGTATTTCGATGCGTAATACGTTTCGCAAAGCGGTGGATAACCTTCTGCCGCCTGCGGCAGATATTCCGTTTGAGAGGATCGCTCATCCTGCGAAAAGGCAGCCCGCGCTGTCAAAAAAAGCGGCGGCAGCGCTGCTGATCGCGGCAATCATGGCGCTGACCGGAAGCGCGGCGGCCCTGACGCTGCGAGCGCTGGATATCCGCAGGGCTTGGGAACAGGAAAAAGGGGACATGACAGAATGGAGCCTGGAAGAGAAGGCAGACTTTGCTGACGCGGTACAGGCGGTGGACCCGATCTGGGAAAACGCGCCGTACCGAACCGCCCGACCGGGGGAAATCGACAAGCAAACGGCAAAACGGATCGCCCTGGCCGCGTTGGAGAAACAATTCGGATGGACAGAAGAGACGCTGCGCACCTGGCGGTATCAGGAATCATTGACATATCTGGACGCCGACTTCCCGGAAGAAGGCTGCTTCTATGAATTCACCTGGATCAACGATACCGATACCGCCCTGAATCCGGGAGGAGACGTTTACCTGGTGCAGATCGACCCGACGGACGGCCGGGTGCTGACAGTGCAGGGCATGGATGATTTGGTGGGATAAAATGGCATGAATTTGCGAATATTCGCTAAAAACCGCTTTCGTGTGGGAGAAACAATATCAAAAACGATAAATAATCAAATAAAAGTGGAGAATAACGGATAAAACGCCGGGGATCATCCGGCGGATGCGCACTGTTCAAAAAGAACAAAAGAAATGCGCGGGAAGGGGCGGGAATGATTGACAGGGATGGGCGTTTTGGCTATGATGGAGAAAACCCCGTATTCAGGGCAAGGAGGAAGCGCTATGCCTGATTATCGCCTGGATACCGCCTGCGTGCAGGGCGGATATACCCCCAAAAACGGCGAACCCCGGCAGATCCCCATCGTGCAGTCCACCACGTTCAAATACGATACCGGCGAGGACATGGGCAAGCTGTTCGATCTGGAGGCGTCCGGTTACTTTTATACGCGGCTGCAGAACCCCACCAACGATTATGTGGCGGCCAAGATCGCCGCGCTGGAGGGCGGCACGGCGGCGATGCTGACCTCTTCCGGCCAGGCGGCGAACTTTTTCGCCATGTTCAATCTGGCGGGCTGCGGCGACCATATCGTGGCCTCCTCCAGCATCTACGGCGGCACCTTCAACCTGATTTCCGTCACCATGGCCCGCATGGGGATCGAAATGACCTTCGTATCCCCGGACTGCACGGATGAGGAGCTGAACGCCGCCTTCCGGCCCAATACCAAGCTGCTCTTCGGCGAAACCATCGCCAACCCCGCCCTGACGGTGCTGGACATCGAGCAGTTTGCCCGGGCGGCCCACGCCCACGGCGTGCCCCTGATCGTGGACAATACCTTCGCCACTCCCGTGAACTGCCGGCCCATCGAATGGGGCGCGGATATCGTGACCCATTCCACCACCAAATACATGGACGGCCACGGCACGGCGGTGGGCGGCGCCATCGTGGACAGCGGCAAATTCGACTGGATGGCCCACGCGGAGAAATTTCCCGGCCTGTGCACCCCGGACGAAAGTTATCACGGCATTACCTACGCCGAAAAATTCGGCAAAGAGGGGGCGTTCATCACCAAATGCACCGCCCAGCTGATGCGGGATTTCGGGGCGATCCAGTCCCCCCAGCATGCGTTTTACCTGAATCTGGGGCTGGAAAGCCTGCACGTGCGCATGGCGCGGCACTGTGAAAACGGCCGGGCGGTGGCGGAATACCTGCAGAAGCACCCCAAGATCCAGCACGTCAGCTACTGCGACCTGCCGGGGGACAAGTATTACCCGCGGGCGGAAAAATACCTGCCCAAGGGCTCCTGCGGCGTGGTGAGCTTTGAGATCAGGGGCGGGCGGGAAGCCGCCTCCGTGTTCATGAACAGCCTGCGTCTGGCCGCTATCGAAACCCACGTGGCTGACGCCCGCACCTGCTGCCTGAACCCCGCCACCACCACCCACCGGCAAATGACGGATGCGCAGCTTAAGGCCGCGGGCATCCCCGCCGGGCTGGTGCGCATGAGCTGCGGCCTGGAAAGCGCGCAGGACCTGATCGACGACATTGCCCAGGCGCTGGAAAAAGTAAAGTAAGCTGAGGAAGATACACGATGCCCATCAAGATCCCCGACCATCTGCCGGCGGTGGACGTGCTGCACCGGGAAAACATCTTCGTGATGACCCAGGGCCGCGCCGTCACCCAGGATATCCGCCCGCTGCAGATCCTGCTGGTCAACCTGATGCCCAAAAAGATCCAGACGGAGGTGCAGTTCTCCCGGCTTTTGGGGAATACCTCCCTGCAGATCGAATTGGAGCTTATCGCCCCCAAGAGCCACACCCCCCAGAACACCCCGCCGGAGCATCTGCAGGCGTTTTACAAGACCTTCGACGATGTGAAGGATCGGAATTTCGACGGCTGCATCATCACCGGCGCGCCGGTGGAGCATCTGCCCTTCGAGCAGGTGGATTACTGGGAGGAGCTGTGCGCCATCATGGAATGGACGAAAAAACACGTCCATTCCACCTTCCATATCTGCTGGGGCGCCCAGGCCGGGCTGTATTACCATTACGGCATCCCCAAGAAGGCGCTGGACGCAAAGCTGTTCGGCGTGTATCCCCATCAGGTGGAATATAAGCGCAGCATCCTGTTCCGCGGCTTTGACGATACGTTTTACGTGCCACATTCCCGGCATACCACCGTGGATCGGGAAAGGATCGAAGCGGTGCCGGAGCTGCAGATCCTCTCCTCCTCGCCCCAGGCGGGGGTGTACGCCGTGTACGCTAAGCAGCATAAGCAGATCTTCGTCACCGGCCATTCCGAATACGACGCCGACACCCTGGACCAGGAATACCGCCGGGACCTGGACGCGGGCAAGCCCATCGCCAAGCCCGAACACTATTATACCGACGACGATCCCGGCCAGGCGCCCGTCGTTACCTGGCGGGCCCACGCCAATCTTTTGTTCTGCAACTGGCTGAACTATTTCGTATACCAGACCACGCCTTACGATCTGTCCATGATCCCCGAAGGCGTGGAAACCGTGGACTGAGGGAAGAGGCCGGGGCGCTGCCCCCGGGACGCCCGCTGATGCTCTGCTGAAATCCGGCGCGCAGGAAAGCGCCCCGGAAGGAGCCGGTCAGCGGGCGTCTTCCGTGAGAAGAACATATTTCATCGGGCGGTATTTGGAGGCGTCTTCTTCAAAGCCCAGGGAGCGGTAAAGCGGATACCCGGCGTCCGTGGCCTTCAATTCCACGCGATCCAGGCCCAGCGCGGCGGCTTTTTTGAGCAGCATGCGCAGAAGCTCCCCGGCGATTCCTTGTTTTCTGTATCCGGGCCTGGTATAGACGTTCAGCACCGTTCCCGTTTTCCCGCCGACGAATGCGGGGCTCGGGGGTTTCCGGACGACGAGCAGCAAACAGCAGCCCGCGAGAACGTCTCCGTCCCGGCAGACGAACGCGAACAGATCCCGGTTCAGACGGCTTTGAAAATAGGAGGGCAGCCCCTCCGCGATCCGGGCGTACTGGTCCGGCGGGATCGCGCCGCAATCCTCCAGGAGATAGGCCAGCCGCAGCGCGGCCAGCGCCGGGATATCGCTTTTTTTCGCTGCCTCAAATACCATGGCGGTCCCTCCCGTTCACAGCACGATGTCCCCGAACCGGAAGCCCGGGGGCAGGGGCTCTTCCTCCAGGAAGCGGAAGCTGTCGTCCCGCAGCACGGGCAGAAAGGCCCAGAACGGCAGGCGGTCGAATTCGCAGCCGTAGCTGCTCTGGCCGAACCAGCCGCCCTCCACGGCCTTCAGATGCAGGTCCCGGGCAAATTTGGTGCGGTTGCTGCAATCGTGCACGGCGATGGGCCAGCTTTCCCGATCGGCCAGCGCCATGAGCCGCAGGGTCAGCTCCCGGCTCCAGATGGGGGAAATATAGCCCTGGCGGCAGAAATACAGGTTTTCGCCGGCGTAATTGCCGATGTTGTTTTCGTTCAGGTGCAGTTCCGCGCAGTTCATGAAATCCAGCCCGGTATCCAGGATGCGCTGCTTCTTTTCAAGGAACTGGCGGTAAAACTCCGGGGTCATGGGGGTTTCGATGCCCACCTGGGGGAAATACTTCCGGGCGGTTTTCATGGCCTCGATCACCCGGTCGGCGCAATGGGAAGCGCCTAAATTGAAGCGGATCTCATCCAGCCCGGCGTCGGCCAGGGCTTTTAAGTTTTCCTCCGTGCAGTGGAGGCCGTTGGTGTACAGGTGCTGATGGATGCCCGCGTTGTGGAAGATGCGCACCGCGCCGTAGTATTTTTCGATCTCCATAAAGGGCTCCAGGTACACGTAGGAAATGCCCGTGGGCTTTTTGTGGATCGACAGCAGCAGAGGCAGGTCCTCTTCGTAAAACTTCGTGCCGCCGATCTCCCACATGCCCTCGCCCACCGGGGGCTGGGCGTCCAGGGCGCCGTAATCGTAGCAGAAGGGGCAGCGGGCGTCGCAGCGGTTGGTTTTGCGCACGGCGGAAAGGCCCGTGCCCAGCAGACAGCTGCGGCATCCAGCGGGGAAGCGCCCGTCGTCGCCCACGTAATACGTGCGGTCCTGCAGGGTTTTCAGGCGGGGGATCTGGCGCATCAGCTCCGCATGCCGGGCGGAGACGGCTTTTTCGATCTGGTAAAAAACCGACAGGGCGATTTCCGTCTGCCGGGGGGAGATCTCCTCGTCCTCCGGAAGCTCGGAAAAAAATTCAAACCAGGAAAGGGCGTCTTTCTTGGAGATTTTCATGGGGCGCCTCCTTTGTGCTTCGTGCCGCTTTATGATACAGGAAGGCGGGGCGGATGTCAACGCTCTTGCGCTTTCGCCCGGCGGATGGTATAATTTTTCCAACAAAAAACGAAGGAGGTAGGAAAATGAACCGCGTATACGATTTTCTCAAGGCTGCGGGCACGTATTATCTGGCCACCGCCGAGGGCGATCAGCCCCGGGTGCGGCCCTTCGGCACCGTGGATCTGTTCGAGGGCAAGCTGTATTTTCAGACCGGGAAGATCAAGGACGTATCCAGGCAGATCCACGCAAACCCCAAAATCGAGATCTGCGCTTTCAAGGACGGCGCGTGGCTGCGGGTGGCCGCCAGCGCCTACGCCGACGACCGGATCGAGGCCCAGGAGCATATGCTGGAAAGCTACCCCATGCTCAAGGGCATGTACAAGGCCGGGGACGGGAATACCGAAGTGTTTTACCTGAAGGACGCCACGGCCACCTTCTCCTCCTTCGGCGGCGCGCCGGAAACGGTGAAATTCTGATCAGATGCATTGAAAAAGCCGGGGCAGACAGCCCCGGTTTTTTGCTTGGATCATGAAAGAGAGGAAAAAGAAGGGAACGGCGGGCAATCCGCCGTCCCCGGTTGCGTTTTTGCCAACGGTTTATTTGCTCATATTGAACAGGGCGTTCTTGTACAGGTTGCTCAGCACCTCGGCGCCCACCTCCGGCGCGTCGCCGTACAGGGCTTCCACCAGTTCCTTGCGGGCGGCGTAGACCTGATCCAGCATGATGCGGCAGGAGGCGATGGCCTTGCGGGCCGCGCGGTCCGCGGCGCGGTAGCGGGTGTTGACCACCTGATCCAGCGCCGTCTGCCAGGAGCGCTGCGCCTGGCTGAAGGCGTTCACCTTGGCGGCGGAGGTCTTGGCGCTGCTCAGCACGGTCTGTACCTGGCTCAGCGCCCGGGCGCCGCTGGCATCGTAGATTTCTGTAAGCTCGCTGTCGCTGCCCCGGAGCGCGCCCAGGGTGCGCCTGTTGGCGTCGGCGGGCTGGCCGTTCATCAGGCGGCGGAAATTGCCGGTCATGCTGTCGGGCAGGGGCTTGGGCACGGTGCGCACCATGGCGCACAGCTCGGCGCAGTGCATGCGCAGCAGCTCGGTGACGGCCTTCTGGGCGGCGGCGGGATCGCCGGCGGACATCATGGTTTCATATTCGCTGACGAAGGTGTAGAACACGGCGCGGTCGTTGACCACGGCGGTTTTGGCTGCGCCGTCCGCGGCGTCGTACAGGGTCTGATACAGCTTGTCGATCTCTTCGCGCCACAGGTTGCCCGCCTGCTTCCAGCCATCGGCGGTGCCGGCGGCGGCAGCGGCCTCGGCGGCCTTGGCGGTGCCGGCATGGGCGGCGCAGGCGTGCAGCGTGTACTGCCCTTCCGCTACGCCCAGGGCCTTCAGGCGCACCTCGCAGCTGATGGGGCCGGCGCTGTATTCCACATAGATGTAGCTGCCCTTTTCGGTGTAGATGGGATTGCCGTCCTTATCGGTCTTGATCAGCTTGCCGTCCGGGCCGGGGATGCAGTAGGAGCCGTCGGGCAGCTTCAGCACCGGGATGCCCTCGTCGGTGGTGACCAGCTTGCCGTCGGGATCCAGCACCGGCTTGGTGCCGGGAGGCGCGATGATGGGGGTTCCGTCGGGGGTGGTGACGGGGGTGCCGTCGGGCATCTTGACGGGTTCGCCGGTCTCGCCGGGAGGATCGGGCAGCTTATCCTTGTCGATGGTGCCGCCGCCGGTGGTGTGGGGCGCCTCGGGGCTGACCTTGCTCTGGACGGTGTTGCTGGTGACGGGGGTGCCCTTCATGCCGCCGAAGGTGAATTCCAGCACGGCGGTATTGTACACCCAGCCGTATATCGTGTCGGGAACGGTGACGGTGTATTCGTATTTGAAGGTGGTTTCCTGCCCGGCGGGCAGCACGCCGCCGGTGGCGATGGGCGCAAGGCCGGCCAGGCTGTCGTAGATGGTGAGGGTGTCCAGATCCACGGTGCCGGTATTCTTCACCAGGATTTCGTACTGGATCTTATCGCCCGCCACGTAGTAGTCGCCCTGGGAGGGATAGCTCAGCTCGGTCTTGACCACCATGGCGCCCACGTGCTCTTCCACCGCGGGGACCAGGGGATCCTCGTGGGGCTTGGGCTCCGGATCTTCCGGGGGCACCACGGGCGGGATGGGCGACCAGGGGCCGCAGGGCGCTTTGCTCTCATTGCTGAAATACATGTGCCAGTCGGCGTCCTCGTCGTAGGCGGAGGCGGTGGCGGTGTTGCAGGCCTCGCCGGTGGCTTCGTCGTATTCGTCCACCAGGTAATCGGGCACGTCCACGGTCTTGGTTTCGCCGGGGGCGATCTCCTCGAAGTAGCCGATCTGCTCGCCCTTGTCGAAAACGGTGACGGTGGTAAAGGTTTCCTTGCTGTTGTTGGTGATGCTGACCTGCCATTGGATGGTCTCGCCCGCGATGAAGTGGCCGCGCTCCGGCAGGTTCTTGATGGTCTTGACCAGCACCAGGCCGGGATCGTCGATCACGTCCAGCTTCACCGGCTCGGACATGACGGAGATCTCGTTGCCGCTGACGGGATCGGTCCAGGTGAGAATGAGGGGCGGGAAGTAAATGTAGCCCAACGCCACGTCCGCTTCGGTGACGGTGCTGCATTCGACGTTCCACCACAGGATATCGGCGGGCTCCATGGTGCCGGGGAAGGAATCGGTCTTATCCTCCCGGGGGAAGTAGACGGTGTGGCCGTCCACGGGCTCGCAGCCCACGTTTTCCACCGCGGCCCAGACCTCATAGGGCTCGCCCAGCACGTAGCCGTTGGGATCGGAGGAATAGGAGTATTCAAACTGGGTGATGGTCATGGCGCTTTCGTTGGGGATGGGCCAGGGCTCGGGCCCGGGCTTGGCCACCT
The DNA here is from genome assembly GCA_024681215.1 of Clostridiales bacterium. Lineage (GTDB taxonomy): Bacteria > Bacillota > Clostridia > Christensenellales > Aristaeellaceae > RUG563. The sequence continues at coordinate 8,473 of JAILBG010000045.1, forward strand.
TCCAGGTGCGGTTGATCTCGTTGGACTGGCATAATTCCGCTCCGGTGACCGGATCCAGGCCGACGAAGTAGAAGGAGACGGTGGCGGTGCCCGCCAGCTCCGCGGTCTCGGTGCCGGATTTCAGGTAACTGCCCACCGGGGAGTAGCCGACGCCCAGGACGCCCAGGCTTTCGCTGGGATAATACACCTTCTCCTTGTCATAGAAATCGACACTCGCGCCGGAATTGACGCGAAGGGACAGCTTCAGGGGCACGTTGCCGGAGTTGATGCAGGTGTAGTCCGCCCACACGCAATCGTCAAAGTCCAGCACTTCCTTGGTGACGGGATTGTAACTATCGTCGCTGTCGCCTTCGTAGATCAGCGTCAGCTGGGGATGCGCTTCCTCCGGAACGGTGCCGTCCGGGTAAGTCAGGGGGATCTGAACGGTGGCGGTAGCGTCATCAAACGCCCACTGACCGCCGTCCTTCTGGTATGCATATGTGACAAACCAGCCGGACGGGTCGGTGGCAACGCCGTCGGTCACTTCCTGGGCCTTCACTTGATGCGGCACAGTAAAATACATGCTCTGGCCCGGATCCAGGGAGTATTTGCCGTCCACCATGCCGTTGGGAGCGCTGATATCGTAGACGCTGTCATTGAGAGACAGACGGATTGAGACGCTGCCGGTATTGGTCAAGCAAAAACGCAGGGGCAGCGAAGCGCCCTCCACCCGCTTTCCGATGCCGCTTTCCGGCCCGTTCAGGCATTCCAGCACGGCGCCGTGGCCGTCCTCCGCCACGTCCGGGGTGAGGATGACGCTCACCCAGTCCTCATTGGAGGTGACGGCGGAAGCCCGGCTCTGGGCGGCGCTTATGGAATCGTATTGCCCGGCGTCGTTGGGATCGGTAAACGCCACGGCGACACGGCCGCCGGTCCAGCTGCCCCCGTTGTTATCGTACACGGTATGAAGATGGTTTGCCGTGGCGGATTCGCCGGGGGCCAGCATGGTCGTATACATGCCGATTAAGGAGTCGAAGGGCAGGGAGAAGTAATTCGGAAAATACAGCGGCACGTTGCCGGTGTTGGTAATGATGGTTTGCAGGGAGATATTGTCGTTGTCGTGGTAAACGGCCTGCTCTTCGCCGGGCGTGATCCGCAGGACAAGGGAGAGGCTGGGATTCGGGGGCTCCGCGGGGCCGGTGGCGGGGATGGTCTTTTCCTCCACGTGGCTGCTTTCGATCTTGCAGATGCGGCGCTCCAGGCCCTCCACGCCGGGGCCGGGCTCCTTCACCCGCTGCCATTCGCCCCAGTCATGGTCGCCGTAATCGCCGTACTTGTATTCCTCCGCCCCGCAGGAGCAGACGCGGCGCAGCAGCGCCTTTTTCACGCAGTTGCCCTTTTCCTCCACGAACCAATCGCCCCACTGGTGCTGATGGGTGGGCGAATCGGTGACGGGCGGGGGATTGGTAGGCGGGGGATTGGTGGGCGGCTGGGGATTCAGCTTGGGGATGGATTCGGTCTTGGTGTGGCTGGGATCGCGCTGGCAGGTGTAGGTCAGCACGCCCTCTTCATCCACGGTGGGCTGTTTGGTGACGGTGCCGCCGTCCCACAGATGGCCCAGGGGAGGCGTGTTCTCTTCCTTCACGGCCTGGCACCGGCGGCAATAGTAGGACTGCAGGCCGCCTTCCGTGCAGGTGGCGTTGTCGGCGTCTACGGGCTGCCAGTCGTGCCCCAGGGCGGGGATGGTCCTGTAATCCTCCAGGCCGCAGCGGTTGCAGATGCGGTAGGCCTGGCCATCCGTGGTGCACGTGGGCTCCTGGAGCACCTTTTCGCCGCTCCAGTCATGGCCCAGGGCGGGCAGGGTTTCTTCCAGCACCATCTCATCGCAGTAGACGCAGTACCACCAGACGGTGCCGCTGTCCACGCAGGTGGGATCGCTCACTTCGGCAAAGCAGAAGTGATTGCCGTTGTTGCGAATAGCGGCGTCTTCGTTGGTACAGCCGGGCAGGTTCCTGGTGCTGTTATTGTCGACGGCCAGGGCTGCTGGGGCCGCGGACAGGAGCATCAGCAGCGCTGTCAGCAGCGCGGCCAGGCGGAGAGACGTTCGTTTCATGGGTGCATCATCCATCCTTTCTTTGACTGTTGGGGGGAAGAAGTGAAACGCGCTATGAAATTTTGTCGTTCGGGGAGACGTTCTTTCCTGAATGATGGTTTATGGGGAACGAACAGATATTCCAGTTTTCTGGATCCACACCCAGTATAGCACAATGTGGGAGAAAATGCACCAGTATTTTCATGGCTTTGCAAAAAAAGACAAAAAATGAGCGTGAAAAAGCCCGGAGGACGGTATCCTCCGGGCTTCCTGGTGCGGTCGACGGGACTTGAACCCGTACTCCTTTCAGAACACGCCCCTCAAACGTGCGCGTATGCCGATTCCGCCACGACCGCATGCCGCAAACAGCAAAAAATATTATAGCGGAAGGGGCGGTTCTTGTCAACCGTTTCGGGGGCAAAAGTTTTCCCCGCTTTAAGGATACTTAAAGGTTCATGGGTATCATGGGAATTGCCGGAGGGGGAAAACCCCCGATGGGGAAGCGCGCGGATGCGCGCGAAAACGGATTGACAGAATCAAAAAGAAAGGAAGATGAAAAATGAAAAAATGGATCAGTATGCTCCTGATCGCGGCGCTGTGCCTGGGCCTGAGGCTGGGCGCGTCCGCTCAAGCCGTCACGGAAGCGGACGCCGTGAGCAGCGCCACCCGGCAGACGGAGGCCCAGACCGCCCGGAAAGGAAACGGCGGGCGCGGCAGGACGGCAAAGCCGGCGCAGAGCCCCGACGCTCCCGGCGCGGAGCAGCCGAACGAAGCGATCCCGGAGGGCGAAACGCCCGCGGCACCGACGGAAAGTGAAGCGCCCGCGGCTTCTACGGAAAAAGAACCCCCCGCGGCCCCGACGGCGGGCAGGCAGGTGAAGGCCCGGCGCGGCGCCGACGGCGCCGGCAGCCGCGGCAAGCCCGGCATGCGTCAGGAGGCCCAGGCCGGCGACAGGCAGAAGCAGCAAAACGCCGCCGTCCGGGTGGAGATCCTGGAGGTCGGGGACGGATGGGTAAAGCTGAACGTCAACGGAAAGACCGGCTATGTGAAGCTGCAGCTCCTTTTGGAGGCGCTGACGGAAAATCCGCCGGATGTGGAAGTGAAAAACTGAATCCTTTGAAGGCGGGGGCGTGCTGCCCCCGTTTTTTCCGACGGTTTGACGGTTGACGGCGGGCGGGGCGCGGGCTATAATGAAACCGTGGGAGAAACCAAAAATTGACAGGACGGGAACGGCCCGCTGACGCCATCCCGATCCCGTCGGACAAGCGAGCGGAAAAGAGGTGCGGCATGAACAGGGCATGGGCTGAACAAAACAAGGAAATGCAGTCCCTTTTGAAGAAGGCGACCTTTCCCCAGGGCATCGATGCGCTGCTTTCCCTGCGGGAGGAGCTGGCGGCGGAGATGCGGCGCTGGCGGGAAACGCTGCGGGACGCGGATTACAGCGCCCAGCCGTTTCCGGGCGCGAAAGGGTATCACAGCAAAACGGTGGCCTATTCCATCTGGCACATCATCAGGATCGAGGATATCGTGGTGAATCCCCTGATCCGCGGGCGGGAAGACGTGCTGTCCGCGGGAGGCTGGCTGGAAAAAACGGGGTCGCCCATCATCACCACCGGCAACGAGCTGGCGGGGGAGGAGATCGCCGCCTTTTCCCGGGCGCTGAACGTGGACGGGCTGCAGGCTTATGCCGAAGCCGTGCGGGAAAGCACGGACCGGTGGCTGCGCACCCTGCGGTACGAGGATCTGAAGCGGCGCTTTTCCCAGGAGGACCAGGAGCGGCTTCGCCGGCTGGGCGCGGTCAGCCGGGAGGAAAGCGCGGAGTGGCTGATCGGCTACTGGTGCGGAAAGGACGTGGCGGGGCTGATCAAAATGCCCCTGTCCCGGCACTGGATCATGCACATCGAGGCGGCGGAAAGGATCATCAGCCGGATCAAAGGGTAAAACGCGGGCCGACTCTACGGGGCGTAGGTGGCTTTTCGGGGACGGGCGTGCTACACTTGCACCGGAAGGAGGCGAAAGCCCATGAACAGCTATGTGACGGGCGAGACGATCCGCAGCCTGCGGGAGAAAAAAGGCATGACCCAGGAGGCGCTGGCGGAAAGGATCTTCGTCAGCGGCAAGGCGGTGAGCAAATGGGAAACGGGCAGGGGACTGCCGGATATCGCCCTGCTGGAGCCGCTGGCGGAGGCGCTGGGGGTGTCGGTGATCGAGCTGATGAACGGAAGCGCCGTCTGCAACCGGAACCGCAGCGCCAACATGAACCGGGGCAAATGGTACGTCTGCCCGGTCTGCGGGAACGTGATCCGGGCCTGCGGCGAGGCGGTGATCAGCTGTTGCGGCGTTACCCTGCCCCCGCTGGAGGCGGAGGAAGCGGACGCGGACCACGGCATCCGGGTGGAAACCGTGGAGGACGAATACTACGTTGCCATGGATCACCCCATGACCAAGGAGCATCATATTTCTTTCCTCGCCGCGGTGTCCGATCAGCGGGTGCAGCTGGTGAAGCTGTATCCGGAGGGGAACGCCGAAGCGCGGTTCAAGACCGGCTGCGTCCGGGACCTGTACGCATACTGCAACCGCCACGGCCTGTTTCAGGTAAAAACGCGGAAATAAAGCAGCGCAAAAAACACGGGCGGAAGCTGATCGTGCTTCCGTCCGTATTATGTTTCGCGGCGTCAGTCCAGCAGGGCCAGGATTTCCGGATTCGTGCCGTGGGCAAGGATATCCTGCCGCACGGCCGTCCACTGCAGGGACTTTTGGGTCAGCGTCGGATCGTACTGCCGGAACGTTTCCGGCAGCGTTTTTTTCGTGATCCTGCCAAGGCCTTTGAGCAGCGCCGTGTCGCGCTGTTTCCTCTCCACCTCCTCCGGCGGGTATCCGCAGCCGAACGGGCCGTCGAAAAGCCTGTCCAGGGTGCATTGCAGATTGATTTCCCCCAGCCACCCGTAATTTAGCCCCAGGGGGAGGGACAGGGCGTTGCCGCCGTTGATCCGCCCGAAAAGGAAGGCGTCCTGAGGGGTGGGGGCGTAGCCGCAGAGCACGCCGGGCAGGCTGTTGCAGGCCAGCATCATCCCCTGGCCGGAGGAACAGCCCGTCACGATGAAATCCGCCGCCCCGCTGCACATTAGGAGGCTGATGCACACCGCCGTTTCCACGTAGGAAAAGGCGGCGTCCTCCTCCGGGAACACGCCGTAATTGACTACCGTATCGCCGCGGCCGTTATGCGCCAGGGCCTGGCAGGTGCAGCGGTACAGCGCGGGGTTTTTCCCGCGCTGCGAGGATGCCTGAATGATGCCGATCCGCATGATGTCCTCCGTTCATTCCACGGTAAAGCCCGTCCATTCGATATGGTTGTACTACATCACGTCGTCCGCCTTTTTCATGCCCAGCTTTTCATAAAACGGCACGGCGTTCTCGTTGGCGGCCAGGTACACGGCGATGTCCTTTTCGCCGCCGGCCAAGGCGTGGGCGGATCGCATCAGCCGGGTGCCGATGCCCCGGCGGGCGTATGCCCGGTCCACCCCCAGGTCCGTGACGAAGAGCCAGTAAGCAAAGTCCGTCAGCCCCAGCAGCACGCCCACCAGGCGCCCTTCCTCCGTCCGGGCCGTCAGGCTGACGGAGGCGTTTTCCAGCAGCCGTTCGATCCGCTCCTGAAAGCGCTCCTTCGGGTACTGGGATCCCAGATCGGTCCGTTTGAGGAATTCGACGTATTCCCCGGCCGTCAGCCGCTCGCTTCTGATTTCGTACATAGCTGCCCTCTGAATCAATGCTGATGCGCGCCCGCTCGGGGGCTTTTACAGCGTTTTCGCGTAGCACACCGCCCCGTCCAGCCGGTCGTAGGGCGGATAATTGGGGATCAGCCGGTAGCCGCGGCTTTCGTACAGCCGGACGGCGTCGGCCATGGCGGGCCGGGTCTGCAGAATGAGGCGGTGGCAGCCCGCCTGCCGGGCTTTTTCCTCGATGCGGTCCATGAGCCCCGAGGCGATGCGGCGGCCCCGGAAGGCGGGCTCCACCCACAGCCGCTTCACTTCGCCGTCCGTTTCCGAATACTTTTTCAGCCCCGCGCAGCCCGCAGCCCGGCCGTCGCAGAACGCCAGCACCACTTCCGGGATGCCGTCGGAGGCGTTGTAGGGCACGAAGGCGCGCCGCTTGTCCGCGCCGCCGGCGATGCGGCAGTAATACGCCTCGGTGACGCCGTAAAAATGCTGAAAAACCGGGTCGTCCCCATGGGTCCATTGATACGTGACGATCATACCGCTGCTCCTGTTCTTCCGGGGAAAAAGGATAGGGTGAGTATACGCCCCGGGGGCGGCGCTGTCAAGCGCCCGCCGTTTTCTTCCTCTCCGGAAATCTGATTGGAATACATTTACAGCGCACGTGTTTTCCTGTATAATGGACGCAGCATCCCGCGAAAGGAGCTGAGCGCATGACCGAAAAGAAAGCCGATTCCCGGCTGCGGAAGCTGAAGCCGCTGATCGCCCCGGCGGCGGCTTTCCTGTTCCTGCTGGGCCTGTTCATCCTGTTTCAGTCCATGAACAGCCAGAACGGCGCCCGGATGAACGGCATGGCGATCACGGCGCCCCCGGGATACAGAAAGACCTATTCGGACGACCGGTTCGTGGTGTGGGAATACCAGGAGGGCGACAAAAAGCCCGGCAAGCTCATCCTGGACGCCGGGATCCGGGGCGAGCACGCCCAGTCCTTCTTCGACGCGCAGTCCGTGCTGGCGGAATGCTCCTGGCTGACGGACGCGGAAATCTATGTGAATCCCCAGGGGGTGCGCATGGCCCGGGGGTTCAGCCAGCAGTATTCCGGCTATCCGGAGCGGCGCTATTATGTGGAAAGCGAAACGACGGTATTCCTGCTGTGCATGAGCGAGGACAGCCGGTATTACCGCCCGGCGGACTGCGAAGAAGCGCTGCTGCAGACGGCGGACAGCATCCGCCCGGCGAACAAATAAAAGGGGCTGTTGCACAGCCCCTTCGATCAAATGGATCCTCCATTTGATCGACTTAAAACGCCTTTTCCTCTCGTCCCTGCGGGACTTCCGGGCGTAAAAAGGCGCAAGGAAAGCATTTTTGCTCTCGCAGGGCATGCTCTGCGAAAGCAAAAATGCTCCTCGCAGCGCACAGGTCGCTGCTGCGGATTCCACTTGGAGGGGCTTTGGATCCCTCCAAACCACCCGGGGTTCTTCGGTTTCCCGGTATTCACTGCTGCTCATTCTTCTATGAGAACCAATATCCCTGTAAACAAAGAGGATGTTGCAGATTGGCTTCTGCAACATCCTCTTTGATTCCGAAGCGGGATCAGACGTCGCCCAGCACGGAGCGGTTCACCTGCTCGGCCACGGCGGTCAGGTCCAGGCCGTCCGGATCCGTGGTATACACGGACAGGGAGTATACCAGCCCCGAGGGCGCGTCGAACCACTGGCACAGCTCCACGAAATCCTCACTGCCGGTCTGGGCCAGGCCGAGGGTGCCGGGGCAGCCCTGGATGCTGACGGCCTCTTCCTGTTCCCAGGCGAGATAGATGCCGGAGATATCCTGCATTTCGCCGTCGTCCCGATCCACGGGCAGGATGCGGGCGCAGTATTCATCCCCGTCCAGGGTGAACTGCATTTCCGCCAGGCCCATATCGGGCAGATAGCGGCAGATCACTTGCTCCGCGCCTTCCGGCACATAGAAGGAGATGCAGGAAGCGCTCGTGAGCTCCTCCGCCGTCAGGTCCAGCCAGGGGTTGGCCAGGCCCGCGGCGTTTTCCATCGCATAGCCCACGAAGCCGGTTTCGTTCTTTTCGCTGCACAGGAACCAGTTGTCCAGCTCGGCGGGCGGGTCCTCCCGGTCCATGACGTGGGCCCAGAAGAGCAGTTCCTCGCTGAAAATGCTCACGGGGGTGCCGGGGGCGTACAAAAGCATTTCGTCCCCTTCGGTGAGGCCGTACACCTCGTCCACGGTGACGTAGCGCACGCCGTCCTCGATGGCCTCGGGCGCCTGGCCTTCGGTCAGGGTCAGTGCGTCCACCCGGATCTTCACGGCGTTGTTTTCCGCCTCTCCCGCATAGGAGAACCGCCCTTCGAACAGGCAGCCGTAGATCGTGCCGTTGGGATAGTCTTCGCCGGTTTCGCCCAGCTCGCCGTCGTGGAATTCGCCGGTGAAGGAGCCGTCCGCCTCCACGTGCAGATCCGTGGACCAGCCGCCCACGCCGCTTAAAAAGCTCCATTCCATCTGGGACATCTCTTCAAAAACCGTTTCTTCCTCCTCGGCCCATACGCCGGCGGCGGACAGGACCAGCATCAGGCTCAGCAGCCATACCATCGCTTTTTTCATTTGAATTTCTCCTTTCCAGGAAGGGCGTTTTGCCGCGCCTTCCTATGAATATACGCAGCGGCGGAGGCGTTTTGTTCCTGAAAGTGATAATTTTTTTCCGGGGAGAGGAAAGAACGGGCGATCCGGGCTTTTTTCTTGTCTGCCGGGCGGATTTCCTGTATAATAACGGGGAAGAGGATACCCAATCGGAATCAAATGCAAGGAGGATCACGGCAATGAAAAAAACGATGCTGTTTCTGCTGGCCCTTTTGCTGCTGCTGACCGGCGCGGCCTTCGCGGAGGAGGACGGCGGCCTGTACGCCGCCGCGCAGGCGCCCGCCCCGTCCCCCGAATGGGTGACGGCGCTGCCTGCCGCCCAGGATGCGGCGGTGACCCAGCTTTTCGTGGTGGCCGGCATCGGGCAGGACCTGACCACCGCCTCCATATCCATGCACCAGCGGGACGAAAACGGCCAATGGATCCAGATCCTGTCCACCCCCGGCTTTGTGGGGAAGCGGGGCCTGTGCCCGGACGCGGACCATAAGGAGGGCTGCGCCCAGACGCCCATCGGGGTGTATCATTTCAATAAGGCCTTCGGCATCGCCCCGGACCCCGGCTGCGCCATCCCCTATATCCAGGCGGACGACAATACCTACTGGTCCGGCGATCCGGACCGGCAGTACAATCAGATGGTGGATATCCGGGACGTGCCGGACCTGGTGATGGACGACAGCGAGCACATTATGGATTATCTGTACCAGTATCAGTACTGCCTGAACATCTCCTTCAACGAGGAGGGCGCCCCCGGCCGTGGCTCGGCCATTTTCCTGCACTGCTTCGGCCCCCTGAAGCCCTGGACCGGCGGCTGCGTGGCGATCCCGGAGTACGCGATGATTCGGGTGATGCGTTCGGTGCAGCCGGACTGCGTCGTGGTGATCGACACCCTGGAGGCCCTGGGGGGCAGCCTATAAGAACGCTGACACCTCATCAGTCACCTCAAAAGGCTTTCTCATCCGGGAAGCCTTTTTTGATGCGCTTCTCATTTCTTGCGTATATCTGCCCGGAAGCGGATTTCTGCTCATGAATTGCTTGACGGGAAACGTATTTTCAGATACAATGTATTTGACAGAATATCGTTTCAAACCCATACCAACCGCATAAAAAAGGGGAGGAAAAATCATGAATCGAACGCGAATCCGCCTGGCGGCGCTGACGCTGGCGCTGGTGATGCTGCTGGGCATGGCCCCCGCGGCGCAGGCCATCATGATGGACCCCACGGATACCGTATGTATGTACGGCGGGGATCATCAATGGATGGACTGGGTAACGGACCCGGAGCCCGGGTGTATCACGGAGGGGAGGAAGACCCGCTACTGCACCGTCTGCCAATACCAGCAGACCGAGACGATCCCCGCCCTGGGCCATGATTTTAGGGACGACTGGTCCGTCATGAACGAGCCCGGGTGCGAGACCGACGGCCTGGCGATCCGGTTCTGCCACCGCTGCCAGCAGGAGGAGACCCGTTCCATCCCCGCCCTGGGCCACGACTGGGACGGCGGCAAAGTGACCAAGGAAACCAGCTGCCGGGAGAACGGCATCATCACCTATACCTGCAACCGCTGCGGGGCAACCAAGACCGAGTACATCCCCTTGGGCCCCCACGAATGGGAGCTGCGCTATACCCAAGCGCCCACCTGCACCGAGGGCGGCTTTGAGCTGTACGGCTGCAAGCACTGCAACGCCGATAAAACCGTCGATCTGGGCCCCCTGGGCCACGACTGGGACGGCGGCAAAGTGACCAAGGAGCCCACGGTGGACGCCGAGGGCGTCAGGACCTATACCTGCAAACGCGATCCCAGCCACACCAAAACCGAATCCATCCCCAAGCTGAACCCCCCGCCGCCGACCAACCCGCCGCCGACCAATCCGCCGCCGGTGACCGATCCCCCCACCCATGAGCACAAATGGGGCGATTGGTTCGTGGAGGAGAAGGGCACCTGCGTAAGGAAGGCGCTGCTGCGCCGCGTCTGCTCCTGCGGGGCGGAGGAATACAAATACGGCGATTACGGCGATCACGTGTGGGGCGAATGGCACACCGTGAAGGAGCCTACCTACACCCAGCCCGGCACCGAGGAGCGCATCTGCAAGATCGAAAGCAGCCACCGGGAGGAAAGGGAGATCCCGCCCACCGGCGGCGGCGCGAACGCCGTCAGCATCCGCGTGGTGGAGGAGGGCTCGGGCAAGGATCTGCCCGGCGCTTACGTGCAGCTGCGGAACGGGGACGGCAGCGTGATCGACGAATGGACTTCCAGCGGCGCCGCCCGCATCATCGGCGGGCTGGAGGACGGCACGTACACCGTGGAGGAAACGTCCGCGCCGGAGGGGTATTCCGCCCCGGCCGCCTTCTCCTTCGCCGTGGGGGACGGCATCGCCTCCACCGGCCCCATCGGGCAAAGCGGCGATCTGCTGCTCATCAATTCCAAAAAGCCCGTCAAGGCTGAGCTGACCATTTACCTGGAAGCGCAGGATTACAACACGGACGTGCCCAAAACGCAATTCCGGGAGGGCGAGTACGCGTGGTTCTACGGCTACGTGGTGAACACCGGCACCGTGGATCTGGAGCTGCGGGACCGCGTGATAGACATCCCCGGTGTATTGTACTGGAACGAACCCACGGATGATACCCAAGACGGCATCGTGCTGAAGCCCGGTGAAAAATATGAAGGCGACGCCAATTGGTTCGTTGCACATAGCTACCAATCCGTCAGGGCCGCCGACGTGGCCCCCGGCACGGAGACCGCCGAGCTTTACGGCACCGTCACCTACAGCGTGCAGGTGCCCGGCTATAAGCCCGGCACTGACGAAGTGCTGTGCACCGCCGCGGCAAGCTGCACCATCGGCGTGCTGAAGGACGAAAACGCGCTCAAGCCCCGCCTGCTTTTCGCAGATTCCTGGGCGGCGGACGCCGGCGTGGGCAAGCGCTACGTGGGCGCCATCGTGAACGTGGATCATACCCTGACCAACACCGGCAACTGCGATCTCTACCTGCCCGGCATGGATGGCCTCGGGGATTCCATCGACGCGCCCCATCCAAAGGGAGACGGGGAGTGGTCGGACTGCTATCGCCTGGCCCCCGGGGAAAGCCTGACGGTGCATAATTATCACCGTTATGTTAAAGAGAGCGAAGTAGAAAAGGGCGCGCTTTATCGTAATGGTTTTTTGAACACCTATAGCGCAAATTACATGAACGAGAACGGAGAAAAAAAATACATTGACTCCAACTCCTTCGAAGAAAACATCCCCCTCACCTATCCCGACGGCGTAACCCCGGAGGAAAAGAAGCCCGAACTGACCCTGACCTTCCTGTACGACGCCCCGGCCAAGGATGTGTACGACCCGGAGGATTTCGTGTGGGCCTGTTGTTCCTTGGCGAACACCGGCAACGTGCCATTGATAGCAGTGGCGCATTTCACTTCTGACGGTGTAAAAGACTACGACTCTGTTTTCCATAGGTACTATGATCCCGGCGAATTCAGGCTCCCCTCCTGGGGCTGGGAGGTGATCCAGCGTGGTATCGCCCCCGGCACGGAAACTGAAGACCTGCTGGGCACCGTGACCATTCATCTCTACTTCAAGGGCCTTGACCCGGATACCGGGGAAGAGCTCTGCCGCTCCGAAACCGTCTCCCGCACCTGGAAGGTGGCCAAGCCCGGGCCCAAGCCCTGGCCCATCCCGGAGGAAAGCGGCATCACCGTCACCGTACAGGTTTCTCCCGGCTATGAATCCAGCGACCCGGCGGGCTACCAGCTGGGCGAAAAGTACGGCACGGACATGACCACAACCAACACGGGGAAGGTGGCCATTCCCACCCATGGGATCACCCGCTATGACCCCTACGACGGATACACAGATACAAGGTATGCTATTGATTTCATGCCCGGAGAAACGCACAAGGGCACTCCCGGCTGGTGGCACAGTGGAGTAATCACCGAGGAGGACGTGGCGCGCGGGTATATCTACTTCCCGCCCGTCCAGTACACCTGGGCCGACCCGGACAGCGGCAATGAAAAAACCACCTATTCCAACGACCTGACGCTGAAGGTGATCAGCAAAACCGGCCTGGTGCTGGAAAAGCAGCTGCGGACGGCCCCCGGGCCCCTGGGCTATTTCCAGGCCGGCGACAAGCTGGAATGGCAGCTGATCATCAAGAATAACAGCAATGAGCCCGTGCGGAACGTGGTCGTCACCGATCAGGGCGAAACCGTGGGCACCTTTGCGGAGATCGCCCCCGGCGAGGAGTACATCATCAACCCGACGCCCTATACGGTGACGGAATACGACGCGGGCGTGGGCGAAGTGAGCAATTACTTCACCGTCACCGGCACGGACCTGCAGGGCGCGGAGCACACCTGGACCAGCGCGCCCGTCACCGCCCCGTGCAATCAGTTCAGCCCCGTGCCGCCGCCCGTGCCCCCCACCTTCCCCGAAAAGGGCGAAACGGAGGAGCCCAAGGAGGATCCCGGCGATCCCATGGGCCCCATCCACGAGCTGAAGGTGGGCGCGGCCGTGCGCAAGGAAGAGGACGGCGGCCCCCTGAACGGCAGCTATTACGAATTGGATGAAGAAGTCAAATTCGTGATCTTCGTGAAGAACACCGGCGAAGTGCCGCTGGAGAACGTCACCGTGTACGACAGCCTGAACGGCTTCGTGCCCATCGGCACCGCCGCCAGCATCGCCCCGAACGCGGAAGTGCCCTTCAATTTCTCCTATAAGGTGACCCAGCCCGATATCGACGGCATCTGGATCATCAACAGCGCCACCGTCACCTATGAATTCGACGGCGGCAAGCCCGGCACGCCCCAGAAGAGCAACGAAGTGAAGGTGAAGGCCGGGGATAAGGAGAACAACACCCCCGGCGGCGACGGCGGACACGTGGATCCCCTGCCGCCTCCCACCACCCCCGGCGGTGATCCCCTGGTGCCCGTCACCACCCCGGACGGCACCCCCGTCACCACCCCGGACGGCACGCCCATCGTGGCGCCTCCCGGCACGGTGCCGGTGCTGGATCCCGACGGCGTGGTCGTCACCACCCCGGACGGCGATCCCATCCTGATGCTGCCGGACGGCACGTACTTCATCGTGGGCCCGGACGGCACCATCATCAAGACCGATAAGGACGGCAATCCCCTCTACGACGGAAGCAAACCGGACTTCAACGGCAAGACCCGGAGCTGCGAGCTGCGGCTGAACAGCCTGGGCGACAGCGAAGCGGATTACACCCTGCACGCCTGCAGCGAGCACGCCGGCGCGGCCAAGGACGCCGAGGCCGCGGGCCTGGCGGGCGATTGGGCCGGCGCGGCGCAGATCTGGCGCGGCGAAGTGGAGAAGCTGTACGAGAAATTCTACGAGGCCGCCGACGACGAAGGCAAGGCCGCCCTGGTGCAGGAGCGCGCGGTGTTCCTGGCCTATGCGGACGCCTGGCAGGCCCTGGCCGGCGATGAAGCCGCCGCGGAAACGCTGCGCTTCAAGTGCGCCGATATGTGCTGCATCCTCCATACCCTGCCCGCCGAGCTGCCCGGCAGCATCGTGGGCAGCCACAGGGAAGTGATCAACGGCGAAGCCTGCGACGAATCCGCCCGGGAGATCGGGGCCCTGAAGGGCGCCGACAGCCAGGTGACCGAGCGGTACGCCGGCGCAGAAGCGCGGGCCCTCAAGGACGTGCGCGCCATGCTGGCCGAGGCGAAGACCCACAGCTATGACGAGGTGTTCTACCGCGGCCAGCGCGCCTGGCAGATCGCCCTGGACGCCGCCGCCAACACCGCGTATAAGAACGCGGACCGGGAGACGCGCAAGAAGATCATCGCCTGGCGCACGGCGCTGGATACCCTGTACGCCGCCGAACAGCCGCTGCTGGAGCTGATCTATCCCAGCGGGAACGCCACCGTGCAGGAGACGCTGATGAACCTGTACAAGGACGCCGCCTTCGACGCCCTGAAGCTGAAATAACCATCACAAACCGACCCAAGGCCGCCGGCATACGCCGGCGGCCTTTTTTGCGCTATACGATCATTTCGGCATTTTATCTGATGAAAAAAAAGAACAGATGGTATATAATGCAAAATGCAGCCGGAAGAGCATGAAGGGGGAAAGACCGCCGTGGGAAAGAATTACCAAAGGACGTTAAAAGCCTGCTACCTGGGCTTCATCACCCAGGCCATCGCGGCGAATTTCGCGCCGCTGCTGTTTCTGAAATTCCATGCCGATTACGGCATCCCGCTGGGCCGGATCGCCCTGATCTCCACCGCGTTTTACTTTACGCAGCTGGTGGTGGATGTGCTCTGCGCCCGGTTTGTGGATCGGATCGGCTATCGGAGGAGCGTCGTGGCCTCGGAGGTGGCGTCCGTCCTGGGGCTGGCGGGGCTGGCCTTCATCCCGGATCTGTGCGCCGATCCCTTCGCGGGCATCATCGCCTGCGTCATTGTGTACGCCATCGGCAGCGGGCTGATCGAGGTGCTGTGCAGCCCCATTGTGGAAGCCTGCCCCTTCGACCATAAGGAATCGGTCATGAGCCTGCTGCACTCGTTCTACTGCTGGGGATCCGTCGGCGTGATCCTCCTGTCCTCGCTCTTTTTCACGGCTTTCGGCATCGGAAGCTGGCGGATCCTGGCCTGCGTGTGGGCGCTGATCCCGCTGTACAACATCTTTAACTTTGCCACGTGCCCGATCGAGCACCTGACGGAAGACGGCAGGGGAATGACCATCGGGCAATTATTCAGGAAGCCGCTGTTCTGGGTGGCGATTCTGCTGATGGTCTGCGCGGGAGCGTCGGAAATGTCCATGGCGCAGTGGGCTTCGGCCTATACCGAGGCGGCGCTGGGCTTTTCAAAATCCGTAGGCGATCTGATCGGCCCCTGCATGTTTGCGGTCACCATGGGCGTCAGCCGGGTGATTTACGGGAAATACGGCGCGAAGATCACGCTGAACCGGTATATGATCGCCTCCGGGATCCTGTGCCTGTGCTGCTATCTGCTTGCGTCCCTGTCTTCCAGCCCTGTTCTGGGCCTGATCGGCTGCGTTTTCTGCGGGTTTTCCGTGGGCATCATGTGGCCCGGCACCATCAGCATCACGTCGCCCCGCCTGCCCCAGGGCGGCACCGCGCTGTTCGCTTTTCTTGCCATGGCCGGCGATTTGGGCGGCGCGTTCGGGCCGAGCCTGGTGGGCGCCGTTTCCCAACAGGCCGGCGACAGCCTGCAATCCGGCATGCTGGCCGGGAGCGTATTCCCGCTGGTGCTGATCGTTTCGCTGTTGCTGCTCGGCAGGAGCGCCGCAAAAAAGCAGGCCGCGCAGAAAAACTGACGCCGATGCAACCGAAAGTTGCGCTGGCTTATGAAAACGCAATTATAGGTTGGTGGAAAACGAGGGCTGTTTCCGGTAATCTGTTCCTGCACCGCGGAGCAAAAGATTTTTTTTTCAAGAGAAATGATTTGAAGGAGGACGGCCATGAGCTTTGGGAAAAACCTTCAATATCTGCGGCAGCTCAGCGCAGGCATGACGCAGGAAGCATTGGCGGAAAGGCTGAACGTAAGCCGCCAGACGATCTCCAAATGGGAAATGGACGCGGCGAACCCCGAGATGGAAAAAGCGCTTGAGCTCTGCAAGATCTTCAACTGTACCCTGGACAATCTTTTCAGGGATGAAATGGATCAGCGCAGCAGCGCGTATACAAACCTTCGCGTCGAGGAGGTTCCGGGGTTCCGGTATGTGGAGCATACCGTCATCAGCACGGAGCCGGAAAGCGACGCAATGGACAGAATTTACAAATATGCAAAAGAGTACGGCGACGAACACCCGAAGGTCATCGGATGGGATTTCCCCAGGCTGTCCGTGGAGCAGATCAATGTGTTCAGGATGCACGGATACACAGCCGCATGGATCCTGCCGGAGGGCGTAAACCCCGAAGGGCTGGAGGTCAAGGAGCAGGCCGGGCACAGGTATGCGGCGATCCACATCAAACATCCCTTTGACAATCCTTTTTCCACCATCCCGGGCGCCTATCATACGCTGGGGGATTATATGCGGACCAACGGGCTGATGCACGTGGAAAACGAGGCCATCCCATGCTTTGAAACGGACGGGGAAAGCATGGACGTGTATATGGCCTGCAAATGACGCGCCGCCGGATGTGCCGTATGCCGGTATACCAGCGAGGGGAGGGACGACGAGGGCGCTGCCCTCGTGCTTCCGCTGGGGTGCAAGGTGCACCCCAGACCCCGCCGGCAGCGGATGTTACTTGACTTGCCGGGCAGGCAGCTTCCCGCAGCTCCAACGAGGACGCAGAGAACCGTTTCCGGGCAGGCCAGCTTCGCCGTCCGGCTTTTCTTTGCCCGGAAACTTGCTTGGCGTTTTTTCGTGTTTCAGGCGCAAATTGTTTGTTTCTTTGTTCAAGCTGGTTTGCCGGAATGGGTCCAGGGTGCGATGCACCCTGGCGCAGGTTTCAGGGCTGCGGAAGCCCTGACGTCATCAATCCTGCCCGATCCCAGCGTAGTGGATCTCCCGGATCAGGCATTCCGCCGCGTCTTCAATATCCTCCCAGTCCGGTTCTTCCCCTTCCCGGGCGCAGCATTCCAGTTCATCCACAATGTTCTCGATCAGCACCATATCGATGAACAGCGGCAGCTTTTCCAGCATTTCGTCGGTCAGATCCGTTTCGGTTTTGTAGCCCTGCAGCTGGAGGCCGAAGCACTGCTGCATCAGCGCGAAGCGCCTGCCCGGGTCGGCTTCCCGCCTGGTCCAGCCTTCGTTGTGGATCCAGAGATTGGCAAGATCGAACATATACCAGCAGTTCATGCAGTTGTCAAAATCAAACACCGTGATGGCGCCCGTATCCATGTCGATATGGTAGTTTCCGTCGCTGAAATCGAAGTGAACCAGGCCATAGCAGCCTTTGTCCTTCGGGAGCGCGCGGAAAGCCTCCAGACGCCGGGCGACGGCTGTTTTCAGTTCGCCGTACTTATCCGGGATCAGGCGGGCCAGGTACGTCATGTTGTATTTATCGAAGTAGTCCGGGCGGGGAGGGACGGGCGTATAGGCCTTGGACAGCCTGTGGATCGCGCCCAGGGCCTTGCCGGTGTTAAAGAAGTATTCGCTCAGCGGCGCGTCCTCCCTGTAACGGTAGCCGTTATCCGAAATCAGCATGCCCTTGGCGTAGGCAAACAGGCTGATGTAGACCGTTTCGCCCTCCGCTTCCACGCGCTCCACCAGCCTGCCCCGAACGGACGGGATCACATCTGCCACAGGCGCGCCGTTTTCCGCCAGGAAACGGACAAACGCTGTTTCGGCAAGGTAATCGTTTTCGTTTCGGTCTCCGAGGGCGGAAATACGAAGCACATACTGCTTCTCCCCATTCCGGCTGACGGTCACGATCCAGTTCCGCCCGCCTTCATGGCCGGATACCGGGGCAAAGGCGCAGCCTTCCAGGGAATAAAGGTTTTTCGCTTGTTCAAGGATACCGGTCAAGGACGATGCCTCCCATCCATGATTTTTCTGTTTAAATTCTTATGTATTTTTCGGAAAGCTTCTGAGGTAAACCATATTGTTGTCAGGGTCGTAAAAACTCATGTTGATCGCACCCCATGGCCTTTTTGCAGGCGGCTCGATGATTCTCGCACCCAGGGACAGCACTTTCTCATACGCTTTGTCCATATCGTCCACCGTAAATGCCAGGCAGATGTTTTGATTCTGATTGTTTTTTTCCGTTCCGTCGTTATACACCGCCAGCGCGGTTTCCTCGGCAAGAATGAATTGATGGGTTTTTTCATCGCTGCTGCTTTCTTCCACACCGAGCAGCTGCCTGTAAAAGGCGGCGAGCCTTGGCACATCATTGGTCAGTAAACATACTTCGCCGATTTTCATATTGCCCTCCGTTTCAATCATGATACGCTGTTCGGTCATCTATTGCTTTCTTCATTTCTCTAACGACCTCCCGGATGCGCTTATCATCTGTATCAATCACAATATCTCCCGGGCAGGGCGGCAGGCGCAGCCAGTAATAATTCGTTTCGCCTTTGTCGCCGCGCCTGTCGTGCCGTTTTTTCAGCGTTTCCTCCGAGCAGGTGAGCGTGAAGGCGACGGTTTCATAGTCCTTCGCCGTGATCCCGTTCAGAATGTTTTCACGGATCTTCGGGTCCGTCAGCACCACCGACGTAAAAAACACATATTCAAAACCCGAATCCAGATAATTGGACAGAACAAAGGACATGCTTTTATCCCCGTTGCGGAGCCGGCTGTCTGTGACGGAAAAGGGATGCACGCACCAGCACCAGTCCCCGTCCAGATACGCGCTGTTGTCATAGCTTTCAAAGAGCCGCGTGCCCGCCGCCGTCTTGCCCACACAGGGAGACCCGCTGATGAGGATGAGCTTTTTGCGCATGCTGCTTCCTCCTATTTCTGCTTCTTCTTCACTTCATCCATTTCCGCAATCAGTTCCTCCAGCGGATGATATTCACCGCCCCACCATTCAAACACGCGCATTCCTTCCTCTTCGAGGACAGACTCTGTGAGCGTCATTTGGATGCCTAACTGCCTGAGCAGCCCTTCGCGGTCCACCGCCTGATAATCAAAGGGCAGCAGCTTGCAGAATTTTTTGTACGAAACACCGCACACGATCTGATGCACGCCCAGGGAAGCAATGGCCGCAAGGCACCTTTCGCAGGGTGCGCAGCTGGTATAAACGACTGCATTTTCCAGGATTTCATCGGAGTATTTATTGGCACACTTGTGGACGAGATTGAACTCCGCATGCCCGAAGATCCTGCGGGCATAGTCTGCCGTGTTTTCCGCTTCCTCCAGAATCTCCCCCTTGTGCACAAGAACAGCGCCAAAGGTATCATAGCCCTTTTTCCCGGCGGTGATCGCCAGCTCGTAGCAGCGTTTCATATACTTCACATGATTGTCATCCATTGGTGTTTTCCCCCTGACAGGATTTGCTGTTTGCGCAAAACCGGAACAACGGGTCGCCGTTTTCTTCCGTGCCATACCGCGCCATGCCGCCCTTCTCCATAGCTCGCGCGGAGGCGGCGTTCTCTTTGGCGCAGCCGCCGTGAACGCCGGGAAGCGCATAGTCCTCCACGGCGATCCGCAGCAGCTCCCGAACGCATTGGGTTCCGTATCCCTTGTTCCGGTATGCTTCATCCAGCAGGATGAAGATTTCAGGTTCCGCCGGATTACGGCTACCGTCCAGCCCGCACCAGCCCATGATGGTTCCGGGATGCTCCTTCCCGCACACCGCAAGACAAAGATGGAAGATACGGCCTTTCGCATTCCTTCCGTAATTCCCGCGCATAGAAGCGATGGCTTCCCGGGCCTCCGCTTGGGTCAGCGGGTGATGGTCGGAAGGCCAGGTCCGCATGACTTCTGCCAAGTCTCTTTCCGTTACAAAATGAAGGATCAGGCTCTCTGTCGGATAATCCATCAGCATCCTCCGATAGCTGTATCCGTCCGGAATCCTGATATATCCCCGGATATGCGCTTCTTTCGGGCGCTGGATGATCCCGGACGTATTGTTCAGATTTCCTTCCGCGGCGATGATCGTGTTTCCGGTGCTTTGCAGGACGATGCCCATATGGTCGTGTTCCCGGTTCTCGAAAACCCTGTCGTAGAGAACGATATCGCCGGCTTCCGGGGAGAAATTTTCTGTTCCTTTATGGTATTCTATCCGAACATCGCCCTGCGCAAACTCTTCCCAGGCGATACAGCCTGCCAGATGGCAGGTTGTACATTCATCCGGCCGGATGGGGATCTCAAATCCCGCTTCCCGGCAGCAGTAATACACAAAAGCCGCGCACCATAACCCGTCGGCTTCTTTCAGCGTCCACTTTGGAAATAACCGGATGATCGGCTCAAGATTTGATTCTTTCCCCGCAAGATCGCCGTGAAAAGGGATCTGAGCCGCTTTTTCGGCGACCTTCGCCAGGTATTTTCCTGTCGCTTTTTCCATGGAAATCCTACCTCTTCATGAATTTATCCAGAGCGTCCGATGCATACGCATCCCGTATCTCACCCTTGTCGATCCAATGGATCTTCCCGATCTTCCAAACAGCGCCTGCTTTGAGAAAGATCGCGCTTTCATCCTCCATGGCGGCCACCGGATGCGTCATGGATAATTCCTTCAGCGCCGGAAGAAACCAAGCGTCTTGGGTATAGTGCGCTTTTACGGTGATGTCTGTCAGGCCAAGCCCTTTTTGCAGCGTTTTTGACTCCCAGATTTCGGCCACGTATCGCCCCATGTTCATGGAACCCGCGCTGACGCCGAGGATCACGGCGCAACTGGACAAAAGCGCCGGAACCAGCCCGAGATCCCGGATCAGCGCCATCTGCTGTGTCACATCCCCGCCCATCAGGAAAATGCAGTCCGCCGCCCGCACCATTTTTACGGCATCCGCCGCGCTCGTCCGCCGGTCGATCACACGATGATCGGCGAACGCCATGCCGCATTCCGCAAACATGGCGTGCATGCCGTCGCTGTCGCCGTCATTCCGCGCGTCGTCCTCGGGCCAGGCGCTGATAAAAACCAGGCTTTCCCGCCGGGGCAGATTTTCCCTGAGCACCTGCGCGATTGCATCGGGAAAATGACGCGTCGGAAAACCGCTGAATAAACCGAGTAATTCTGCGTTCATGGCAAATTTCCCTTCCGATCCTTTTTTCGTGTATAGACCGTTCCCGTTTCCGACCATTGCGGGATGATCTGCTGGCCGCAAAGCTTCACCGTGTCATCCCCGGAAAAGCGCAGGATTTCAGGCAGGCCTTCCATAAAGAATTCCGTCGGCGATTTGGGGGAGAGCCTCCGGCGCGCGCCTTCCGGGTCCGTCAGGATGCCGTCTCTGATGGAAAAGGAGGCCCCAAGCGCGGCGTTCACATACGTTCCAGCCTTTGCCGGACAGGAAGGCGCGTCCCGGCGCGCGATGCCGAGGAATCGCAGCATTTCCGTTTCGTAAAGACGCCAATCCTGCGCCGTGATCTCGATTTTGAGCTTTTCGCATTCCGCTTCGTCAAAGAGCCTGGAAGCGCAATCCGCGTAATCCTTCAGAAAATCGAAAAACGCCGTCACATCCTGCTGTTTGTTCCGATGATAGTAAGGCCGCCCTTTATCCCGTTTCCAGGTGGATTCTAAATCCCTGATGCCGCGCTGCTTTTCAATGAATGCGATGGAATCTTCGGTATTTTCCCGGTACAGATAAATCAAGGCGGGGCGCAGGGGAGAAAGCATCTTCATGACGCCGTGAACAAAGCCGGCCAGCCGCGGATAATCCGCCCCGTTCAGCAGATATGTAAAGATCTGATACTGGAAGATGGCGCTTTCCAATATGTAGATCGTATCATCCCGCAATGCCGCATGCACGAAGGCTTCCCATTTTTCATACGCAATGGGTTCGTACCGTTCCAAGGGAAAATCCATTACGTCATATTGCAGCAGCTCCCGATACCACGCGGCCTTTTCCTGCCCGGGCAGCCTTCTTGCCGCGGCCAGATAATCGGTCCCCACGGTGGTCGCCCGGATTTCGGCAATACTGCTCAGCATTTCGGCGGCTTCCGGATGCTTTTCGGTGAAAAGACGGTATTCCTCTTTTGTAAAACAGGACTCGGAAAAGAACAGCGTGGGATGCGGCTGCGATACCTCGTGCAGCCAGCGGACATCCCGCCCGTTCCTGACAAGCTGTTCAAAAAGCCTGAATGAATTCGTCGTTTTTCCCGTTCCCGGAAGCCCTTCCAGCAAAATCAGCCTGTTCATGGATCGTTCCTTATTCCCGCGCCATATACGCGTAAAGCGTGACCCACTTGTTTTCTTCCCCGACGTTCCCCGCCTTGAACGCCGGCACGCTTTTGGACGCCGTCAGCACATATCTGCCGTTTCCCAGCCTGTGCTGATCCAGCACCCTGTACCCGGCCTGCATGGCTTCCGATTCCGGCGCGCAGCCCAGCGCCCGCAGGGCGTAGACGATTTGATGCGCGCCGATCTTGATGGGATCGGGGGGATAGAACGTGCCCAGCATCACGTCCACCATGGGCGTTTTCAGATCGTCCGTCCGGTAGAAAATGTTTCGTTTGGTGAAGTAATGCGTCAGCACCCCTTCGCACGCCGGCCTGTATCCCTGCAGATGCATCTCCGCCGCCAGCAGCAGATATTCCACCGTCAGCCGGGCGCAGCTTTTATGGGGCTTCCGGGGATCGTTGATCTTCTTATTGGTGCTGATGCACCCAAAGCCTCCGTCCTCCTTGATGAGCCCGAGAACGCTGTCGATCTCGTTTTTGACCGCGTCTTCCCGGCCGTATCCCAGCTTCACCAGATTCCTGAGCAGGAGCGGCTCGCCGCACAGCATTTTGAAGCCCGTGCTTTCAATCAGGGCGAACACCTCGCCGTTTATGTCCTTCCCGATATCGGCCCGGGTCAATCCCCATTCGGCAAAGGCCAGGATGGCGTCGAACTTTGCCCAGGGCTTGTCCGTCCTGAGCTTTTTCAGTCCGCGCTCGTATGTTTTGCTTTGCAGCAGCAGTTTTTTGCATTCGATGACGCTTTCATCGTCGTCCGGAAGCTTCATGCATTCCTTCAGCGTCCGGAGCCGCACTTCCGGGTTCTCTTTCTCCAGCAGCCATGCCAGAATCGAATGATCCATCCTTTTCCTCCTCCTCCCGGTTAATTGTCGTTCGGTTTTCGTTGTCCATTGCCGTTTATCTATCCGCTTTCCGTCCCCGGATGATCATGGAAAGGGGAAAACCGCTGTGATCGAGCGAACCGAAGCCGCCGCTGATATCGTGGTCGAACTCCTGCAGCCCAGTCACAAAGATCCCGCTATCGCACATCCCGGAAACGATTTCCGACATCGGATGGGTGTAGTCCGTAAAGGTCTTTGAGCGATACCTTTTCTGCGTCATGTAGTATATGCCTTCATTACCCGTCCATTCATGCTCAAAGTAGGAATAAGGGCACGCTGCCCGGTGCTCCGGATCGAACAGTTCTTCGCCCTCTGTGGCGAGCATATTCGTGCAGGGATGCTGTTCATTGATCACGATGACAGCCCCGGGCTTCATGCATTTCGCGACGGCCGCGAAAAAGCGGTTCAGGTCGTCAAACCAGCACAATGCCCCGATCGTGATGATCACGACGTCAAACTGTTCCCTGTACCGGTCATCGATATCATAGATATTCACCGCTTCAAACACGCAGGGCAGGCCAAGCTCTCTCGCTTTTTCATTGGCAAACGCCACCTGATTCTCGGCGATGTCAAAGCCGATTCCTTTTCTTGCCCTGCCGCTTTTGACCAGGGAAAGCAGTTCCCGCCCGTTATTGCAGCAGAACTGGCCGATCACAGCGCGTTCTGTAGGAAGGCTTTTCAGCACGCTGATCGTTTCTTCGTTGAAAAACGGATAATCTTCCGTCCGGACGCGCTGTACAATGTCGGCGCCCCAAGAGGCGTCCCTGTTTTCAAACGCCTCTTCCCATGCCGCTTTGTTTTCTTCGATGTACTTATCCATAAACCCTCCTCAGCTCTTTCTGACGCAGATCAGCACAAAGCTCAGGTCCTGTCCGATGCCGATCGTCCGTAATACGGGGAATCCCCATAATACCGGTCCTTTAAAACACTGCCGGACCAATATCTGCGAAAATAGAAATAATCGTCACAATACCGATTGTTGTGATAATCGTAGACGGTTCTCTTTTCAAAGAGTCGAAACCCGCTCTTCTCTGCCGTCCTGCGGGATGCCGGATTGTCCACATCCATGACCGCGATCAGATAATCAATCCCATGGGTCCGGCAGAAATCCTCGGCAAACGCTTCTGCCGCTTCAGACGCATAGTTTTTCCGGGTATACTCGCCGATCATCATCCATCCCAGTTCATATTCATGGAGCATCTTCTGTTTGCTGAAGGTAAGAGCACCCACAACAACGCCGTTTTCCTTGTTTTCGATTGCATAACAGCGCCATGTATCGGTGTCGCCAACATCCTCAAGGCTTTGAAAGCTGTGGATATAGCTGTGCATATCTGCCCGTTTTGCGTCAACATCCAGAAAATCCGGACAGAATTCCATCACCTGCGGATCGGTTTTGATCCTGTACAGTGCGTCAGCGTCCTCTTCCCGGAATGGGCGAACGATCAGCCTTGCCGATTCGATCCTCATTTCTTTTTCACTCCATGCATTTCGTACGATCGTATTTTCCGGAAAAAGCCCCGATGTATTTCATGGTGAACGGCTTCAGATTACAGTCGGAATCCACCAGGGACGCTTCCTCCCCACGAAGCCATGAAACAATGTCGTTCAGTCCCCATGTAGTGAAGACTTTGATGCCATATTGTTTTGCGGCTTCCGGGAAAGTATTGAATATAGATTTCTGAATTTCTTTTGTGCTGTGGTTGCTTACGTCAAATTCCGTGATCTGCACATCCACGTCCAGATTTGTGCAGAACGAAAACATTTCATCCATATATGCACGGGTTTCGTCTTCGGATCCCCAGAAATGGCATTGCATCCCAAATCCGTCAATCAAATGGACCCCATGTTCCCGCTCGTATGCCTTGATTTGATCGATTACCGTTTTGAAAATGATCTGCTTTTCCCTGTTTCCTTCGTTGTTGTCATTGTAGAATAGCTTGATCCGGTTCCCGAATACCTCCCGGGCAAGCCTGAAAATCTCGATATAATAATGCCTGCCAAGCAGCCTGTACCACTCGTCGATGCGGACGCCCTCCTCATCGACGTCATAGACGGGCTTTCCTTCTGCCTGCAGCATCCGGATTTCATCCGGATCAGCCGCGATCTCATTGATCAGTTCCACGTTGTAGGCGTCGGGATACCGCTCCTTCAGGCACTGCATATAGGTTTTGATAAACTTGTACGTCAGTTTTTTCCGGTCTTCCGTGCTTCTGTTTTCCAGATATTGTGTCAACTGCTCGGGGACGTGCCAGTACCATACGATTGTGTGTATCCTGATGCTCAGCCCGTTTTCCTGCGCGAACGCATACACTTTGTCAGCGTATGAAAAGTTGAACAGGCGCGTATTGACTTCATCCTGGATAAACGCCGGCTGATCCTGGTTGAAGTAGATTTCCATCTTCATTTCGTTCTCAGGTGTCACACTGTCCAGATACCGGTCAATAAACTGAACCATTTTCTTCATCCGGGAATAGTCCAGCTGGTGATAACAGGAAACGTCAGGCGGGTTTTCCGCGGCCAGATAACTGTCCCTGTTTTCTGCAAAATCATCTTCATTGCTGGATTTCCAGATTCTGATCAGATCAACTGTCAGATAGCTGATACTGCTTCCAAACTTTTTCAAAGCTTTTTCCTCCCTGAAACGGATCCATAAAGCCCTTCGTCAGTTCTTTCTGACATAGATCAGCACAAAGTTCAGGATCCTGTTCAGTCCTTTTTGAAGGAATTCCCTGTCGCGGATACCGTATTCATGCCCCGAATCAAACCACTCCTGCCAGGCGATGTCAAAGCATTCCGCTTCCTTCACGGTGATATTGCACGTTCCGCCGCATTCGTTTTTCAATAGTTCTTCCCACCATGTTGCCGTTTTGAACAGCTGCGCGTCGTCCCCTTCGGCCCATGCTTCATACAGCTGCTTCATATCGCCCTCGGGCTGCTCCCTGAGCCCCGGAACGACGATCATCGCATAGCCGCCTTTTTTCACAAACGGCAGGATCTTTCCGGCAAACACGCCTTCCCTGCAGCCGAAGTAATGATAGGCGTCGACGCTGACGATGGCGTCAAAATAATCATGGGCGAAGGGCATATCCATGGCGTCGCCGTGGATCGGGATGATTTTATCCTCAAGCCCGTTATCCCGGATCCTCCGGTAGTTTTCCGATGCGGGGACCCACAGATCGTAGGCGTACACGGAATCCGCGTCCGTTTCATGGGCGATGAAAAGGGAGGTCAGGGCAAAGCCGCATCCCAGATCCAGCGTCCGGTGAAACCGGACGTCCGACGGCTTCCTGCGGATCAGGTCATCCAGCAGGCGGAAGGAATTCGGCCCCATCAGGTAATCTTTTGTGAAGTATTGCCGGTATTTCTCCATATTGCTCATTTCCGTTCAGCCTTTCTCGTTCAGCCTTCTGTCCGCCAGTTCTTCGATGCCGGATTCCGCCTGATCGACTCCGGGATTCCCGTTCGTCATGACCACTGCGATCTGTTTTTTTCGGACGTTCATCTTCATCATGCACTGCCCGTTTTCTCCCCAGCCTTTTGAGATGAATATATCTTCTCCGTCCCTGAACACGCCAAGGCCTGTCCAGGGGAAATCCTTTGCTGGCTTTGCCATTTCCCGCGCCGATTCTGCATGCAGGAAAGTGCTTCCGCTATGAAACGCCGTCATAAACGCTTTTGCCAGCGTCAGCAGCTCTTTCGGCGTGCTCCAGAGTCCCGACGCCGCCAGGTCCGGAACCGAAGGGAACCTTCCCGGAATGGGCAGCCCATTTTCATCATACCCGGTTGCCATCCTGTTTTCAAAACGGGCAATTTTATGGCGGGATGCGAAAAATGTGTTTTCTAGGCCCAGCGGGTAAAATACCAGTTCCTGCGCAGCGTCTTCAAAGGCCTTTCCCGTGCGCTCCTGCAGCATCAACTGCAGGACGCAGTAACCGGCATCCGAGTATTCAAAAGCCTCTCCCTGCGGTTTTTCTGCCCGGACGGGGCGGTTATTGTAAGCTGTTTTGCCTTCCAGGATATCCACCAGGCTGATTTCCGGGTCATCCCGGCGGAGCCCGGAAAAAGAATCGTCTCCATCGACAATTCCGGCAGTGTGGCACAGGATCGACCGGATGGACGCATTGCTTTCGCTTCCGCCCAATGAGCGCAGTTTCCATTGCTGCAAATAGCGATTGACAGGATGATCGATATCAATTGCACTCTGCTCCTGCAGCTTCATGACGCATATTGCGGTTACAAGCTTTGAGATGGAATACGCCGGAAAAATGGTGGTTTCATCCACGGCGATCTGCTTTTCCCGATCCGCTGCGCCAAAGTATTCGGCTGATTCTTTTCCCGCCGCGTCAGTCCATGCGCAGCCGATTCCCGGAAAGCGTTCCGCGATTTTCCGTCTTTCCCATTCTTTCCTTGTGATGGCGAAAGCATAGGAGATCGTGTTCTTCGGATCGGGGTATTCCTTTATTTTCTTCATGCCGTTGGCCAGTGCCGTGCGCCAGGAGCCCTCGTTGGTATATTTCATATAGGAATACAGCGCGGGATACTTTGTGTTCAGGAACGCCCAGTCCCGCACGGCCCGGGCCGCTTCCTTCGCAAAGCCCCGCCGCCAGTATTTCTTATGGATATGATACCCGATCTCCGGCAGCATTTCCCCGTCGATATTCTGCATGGTAATGCCGCAGTCCCCGATGAATTCCCCGGTCTCCTTCAGCACCACCGCCCACAGGCCGAAGCCGTATTCGGCGTAGTTTTCCAGGTTCCAGTCGATCCAGCGCCGGGCGCGGGCTTCGTCGAAGGGCGCGGGATAGTGCGCCATCGTTTCCGGATCTGATACGATCTCGTAGAGGGCGGCAAAATCGTCCGGGGTATATTCCCGCAGGAGCAGGCGTTTTGTTTCGATCATGGGTTTCATCCTCCGTCGACTGCCCGTTCTATCAACCTGAATGGATTACTTCACAAGCACGATGAGGTAAGCGTTTTCTGTTTCGACAGTCTTTTTTGCTTTCAATCCGGCTTGCTTTGCAAGCAGGATCGTTCTTTCCGGCGAATCCGGATAAATCCGGATCTTTCTGCTGCCCATGTCGATCCATTCGCTTTGGTTTTTGTCGATCGATAAGCAGAAAAGGCCGTTGTTATTCAATAAGGCGTATACTTTTCCGATGACCAAACGCTTATCCTCAAAATGCTTCATTGTCAGGGATGAATAAATCACATCGAACGTTTCTGCAAACGGATAATCCAGGAAGTCGCCGCAGAGGAGCGATATGTTCTCACAATCCCTGAGATTCTCTTTCGCCCGCGCGATGGTCTTCGGCGATATGTCTATTCCCGTCAGATGCCGACAGGAGCCGGCTGTTTTTACCGCCAGTCTTCCCGTTCCTACGCCTATTTCAAGAACCGTCTTCGATTCATCCAGTTCCATCAAATCCAGAAACGCCTGCCCGTCCCAGGATTCCATGTATTTCTGCAGAACCGGCGGGTCGCGGAACGGATCGTTGTTTTCCTCGATCAGTAAATCATAATGCGTTTTGATATCCACAGATTTCCGCCTCCCATCCCGACTTCATTCCGGCAGCCCGGAAATGTGAAGCCTTTCTTATGGCACTGTATCGGATCACAGCTTTTTCACATACGCCACGATCCGGTTGGCTTCCTCAAAGCCGACCGCCCGATGAAACCGCTGGCTGTCCGCGTTGTCCATCTCGCAGTCGCTGGCAAATTCCGCGCAGCCGTGCGCTTTCGCCCAGTTTTCACACGCGGACAGCAAGCTGCGGGCGATGCCCTGCCGGCGCACGCCCGCCCGGACGTAGATCCCTTCCAGATACCCCACCGGGCTGCTTTCCGTTCCCTCCACATAATCCCGGCGGAGCTGGCACTGGGCAAAGCCTACGGCTTCTCCCTGCTCTTTGTACAGAAAAATGGCTGCGTCCTCCCGGGCAAGCAGGGAAGCGATTTCCTCCGCCATCTCTTCCGCCGAATGATCCGGCCACAGTTCGCAGGCGAGCGCGGCGGCTGCCGCGGTATCCCCACTTGCCGCCCGACAGGGGTTGGTCAGCGGAGCATCCGCCTGCTGATCCTGCCGCTTCCAGAAAGTCCAATGCAGGCCCTTCCCGTATCCGAGCTTTTCGTAAAACGGGTCCCCGCCGCCGGTCATGTGGGTGGCGCCCAGGGCCTTCATCCGGTGATAGTGCCGGGAGAGGGCGGCAGCCGCCAGTCCGCGCCGGCGGTGATCCGGGTGGGTGCACAGGGGCTCCATATAGGCCAGCTTGTTTTCCGGCACCCACCACATGCCGGAGAAGCACACATACTCCCCGCTTTCATCCGCGATGATCACGTCGTACTCGTGGGTGGAATGGGGCGCGGGCGCGGTCATGGGGCCGATGACGCCTTTATAGGATTTGGCGGGCGTCCAATCCATGGACCGGTCCTCCCGATCCCAGCCCTCAAAAGGCCCTTTTTCCCCGTGGCCGAAGCCGTACCAGAGGAGCTTCGCCAGCCTGAAGCCGTCCGCGTCCTTGGGCTCCACGAAATGATACCCCGCGGGCAGGGGATGATCCAATTCGTTGCGGAAGTCAAAGTGCCGGTCCTCAAATTCTTCGGTCAGGATGAAGCCGCGCTTTGCCGCCGCTTCCATCAGGTATTCCTGGCCGTTGAAGAGCACCAGCCGCTGTTTGCCGTCAAAATCCGGCATGGCGGAGACGGCATAGTCGATCAGCGCATCCGCCAGGAATTCGTATCCCTTCCGGACGCTGAAAAAGATATCCGTCACCGGCGCTTCGTAAAACACGAAGGCCACCACACTGTCCCCGTCCAGCCAAAGCCGATCCAGAAAGCTGTAGGACTGATCCATCCAGGAGGATTGCAGGGCGTACTCAAAGAACGGCGCCGCTACGCCGCTGCCGTGCTCCCGGTCATAGATGTCGGTCAGGAAATCCCAGATCAGACTGACGTCTGACAAAAGCTGAAACTGCTTTGTGGTGATGTTCATGCTATCACTTCTCCTTATAGACGATCCGGCGATCCTCCGGCTGGTACGGATGCGCTTTGCTGACGTTCCCGAACCATTCATAGTCAATATCGCCGGCGGTGTTGCCTGCTTCCAGATCTTTCAGCGCTGCCAGCAAGGTGTCGAACAGTTCGGCGCCGTAAGGGGTTTGGATGTGGCCGTTCAGGATCATATCGAAGGTGTCCCGCAGGGGCAGCAGCCGTTCCATGCTCTGCAGCTGCGTCCTGACCGGCAGGGATTCATCCAGCTGCAGCCACAGATGCTGGATGATCCCGTCTCCCGAGAAAAGGATCCTGTCCTTCCTGTCCAGCAGGACGATTTCGCCCGCGGTATGCCCCGGAAGATAGATCACTTCCAGCTCGATGCCGCCGAGATCAAAGATGTGACCATCTTCGATATGCTCAAAAGGCGGGTAGCTGACGCCGAATTGCTTCATTCCTTCCTGCACTTCCGGGCTTTTGATCCATTCCTCGGCAAGCGGCAGATCCTTCAGATTCATATACGCTTTCTCAAAGCTCCAGTTGCCGCCCATGTGATCCTCATGGCCGTGTGTGTTGATGCAGATCAAGGGAAGCGGCGTCAGCGATTCCGCCGCCTCCCGGATATTGCACAGGCCGATGGATGTGTCGATGACTGCCGCTTGTTTTTCTCCGGCAACCACGTAGCAGGTGGCCTCATGGCTGTCGTCCAGCAGCCAGACGTGATCGTTGATCGGAATGACGTTCGGTTTCCTCAGCTGAAACATCTCGCTTCCCTCCGCTTGTAGAATTTGGATTGCTTTCGTTCCGGGATTGTATCGTCCTTACAGCTCCCTGACGGGCTTGTTTAACAGCAGAAATGCCGCGGCGGCGGCGAAGCCCAGCGCGCAGAAGAACAGCAGGACGGACGAACCGAAGGACTGCAGAACGATGCCCGCCAGCACGGACGCGATGGGGATCATTCCCTGGCAGCCGATGCTGATGATGCTGCTGACTTTGCTGAGCTTATCCCTGTCCACCACACGCATGATCGCTGTACTGATCGGGATGTTGATGAAGGCAAGCAACAGGCCCGTCACACAGCCGACTGCGCAGAACGCAGGCAGGAAGACGTTCAGGCTGTTTCCGCGATCCACCAGCAACCAATAGGCAAGCGCAAGGAAGATCATCACCGCGGCGGTGTAACAGATCTGGACAGCTACCGAATGGCCGCATTTTTCCGGCGGCTTCCGGGCGCTGAGGACGGCTGCCCCGATCAGGGAGCCGATCCCGATGCACACGCTGATCACAGAGGACCAGAGTTCCGGTGTCAGAAACCGGTCCAGCAGATACGACGGGGCGTTGGCCAGATCCGTCCGCACGAAGAAGGGAAGAAAGTTTCCCGTAACAGGGGCGAAAAAGAAATTGATGAACACCACCGCTCCCAGCAGCGCCAGGATCGCTTTCTGGGTTTTCAGGTAATCCAGCCCGTCCCGCATGTCGAGAAAAGCCGTTTTCAGCGTCAGCCGGTCTTCGGCCGGCGTGTGCGGGCAGCGGATCAGCATTTCGGAAACGCCGGAAGCGACGAAGGCGGCACCGACAATGAAAAACAAAATATGAATCGGCAGAGCGGCGTAGAGGATTCCGGCCAGTACGACGCCCAGGATGCTTTCCAGAGAGCTCTTCATCGTGAAATACGAATTGGCCTGCTGCAGCTGTTCCGCCTCCACGATGTGCGGGAACAAGGCGCCGGAAGCGGGGTTAAAGATCCCGCTGATACTGTTTCCGATGATCCCCAATGCAAACAGGATCACGATATGCGCATCCGTTTCCGGGAAAAGAAGCATCAATACGGTGGCCAGGACGATGGTTCCGCCCTTGCAAAAATCACAGACGTACATGATCTTTGCCTTGCTGAAACGGTCGCCCAGCACGCCGCCCACAGGGGTAAACAAAAGCATCGCCACGCTGCACAGCGCCAGGTACAGGCCTTGCAGGAACGCGTTGTTTCCGCTGATCTGCAGGATATAGAAGCTGACGGCAAAGCTGTACAGCAGCGCGCCCAGCTCCGACACCAGCGCGCCCAGGAATACCAGCCGAAAGTTCCGGTTTCGAAAAACGTTGTCTTTTTTTGTATTATCACTTTTCATTTTCTGCTACCTCCGCCCATTCATCGGCAAATCTTTGATCCTTCAGAAGGCCAATCAAATTGCTTATACTTTCCGAAGCGGTCGCACCGAGTATATCGAAAACTGTTGATTGATCCATGTGCTCTGCAAAACGCATTGCTTTCAGGCTGTAATCAGGCATGGCATCGAAACGAAGCGCCATCGTAAGCGCTTTCTTCATGGAGTCTGATGATTCTTCCTGCATACCATTCTTCGCTTGGACATATGCCAACAAAACAAGCATTTCCGCAAGTGTTTTTTCCAGGAAATCCGGTTTGTTCTCTGTCTTCAGCCCAGTCAGGAGACCTATGCCCCAGGAGAGGATGTCTATGGACGAAGCCCAGTCGTTTCTGGCGCGAAACAGGAACACATACCCGATAATTGCGGTGAGGAGGTTGGAAACTCCTGATAACAATGCTTCAGACAAAAACGGGCCGGCTTCTTCCGGGGCGTCCCCATAGATCGACAGGAATGCCCCGATATTGACGCTGAAAATGCCTCCGGCATTGTTTTTCTTTAACAGTTCGAGAGTCTTTCCATGTTCACCAAGCAGGAACAAGACGGTCGATTGGTTCCCACAGATTGTAGCTTCGCTGATGCGGGGATCGTCATTCTGAGGAAGCAGTATCCGTGATTGTTCGAACAATTCTAACGCTCGCTTGAGCAGCTGCGGGTTATGATTGGCAGCACCATAAACGAGGAAAATGGTTGCGCATTCATATACAACACGAAAAGAATGAGGATATTTACACAGCATCTTTTCTGCTTCGGGAATTGCTGTTGGATCCAGTGACTGGCAATATGCGTTAATCCGTTCTCTGGCAGATTCCAGCCGGTTGTCCTGCATCTGGTAACCCAGCAGCGCATCCACGGAGATCTCGAAAAAATCTGCCATCTCCATAATGAGCCGCAGTTCGGGCAGGGACGATCTGGATTCCCACTTATACACCGCGCCGACGGATACCCCCAGCACCTCCGCCAGTTGTTCCTGGGTCAGCCCACGCTGTTTCCGGTAAGCCCGGATGTTTTCCGCGATGCTTGTTTCCATGCTGCCGCCTTCCTTCCTCCTGATGAGAACATTATAGGACAAAAACCGGAGGCGGTAAAGAGATCGGCATTATAATTATTCGGGTATTTTCCCATACCAGCGGTATGGGTCAACTGGATTTCCATAAATTCTGCTGTTCCCGGCGCATGAAGCCTGACAGGCAATCCGTTTTTTTCTTTCTTTCACAAATCCGGAATTTTTCACTCTTTCCGGAGTATGTCCAGCGTATGATGGGAGGCCCTGATCAGATCCTGCCGTTCGCAGATCGTGAAGTGATAATCCATCCATTTGTCAAACGTCTCATCGTCCATGGCGTCAATGCACTCTCGCTTATAATTCGTCGCTCCGTCCGTGGCGACCAGTTTGATTCTTTTCACGGGGACCGCCGCATCCAGTTCCGCAATCTCTTCTGTGCGCACCATCTCAAAAAGATCCTTCGGCTCGCTGATGCAATGCCAGTCAGCGGTCAGCATATTGAGAGCCATCACTTCATGCAGATGGTTCAGACCGAATACATACTGTATGACGGTGGGCTCATTCATGCAATAAGCCACCAGGATATGACCGCCGGGTTTTGTCACACGCACCGCCTCGGAAAGCGCTTTCAGCTTTTCTTCCTTCGTGTAAAGGTGATACATGGGACCGAGCAGCATCGTCAAATCAAAAGAATGATCGGGGAAAGGGGACAGGTCCAGCGCGTTCCCCTGGATTGCGGTGATTGGTTCGGTGCCGTCCAGTTTGGCTTTCAGTATTTCCAGATTATGCTCGATCAGCTCCACCGCGGTCACATGAACCCCCTGCTTTGCCAGCGTAACGCTGTAGCGTCCCGTGCCGGCCCCGACCTCAAGGATGCTGGGATTTGAAACGCCTTCCAGACATTCTTTTATGTATTTCATGGTGGTCAGGTATTCCACCTGCCCGTGACGGGAAAGCAGGCGGCCTTCTTCGTCATAATTGTTGTAGTATTCTTCCAGATAATTCATGGTTTCCTCCCCGCAAATACCCAATCTGTCGAGTTTTTCAGCTTGTTCATCCCGCTTCGGCGCGGGCGTCATTCCGTCGGCTGTTTCTTTGCGAGCCAGCCCCGGAAAAGCCCGCCCTGAAACAGGGAAATGATGACAAAGAAAATATCTGCGAACAGGATGAACAGGAACGACGGCACCATGATCCGGGTATACTTTTTCCCGGCGGAAGCGCCTTTGCGGATGAAACGCCCCATCCGGCAAAGATAAAACAGCACCCCCAGATTGAAGAACGCCAGAAGCGCCGCGCTTTCCCCGAAGCTGATCCATGCGTCCTTCGGGAAGAAATCACCGGTTCTGAGGACGCTGAGCGCGGTGTTCAGCAGTAGCAGCCCGATATTCACGAAAAACAGAATCCGGGTCACGTTCAGCATGACGCCGCCGCCGATGCCGACGCCGCCGCCCCAGGCCAGTCCCGCGCGGCTGCAGAAATGCTCAAAGCTCTGCATCAGCGGTTCGTTTTGCTTTCCTTCGATGAAGCCGTTGTTGGCGATGCAGTATACATGGAGATGGATCCCGTTTTCTTTGCAGAAAGCCTCCATCGCCTCCATGAACCGGAGCACATGGGAAGGAATGCCGTCCACATACAGCGGGACGCCGAACACGACGGCCTGGGCGTCGTGAAGCTGAGACAGAATACGGGGATAATCCGCCGGGGTCCGCAGCTTTTCCGTGACCTTTTCTCCTCCGACGAGCAGCCGCTGCAGGAAAAGGAAATAAGCGGAGGCGCAGAACCGTTTTTTCGGGCTGCAGTTGATAAATACAGTCTTCACAGCAATCCCTCCACTTCTTCCGGACCCTGGATAAAATCGACCTGGGAACGCGCGAATCCGTCGTTGAGCGCATTCCGCTCCGCGCGATAGCGGAAGGTTTCTTTCTCCGCGTCGGTGACGTCTCCGTAAACGATGACCTTCCACAGATCGTGCTTTCCGTACCGGAGCGTATGGTGCATCTGCCTGCCCCGATACGTGCTGAAGGGCGTGGACGTTCCGATGGAGCGATCCAGGATGTTTTTGACTGCGGCGCTGTATTCGCCGTACAGGTTTTTCGTGATGATCACCAGTTCATCCGCCTGCCCGATCACCCGGCAGACCTGCTGCAGTTTGTCCTTCATAAAGCACTCCGCCGGGTGCTTGGTCCAGCAGCCGAAACAGCCCTGGCAGGGAGCGTACTTCCCGTCCGCTGCGATGGCATGATCGCATTTGGATGCGATGACCGCGTCATAAGCGCGATCCAGATCATGCAGAATAACTTTCATTCCATTCCCTCCTGTTCGGAAGCCGCAGGCGTGTTCCGGCGGTTCCTTTCGTCTGTCATGCGCTGAAGCTTTTCAAGCTCCCCGATGCAGTGCCTGCACCATTCCTGCTGCATTTTTTCATACATGCGGCCGAATTCGATGGTCAGCTTCCAATAGACCGCCTTCTCCGGATGGCTGACCGCCTGCTGATACATTTCGGCGTTGGCCGACGCCTGTTTTCCCTGATCCGGGAAAACACGGGCGCCCTCAAGCGCCTTGAAGAACGCAATGTTTTCCTGCACCGGCAGCTCGCACATGAAAAAGGTCTTGAGCAGAAAGGGGTTCCGGTACCCGGCGGGAAGATGATCCTGCCTGAGCCACCGGAGCAGTTCTTCGTGCCCGGCGGGCGTGATCGAGAACACATGCTTATCCGGTTTGCCTGCCTGGGCCACATGCGTCCGGCTGATCCAGCCGGACTTTTCCATGGTTTGCAGTTCCCGGTAAATCTGGCTGGTTTGGGCTGTCCAGAAATGACTGAGAGAATCCCGAAATACGGTCATGATTTCGTACCCGGTCTTGTCTCCGTTGCTGATCAGCCCGAGAATGCCATGCTTCAGCACAAAAGCACCTCCCGCGCATATTCCACATGTATAATAATAAGCCCGCTTGCCGGATATGTCAATACGCAAAGAGCCGGATGAAAAGAAAAAAGCCAGACCGCATCGGATCTGACTGGATTTCCCGCGCCCGGCAGACCTGCCGGCAGGCGCAGGAGGATGCACGCCAATAGGATCAGCAGGTTTGTTACCCCGTAAAATTGGAATTTACCTAACGATTTATACCTTGCAAGCCCACATAATCATCTCTAAGCATACCATAAATATTATAATCGCAATAAACAGAGACCATTTTTCCTTGGCGGACGGTCCCTTCTTTTATAAAACCACATTTTTCCAAAACCCTGTTAGATGCAATGTTTCTTACATCCGCATGCCCATTCAAACGGTCTATTTCCGTGTTCTCAAATATAAACCGTACCACTTCCTTTAAAGCTTCTGTAGTAATTCCCATATTCCAGTACTCAGGATTAATTCTGTATCCTATATCACCCATTCTGGCATTTTGGATATCAAATACCGCAATCATGCCTACCACTTTATTGGATTCTTTCAATACAATTCCCCAATCAAAATCAGGAGAAGGTTTTCTTTTTACCCAGGGGCGGGGATCAGGACCAAACATAAGTTCAGGATTCTTCTCGTTCCTGCTTGCTTTTCTACCCCAATATGTATAGATTTCATCTCTCCCCAGCCACTCTTTTAAATCAGCCACATCGTTAGCGTTAAGCGTACGAATAATCAATCTGTCAGTTTCAAGAATTGGTTTATCTGTCAAATAATCTTTTAACATGGTTTCCTCC
>JAILBG010000090.1:0-46561 GCA_024681215.1 Clostridiales bacterium
TACCGGATTGACCGACATCACGATTCCAGAGAGCGTGACCGATCTGGGCGGGCGGGCGTTTTTTAACTGTCGAAAACTGACTTCCATTTCGTTCCCAAACAGCGTGAGCGTTATTAAGATCTGGACGTTCTGCTGGTGCGAAAGCCTGACCGAAGTGGTGCTTCCTGACGGCGTCACCAGCATCCAAAGAGATGCGTTCGAGGGATGCGGTCAGCTACGCAGCATTACGATCCCAGAAAGCGTCACCAGCATCGAAAAAGATGCTTTTGCTAAATGCTTCAAGCTGACGGCGACGGTCTGCCGCGGAAGCTACGCCGAGGAATACTGTAAGGAGAACGATCTGCAATACACCTATCCCGACGCCCTGGACTGGCTGAACGACTGATCTCACGGCTTCATTTTTCCGTCCTCGTTCCGCACCTCGATACCCTTGAGAAAGGAAGCTCCGCGAAAAACGTATGACCCAGAAACAGAAAACGCTGGTGGGCGGCGTGTCCATCCTGGGGGTGGCCGGCATCATCTGCAAGGTGGTGGGGGTGCTGTACCGCATCCCGCTGACCAACCTGATCACCCAAAACGGCATGGGGGTCTATTCCACGGTCTACCCCACCTATAACCTGCTGCTGACCATTTCCTCGGCGGGCTTGCCGGTGGCGATCTCCCGCATGATGGCCCACCACATCACCCGGGAGGACCCGCAAAACGCCCGGCGCATTTTCCGCACGGCGCTGAAGATCTTAACGGTGCTGGGCGTCGTCACCTCGGTGCTGATGTTCGCCCTGTCCGGGGCGCTTGCCGCCTCCCATAACGATCCTGACACCCGGCTGGGCTTCATGGCCATTGCCCCCAGCCTGTTTTTCGTCTGCGTCATGAGCGCCTACCGCGGCTTTCTCCAGGGCCAGCGCAACATGGTGCCCACGGCCATTTCCCAGCTCATCGAGCAGATCGGCCGGGTGTTCGTGGCCCTGCCGCTGGCCTACCTGGGCATGCGCAGGGGCGGCATCGCCTGGGGCGTGGCCGGGGCGCTGCTGGGCTCCACCACGGCGGAGGGCGTGTCCCTCGTTTATATGCTGATCCAACACCGGCGCTCTGCCCGGGCCCTGGAAAAGCTTCCCCAGCGCCCGGACGCGGAACCGCTTTCCGACCGCACCATCCTGAAGCGCCTGTTCGTGGTGGCCGTGCCCATCACCCTGGGGGCCTGCATCGTGCCCCTGGCGGAGTTCATCGACAGCCACATGATCCTCCCGCTGATGGAGGGCGCGGGCATCGCCTTTGAGGAGGCCCGCATCCTCTTCGGCGTCTATACCGGCCCGGTGATCACCCTCATCAACGTGCCCACCGCCATCGCCATGGCCATGGGCACCAACCTGGTGCCGGACATCGCCTCCGGCCTGGCCCGGGGCGACCGGGATTACGTGATCCGGGAAACGGGCATCGGGCTGCGGATGGCCGCGGTGGTGGGCTTTCCCTGCTCCGTGGGCATGAGCCTGCTGGCCAAGCCCATCCTGTACCTGTGCTACCGCAGCGGGTACGACGCGGTATACCTGGACACCGCCGCGGAGCTGCTGCAGATCTCCGCCCTCACCATCGTGCTTTTCACCATGGTGCAGGCCACCAGCGGCATCCTGCAGGGCGCGGGAAAGCAGCGCATCCCCATGTACACGCTGATCGTCGGCGTGGCCATGAAGATCGCCCTCAACTATACCCTGGTGCAGCGGCCGGAGGTCAATATCCACGGCGCGCCCTGGGCGTCGCTGCTGTGCTACACCGCCAGCATGATCCCGAACCTGTATTTCGTCAGCAAATACACCGGCTACCGCTTCAGCGTCCGGGACGTGATCTTGAAGCCGCTTTTCAGCGCCGCCGTCATGGGCGCGGCGGTCTGGGCCGTATGGCATTTCCTGTTCGGCGATCCGGGCCGCCTGACCGGCTTCCGTCTGACGGCGGGCATCCTGCTGTGCGTGCTGCTGGGGGCGGTCGTCTATGTGCTGATGGCCCTGATCACCGACGCCATCCGCAAGGAAGACCTGCCCGCCAAGGTCAGGAGGTTTTTGAAATGACCCATCTCATCACCGTGGTGTCCCTGGGCCCGGGGCCCAAAGAATTCCTCACCCTGGGGGCCATCGAGACGCTGAAAAACGCCGAAAAGACCGTGCTGCGCACCCGGGTGGCCTGCGAGGCCGCGGACTATCTGGAATCGCAGGGCGTCGCCTTTGAAACGATGGATTTCCTGCATGAGCAGTGCGAGGATTTTGACGAGCTCATCGCCGCCGCGGTGGATCATCTGCTTTCCCTTGCAAAAAAGCAGCCGGTGTGCTACGCGGTGTTCGACGCCGGGGCAGACGAAACGGTGAAGGCCCTGGCGGAAAAAACGGGGATACGCATCGTGGCGGGGGTGCCCCTGTCCGCGCCGTATCTGGCCGCGTTTCCTTCCCTGGAAAAAATCGAGATCCAGACCGCCAGCAGCCTGGAGATCACCTCATTGCAAAATCCCCTGCTGATCCTGGAGTGCGATTCCCGAATGCTGATGGGCCAGTGCAAATTACAGTTGCTTCGCTGGTACGACCCCGATCAGCCGGTGTGCTTCTTTCCCCCGTCATCATCGGAGGAAAGGCCCTATTTGTCCTCCCATTTGACCATGCCCCTGTATGAAATCGACCGGCAGCAGGCGTACGACCATACCTGCGCGGTGTTTTTGCCCACCGTTCCGCTTACGGATCGGAAGCGCTTTGACTTTTTCGATCTGGTGCGGATCATGGATCGCCTGCGGGCCCGGGACGGCTGCCCCTGGGACCGGGAGCAGGACCATCACACCCTGCGCAAATACCTCATCGAGGAGGCCTACGAGACCGGCGCCGCCATCGACGAGGAGGACTGGGACCACGTGGCCGAGGAATTGGGCGACGTGCTGCTGCAGGTGGTTTTCCAATCCAAGATCGGCAGCCAGACCGGCACCTTCGACCTTTCCGAAGTGACCACCCGCATCTGCCGCAAGATGATTTTCCGCCACCGCCACATTTTCGGCGCGGACAAGTGCGGCACGGCGGAGGAAGTGCTGTGCAACTGGGAAAAAATCAAAAAAGAGGAGCGGGGTTTTTCCACCCAGGGCGAAGCGCTGCGGGACATCCCCGCAGGCCTGCCGCCCATGGTACGCGCTTACAAGGCCCAGAAAAAGGCCGGCGACGTGGGCTTCGACTGGGACGGCCCCCTGCCCGCCTATGAAAAGGTGCGGGAGGAAACATCGGAAGCGGAGACGGAATGGAACGCCCGCGCGCCGGAAAAGCTGGAAGAGGAGATCGGCGATCTGCTCTTTGCCTGCGTGAACGCCGCCCGGCTTTCCGGGGTGGACCCGGAGGAAGCGCTGCAAAAAGCCACGGAAAAGTTCATCTCCCGCTTCTGCGCCATGGAA
This sequence comes from Clostridiales bacterium, assembly GCA_024681215.1. Taxonomy (GTDB): domain Bacteria; phylum Bacillota; class Clostridia; order Christensenellales; family Aristaeellaceae; genus RUG563. The sequence continues at coordinate 3,410 of JAILBG010000090.1, forward strand.
AAAGCGATTTTACAAGCCGGAAAACGCTTTGAGGACTTGACATTATCGGAAATGGATGTATACTGGAAAGGCAGTAAACAATGCCCCCGGGCATAAGCCCCGGCGGCTTGTCATTACAATCAATGGAGGTCATAACAATGAACAAAACTGAATTGGTCGCCGCGCTGGCCGGCAAGGCTGAGCTGAGCAAGAAGGACGCCGAAAAGGCCCTGAACGCTTTCGTCGAAGTGGTTTCCGACGCCATGAAGGCCGGCGACAAGGTGCAGCTGGTTGGCTTCGGCACTTTTGAGAGCAAGGATCGTCCCGCCCGGACCGCCCGGAACCCCCGCACCGGCGAAGCCGTGAAGATTCCCGCCAGCAAGGCCGTTTCCTTCAAGGTGGGCAAGGCCCTCAAGGACAGCCTGAAATAATCCCATTCAGCCGCACGGCGGCTGCGCGACAGGGGCGGACCAGATCCGCCCCTGTTTTTCAAAAAAGGAGAAATGCACAAGTGCGCCTGGACAAATATCTGAAGGTATCCCGGATCATCAAGCGCCGCACCGTGGCCAAGGAAGCCTGCGACGGCGGCAGGGTCTCTGTCAACGGCAAGGTCTGCAAGGCCGGGGCCGAAATCAAGGCCGGGGACATCATGGAGATCCGCTTCGGCAACCGCCTGGGCCGGTACGAGATCACCGACGTCCGGGAAGTGGTGCGCAAGGAAAACGCCGCGGAAATGTACCGCGTGCTGGAGGAAAGCCCCGAGATCGCCGCGGAAAGAGGCGAATAAAAAACGCCTCCCCCATCGGGGAGGCGGCAAGCCGGTGAAAAAACATTTTCACCGGCCTGCGAACGGAAGGCCGGAAAACCGTCCTTCCGTTCGACACATCAATTTCCTGCAAAATGGCGTTTTCATAGGAAAACGCACATTTTGCGGCCGGAAATTGACAGAGGAAGCTGTCGTCCCGACTGCTCCTCGCGGCGTACATGCCGCCGCTGCGGATCGTTGATGAAAGGGTTGCGACCCTTTCATCCTTTCCCGGAGTTTTCCCACACGCCGGCGTTCTTCCCCATCGGGGAGACGAGGGCGGCCGCGTCAGGTCTCCTTCATCAGCTTCAGGATGCGCTGGCCCACCATGGCGCCCAGGATCATGCAGATCACGATCTCGGCCACCATGTAGCTGTTATAGAGCAGGCTGCCCCACAGGTTCACGTGATAGATCACGATGCCGGATACCGTATGGCACGCATAGCGTACCAGCATCGCCAGCAGCATGCCCAGATACAGGCCCCACTGCTTGGGCAGGCGCTTGGCGACGCCCGCCAGCCCCAGCGCGGAGAACGCCAGGAAATAATCCAGCAGATAGCCCAGGAAACCGACGGCGGAATTTTTCTGCACCAGCTGCAAAAGCGCGTACACAAAGCCCACGAACAGCCCCGGCACGGTGCCGTAATTCACGCTGAACAGCATCACCGGCAGCATGCTGCCCGCCGTCACGCTGCCGCCGTCGCCCATGCTGATCAGCTTGATATAGCTCAGCACGAAGGACAGCGCCAGGGACATGGCGGCGTGGGCCAGCATTTTGGCGGTCCACCGCGTCTTCTTCTTCGACTTGCGCAGCAGCAGGATGCCCACCGCCAGCAGCGCCGCAAAAACCAGGATCTGCAGCCAGCCGGCCTCCGCCAGCTTCGCAAAGGGCTTCTCCACCACGGAGAGGGAAATGGCGGGGCCCGCCGCTTCTTCCGCGGCCGCCTCCGTCACCGTGGCGATTTCCGTGGCTGTGGCGATTTCCGTCGCCGTGGCCGCTTCGGTCACCGTCGATACGCTTTCGGCCAGGGCCGATCCGAGAAATGGAAACATGTTGCTTTACCTCCGTTTTCTTTTGTTGCATCCCCGCATGCAAAAACCCACGGGCCTTGAGCCCGTGGGAAACGGTGTGAACGCAGGGCTTTCGCCCGCGCGCCGCTTCCCTTCGGTAGGATGATCTACACAGGTTCCAAGGGTCCTCTCTCAGCCGCCTTGCGCGGCGCCCCCAGCGGATGCACGAAACACATTATAGCACGCAAGTGCCGTTTGTCAAGGAGAATACAAACATGGAACATCATTTTTTCGCCTATATCAACCGCATGAAATTCATCCAGCGCTGGGGCCTGATGCGCAATACCCTGCCGGAAAACGACATGGAGCACGCCCTGCAAGCCGCCATGATCGCCCACGCCATCGCCGTGATGGGCAACGTGCGCTACGGCCGGGAATACAACGCCGAATACATCATGGCCCTGGCGATGTATCACGACGCCAGCGAGGTGATCACCGGCGACCTGCCCACCCCCATCAAGCACCACAACCCCGCCATCAAGAACGAATACAGCAAGCTGGAGGACATCGCCGCCCAGAAGCTGCTTTCCATGCTGCCCCCCGATCTGCGGGATTATTACACCCCCCTCATCGCCCACGACGAAACGGCCGAAGCGTGGAAGATCGTCAAGGCGGCGGACCGGATCTGCGCCTACATCAAATGCCTGGAGGAAAAGCAGTACGGCAATCAGGAATTTGAGTCCGCCCGGAAATCCGTGAAAAAATCCCTGGATCAGATCGACCTGCCCGAGGTGCAGGATTTCATCAGCCAATGTCTGCCCGGCTTCGCCATGACCCTGGACGAGATTTCGGAGGTGTGAAGGGGAAGTTGAGTGATCCAGGGGAACCGCTTCTGCGTCAAAAGCGTTTCCCCCTCAGCCCCCTTTCGAAAACCGTTCTGAATAGGGGGGCTTTTATCTGATTCGTTTTCATAAATCTGTTTCGTATCGGAAGAGGTGATTTTGATGCAGGAAAAGGCTCCGCTCACCATTCAGGTGCGCTATCACGCGGACCTTCCGCCCCTGGAAAAGCTGCCCCAGGGGGACTGGATCGACCTGCGGGCCGCCGAAACGGTGGAGATGCGGTCCGGGGAATACCGGCTGATCCCCCTGGGGGTTTCTATGCGCCTGCCCAGGGGCTATGAGGCCCACGTGGCCCCCCGGTCCTCCACGTTCAAAAAATGGGGCATTTTAATGACCAATTCCATCGGGATCATCGACGAAAGCTACTGCGGGGACGGCGACCAATGGTATTTTTCCGCCGTGGCCCTGCGGGATACCCGCATCGAAAAAGGCGACCGGATCTGCCAGTTCCGGATCATGAAAAAAATGCCGGACGCGGCCCTGAAAACGGTGGAATTCCTCTCTTCGCCGGACCGGGGCGGCTTCGGCTCCACGGGGGAAAAATGACAGACTTTTCTTTGCTGCCCTCCGCGATCCGATCGCAGGTGGAGGGGCTTGCGTATACCGTCAACGAAACGGGCATGTCCGGCTCCCGGGTGCTTATCTTCCCGGAAGCCGTGCTGAAAATCGGAAGGATCAGCCCGCTCACCGAGGGCATGGTGCGCGTGATGCGCTTTCTGGAGGGCAGGCTGCCCGCCCCGCGCGTCCTGGCCTTTGAAAAGGACCGGGATACGGAATACCTGCTGATGACCCGGGTGCCGGGCAAAATGGCCTGCGATCCCGTTTATCTGGATCAGCCGGAGCTGCTGCTCTCCCTGCTGGCGGAAGCCGTTCAAATGCTGTGGCAGGTGGACGTCGCCGCCTGCCCCGTAAGCCGGTCCGTGGAGGGAGAACTGGCCCACGCCCGGTACAGCCTGGAAAACGGGCTGGTGGATTTTTCCCGATGCGAGCCGGAAACCTTCGGCCCCGGCGGGTTTGAGAGCCCGGAAAAGCTGCTGCGCTGGCTGGAGGACAACAAGCCGCCCCTGGAAGCCGCCTTTTCCCACGGCGACTGCTGCCTGCCCAACATCCTTCTTGACGGGAACCGGGTCAGCGGCTTTATCGACCTGGGGGACGCCGGCATCGCCGACAAATGGCGGGATCTGGCCTTGTGCTACCGCAGCCTCCGGCACAACACCGACGGCCATTACGGGCATGCCGTGTCCGGCTTCAAGCCGGAAAGGCTGTTCGATTTCCTGGGCGTCCGCCCGGACTGGGAGAAGCTGCGCTACTATACGCTGCTGGACGAATTTTTCTGATTCTGATATACTGTTAACAACAAAAAAGGAGGGATTCCCATGCCTACCCTGCACAACACCGCCAACAAGGGCGATTTCGCCCCCACCGTCCTCATGCCCGGAGATCCCCTGCGGGCCAAATTCATCGCCGATACCTACCTGGACCGCGCCGTGCTGGTCAACAACGTCCGGGGCATCCAGGGCTACACCGGCGAATACAAGGGAAAGCGCGTGTCCGTCATGGCCAGCGGCATGGGCATGCCCTCCATCGGCATCTATTCCTGGGAGCTGTTCACCCAGTACGACGTGCAGAACATCATCCGCGTGGGCTCCGGCGGCATGATCTCCCCCCGGCTGCGCCTGCGCAGCGTGGTGGCGGGCATGAGCGCCTACACCAATTCCAATTTCGGGGCCCAGTTCGGCTTCAAGGGCAATCTGGGGCCGTGCTGCTCCTATGCGCTGCTGGAAAAAGCCGTGGCCGCCGCCCGGCGGATGGGCGTGGAAATGCCCGTGGGGCCCATCTATTCCACGGATACCTTCTACGATCAAAGCGAGGTAAAGCCCACCCAGATCCTCAAGGACCTGGGCGTGCTGTGCGTGGAAATGGAGGCCTACGCCCTGTACCTGACCGCCGCCCGGGCGGGCAAGAACGCCCTGGCGCTTTTGACCATTTCCGATAACGTCTTTACCGGCGAATGCCTGACGGCCCAGGAGGTACGCGAAACCTTCACCCAGATGATGGAGATCGCGCTGGAGATCGCATGAGGGTGCTGATCAGCGCCTGCCTGCTGGGCGTCGCCTGCCGGTACGACGGCAAAAGCCGGGCGTGCCCCGAGGCCGTCCGGCTTTTGGAAAACTACGAACTGATCCCCGTCTGCCCGGAGCAGCTGGGCGGGCTGCCCACGCCCCGGCCCCCGGCGGAGATCCAAAAAAACGGACGGGTGATCAGCCGGACGGGCGAAGACGTCACCGCCGCGTACCGAAAAGGCGCGGAGGAAACGCTTGGGCTCTGCCGCCTGACGGGGTGCCGCGCCGCGGTGCTCAAGGCCAACAGCCCCTCCTGCGGCTGCGGGCAGGTTTACGACGGCTCCTTTTCCGGCGTGCTGGTCCCCGGCAGCGGCATCACGGCCCAGCTCCTCAAGGACCACGGCGTCCGCGTCCTCACCGAGGAGGATTTGCTCTCTTCCGGCGGCGCCGTTTTCTGATTCATCTGCGGATCACCGTACAGTCCTTCACGTACTCCCCGTATTTTTCCATGAAATCGTCCAATTCGGCCTTTTCCGTGATCCATACGATGGCCCAGACCGTGTCGATCCCCAAATTTTCACAAGCCTTGCGGCGGTGGTTCCCGTCGTTCAGTTCAAATCCCCCTTCGGTATAATGAACGATGAACGGCGGCATGTCCTCTTCCGTCCGCAGGGCTTTTTCCAGTTCCGCTACCTTTTGGTTCCACCAGTCCCGGTCGATCCGGTATTTCATCTCCGGCTCCGGCCCCGCGCAGCGCCGAAAGAAATGCGCCGGGAACCGCGCCGGGGCGATATAGTACCTGTCCATCAGCTTCAGCCCGTCCGAAAACGGGATGTTCCGCCCGTCCTGGTTCAGGTACAGGTGGATCCAGGCGTCCAGTTTGCCCGCCTGGGCATACGCCCTGGCCGAGGACAGGGTGGCGCTGTATTTCAGCATGGCCGTCTCCTTTCTGCTGTATACGATCCGCTTGACGGAATCATAGGACAGCGCGTATTTTTCCATCAGATCTTCCATGGATTGACCCGCCGCGAAAAGCGCGCGGATCTCCTCGTTTCTCTCCCGGATGTATCGCTGATAGCCGGAGGTCTCCCCCCAGGCCCGTCTTTCTTCCAGGGCGGGGATATACACGGCTTCCCCGGATACGTACCGCTGGATCTGCCGCAGCAGCCCTTCCGGGAAGATGTCCTGCGCGTTTCTGTATCCCATGTTTTTCCCTCCTTTCAGGCAGGATTGTAAGCGATCCGATCCGGAAAAGATATACCGAATTCATTTGGAAGCGTTTTTGACACAGAATGGCGCAGCCCGCATGTTTTCCGCGCGGGCTGCGCCATCGTATTCCTGCCGGCTCGGGCCGTCAGTCCGTATAGCTGTCCGGATCGGCCACGGCCCAGAAGGCGGGCTTGGGGCTCCGGGCGCCGTCGAAAATCAGCGGGAAATTCCCGGAGCGCCAGCTCAGGCTGTCCGTCAGGCCCCAGATCTGCACGGCCTCGAACTGATCGGCGTACTTCCGGGCCAGACGCATCACCTGAGCGTACAGCAGGGCCTGGGCCTCCAGGCTGGCGTCGTCGTTTTTGTCGATGCCCACGTCCAGCTCGCTGATGCGCAGGCGCAGGCCCAGGGCGGCGATCTTCGCCACGCAGTTTTCGATGGCCCGGATGCCGGGGTAAGTGATGCTGTGGTGCATCTGGAAGCCGTAGCCGTCGATGTTCCCCTCGGGGATCAGGCTCTCCAGCAGCTTCACGATCTTGATCAGCTTGCCGGACACGGCGGTGTTGTAATCGTTGTAATACAGCAAGGTGCCTTCGGGGGCGTACTTCCGGGCCAACTCGAAAGCCCGGGCCAGGAAATCGTCGCCCACCACCTTGGTCCAGTTGGAGGGCCGCAGGTAATTCCCGCCGTCGTCGATGGCCTCGTTCACCACGTCCCAGCTCACCACCACGCCGGGATAGTTTTCATCCATGTATTCCATGACGCCCCGGATGTAGTTTTCCAGCCGCCCCAGCATCACTTCCCGGCTCACGTAGGGCTTGGCCGGGTCGTAGCCCTCGTGGAAGAAGGCTTCCGGCGTCTGGCTGTGCCACACCAGCACGTGGCCGTGCACCTTGATGCCGTTTTCCTTGGCGAAATCCAGCAGGGGCTTGGCCGCGTCGAAATGCACCGCCGCCGCGGTCTCGTCCTCCTGGGCCAGGCGTTTGCTGGCCGCCACGTCCAATACCGAATCGGGCTTCAGCTCGTTTTCCGGGGTCAGGATATTGAACTGCTCCTGCACCAGCGCCAGGGCCGGGCCGCCGTTTCGGATCACGAACTGGGGCACGGCGATGCCGATATCGAACTGGCCGGCGTAAACGTCCTTAAGGATGGGCAGCTGCACCGCCTCTTCCCCGTCCCGGGGGATCCCGTCGGGGGCCGCCACCACGAAATTCTTGATGGAATAGCTCAGCGTCGGCGCGCCCTTGGTTTCCACATACAGCACGTAGCTGTCGAAATATGCGGGGGTGTATTCGCACTGCAGCGTGGTCCAGGCCCCGCGGTTCACCGTGGCGAAAGCCAGGTTTTCATAGGTCTCCTGGCCGTTCAGCTTATGCGCCACGGAGATCATGAAATCCGCATGCTCCGTTTCGCTCTGCATTACCAGCACCCGCAGGGTGTAGCGCACGCCCTCCTTCAAATCGAAATCCCGGCCCGGGGAATGCCAGTCGCTTTCTCTCCCCTCGATGCGCAGGGCGCCGTTTTCGGCGGTGATCCAGGCGCTGCCCATGCTGCGGGCCACCCAGCCGTCGGGCCCCTGGGTAAAATCAGACGAATATACCGTAACGCCCGCCGCCAGCGCAGGCACGCATCCCAGCGTCAGGGCCAGGACCAGCATCAGGGACAGGATCTTCTTCATGCTCTTCATCCCTCCGTTTTTTCTTCTATTGTACCCGATCCGGCCGGGAATTGCAATTCCTTTCCCGAAGAATCGCCCGCCGGAAGCGCATTATTAATTGGAAACAACCGGTTTTTTCCCTTTCCGGGCCCCTCCCGCCCGTCCCAGGGGGATCGTGCGGAAAAACCGTGCCCGCCGCCCGCCTTTTTGCCCCTGCTCCCCGTCGGCCGGGAACAATTTTTCATTGACAGAAAGAAAGATTTGAGGTATATTTCATAGGGGAATTCGAACTATCGTATCACCATATCATCGGCTCCGAAAGCGGTGGCTGACCAAACACCGCAAATTTCAAATTTGACAGGGGAGTATGCTTATGCAGAAGAAGCGCTTTCGTGACATGGCAGGCCGGTTCTTCGGGAACAAGTGGGTCCGGTGGCTGCTGGGCATCGCCGTGGTCGTCGCCGCGATCGTTCTTCTGGTGCGGCTGGGCGGGGATGAAGAAAACTTCTCCGCCAAGTATCAGGACCAGGATCTGACCGCGGACGTGGAGGGCGTATCCCGCAGCGAGCTGACTTACAGCAAGTATCTCGCGCTGCCGCAGTACAAGGATGCGCAGGACGCGAATCCGGCGGAGCCCATCACGCTGCCGCTGGATCAGTTCGAGATCCTGCCCTCGGCGGGGACCGGGGACAGGGACGAAAGCGAGATCGCCCGCGTTTATACCCAGGACGGGGACACCGTCCTGTTCACGGGCGACGGGTCCTTCCTGCAGTGGAAGGTGAGCGTGCCCGAATCCGGCTGGTATAACGTGCAGATCGACTACCGCGCCCTGAGCCCGGAAGCCGGCGGGCGCGGCGTGGACATCGAACGCGCCGTGTATATCGACTACGGCCAGCCCTCCGTGGACGCGGACGGCCAGCCCGTCCTGGATGAAAACGGCCAGCCGGTGCTGAACCAGAAATCGCCCTTCAGCGGGGCGTCCGAGCTGATGTTCACGCTGCTGTGGCACGATCAGCCCTTCGAGAAGGAAGAAGACCGCTTCGACAACCAGGGCAACCAGCGCCGGGCCCGGCAGGAAGAGCTTTTCGACTGGCAGAAGGTCGCCTTCCGGGACCCCATGGGTTACGTGGCGGAGCCCTACCGCTTCTATTTTGAAGCGGGCAAAGAGCATACCATCGCCCTGCGCGCCGTGAACGAGCCCATGGAGATCCGCTCCATCGAGCTCACCGCGCCGCAGAAATTCAATACCTACGAGCAGTACGTGGCCCAGGTGAAGCAGGAGCATCCGGAAAGCGAGCAGGCCGGCACCAGCGACCAGCTGGTGGCCACCATCCAGGGCGAGGACGCCACGCGGCGCTCCTCTCCCTCCCTCTATCCCCGTTACGACCGGTCCTCCCCCTCCACCGAGCCCTACGACGTGTACCACACGATCCTCAACTATATCGGCGGCGATTCCTGGAACAACGCCGGCCAGTGGATCGAATGGCCGCTGAACGTGCCGGAGAGCGGCTGGTACTCCATCACCATCAAGGCCCGCCAGAATCATCAGCGCGGCGCCATTTCCTGCCGTTCCCTGTATATCGACGGCAAGATCCCCTTCGGGGAGGTTTCCTCCGTTTCCTTCAGCTATGACACCGCCTGGGAGATGTACACCCTCAGCGACCAGGCGGGAACGCCCTACCGCTTCTATCTGCCCGCAGGCGATCACACCATCCGCCTGGAGGCCACGCTGGGCGAGATGGGCTCCATTCTGCAGGATATGGACGATTCCATCTACCGCCTGAACCAGATCTACCGCAAGATCCTGGTGCTCACCGGCGTCAATCCCGACCGCTTCCGCGATTATAACCTGGAAAGCATCTACCCCGAGGTCATCAAGGGCATGGACCTGGAGAGCAAGCGCCTCTTCAAGCTGGTGGACGACACCGTGGCCGTGACCGGCCAGAAATCGGACCGCATCGCCGTGGCCCAGACCCTGGCCGTCCAGCTGGAGGGCTTCGTCAACCATACCGAGCGCATCACCCAGACCTTCTCCAATTTCAAGGACAACATCACCGCCCTGGGCACCTCCATGCAGAACATGTCCGAAACCAAGCTGGATATCGATCTGATCCTGGTGCACGGCGCCGATTACCAGGTGCCCAAGGTCAACGACGGGCTGACCGCCAACGCGGGGAACGAGGTCCGTTCCCTGGCCGCTTCCTATTCCGTGGATTACGACGCCCTGGGCAATAAATACGAGGGCGGCGACGTGCTGGACGTCTGGATCACCACCGGCCGCGATCAGTCCACCATCTTAAAGACCCTCATCGACCAGGACTTCACCCCCAATTACGGTGTGAACGTCAACGTCAAGCTGGTGGTGGCGGATACGCTGCTCACCGCCGTGGTGGCGGGCAACGGCCCGGACGTGGTGCTGTCCGTGGGCTCCTGGTTCCCGGTGAACTACGCCCTGCGCCACGCCGTGGAGGATATGACCCAGTTCCAGGCCCGGGATTACGAATTCAACGGGCAGCAGGTGCACGTCAAGAGCTTCGAGGAGGCCACCGCGCTGGATATCTACGAGCGCAGCGCCCTGGCCCCGTTCCAGTACCGCGACGAGGTGGTGGACCCCACCCACGTGGGCGTCTACGGCATCCCGGAAACGATGAACTTCCCCCTGCTGTTCTACCGCAAGGACGTGCTGGAAGAGCTGGGCATGGCCCCGGAGAGCTGGGATGACCTGAGCGACTGGCACGTGCTGGAGACCTGGCGCGGCCTGATCGAGCTGCTGCCCACCATCCAGGGCGAAAACATGACGGTGGGCGTGCCCTTCCCCAACATCAATTCCCTGGATACCTCCGTCCTGAATTCCATGATCTATCAGCAGGGCGGCTCCATTTACGACGAATTCAATATCCGGACCATGATCGACACCGAGGAGGGCGTGGCGGCCTTTAAGCTCTACACCTCCCTGTACAACGACTACGGCCTGCCCACGATCTACGATTTCGTCAGCCGCTTCCGTACCGGCGAAATGCCCATCGGCGTCGCCGATTACGGCTTGTACAACAACCTCGCCGTTTCCGCCCCCGAGATCCGCGGCCTGTGGGATTTCACCTACTTCCCCGGCACCCTGCGCACCGCCGAGGACGGAACGACCTACCTGGACAACACCGTGCATTCCGGCGGGACCTGCTCCATGATCATCAAGACCGACAACGAGACGATCCGCCAGAACGCCTGGACGTTCGTACAGTGGTGGGCCGACGCCGAAACCCAGGTCAACTTCGGCCGGGAAATGGAATCCATCCTCGGCGCCTCCGCCCGCTATACCACGGCCAATAAGAAGGCCATGATCCAGCTGGGCTGGAGCGACAAGCAGCTCAAGGTGCTGCAGGAGCAGATGGCCCACACCCGCGGCTTCCCGGAAATCGCCGGCGGCTACTCCACCACCCGCCACATGACCAACGCCATCCGCCGCGTCATCAACACCAAGGAAGACGCCCGCGAAACGCTCCTGACCTATTCCAAGACGATCAACGAGGAAATCAGGATCAAGCGTCAGGAATTCGGGCTGTCCACCAACGCGGAAGAGCTGCGGCAGATCCTGGCCAGCGCTGAAGCCGCTTCCCCCGCGCCTCCCGCCGAGGAAACCGGCGGGGAAGCACCCGGCGAAACGCCCCTTGAAACGCCCAACGAAACGCCCGGCGAAAGCCAGTAAGGGAGAAAGGAGGGAAACCGTATGCAGTCGGTCAAAACAAGCTACTGGAGCATGAAAAAGGAAAAGTTCATGTACGGGCTCAAGAAAGCCGGCAAGATGAAGGTCTGCTATCTCTTCCTGCTGCCCTATGCCGTGCTGTTCTTCACCTTCCTCATCCTCCCGATCTGTACGTCCATATTCTACAGCTTCACCTACTACAACATCCTGGAAGCGCCCCGGTTCATCGGCTTCCAGAACTACATCAACCTGGTGCTGCAGGATGAGGTGTTCCTCACCGCCATCAAAAACACCTTCGTGATCGCCGTGGTCACGGGCCCCATCGGGTACATCCTCTCCTTCCTGTTCGCCTGGTTCATCAACGAGCTGCCCCGCTGGCTGCGCACCGTCGCCGTGGTGGTGTTCTACGCCCCGTCCATTGCCGGCGGCGCGTACACCGTGTTCGCAATCCTCTTCCAGGGCGACAGCTACGGCTGGCTGAACTCCATCCTGATGCAGTTCGGCTTCATCGACGCGCCGATCCTGTTCCTGCTGGATCCCCGCTACATTCTGACCGTCATCATCATCGTTACCCTGTGGATGAGCATGGGCACCGGCTTCCTTTCCTTCGTGGCCGGCCTCAAGGGCGTGGACCCCAGCCTGTACGAAGCCGGCTACGTGGACGGCATCCGCAACCGCTGGCAGGAATTGTACTTCATCACCCTGCCGCAGATGAAGCCCATGCTGCTCTTCGGCGCGGTGATGAGCATCACCTCCGCATTCAACGTATCCGACGTGCCCCGGGCCCTGGCCGGCTATCCCAGCACGGACTACGCGGCCCGCACCATCGTGACCCATCTGTTCGACTTCGGCTTCTCCCGGTTTGAGATGGGCTACGCGTCGGCCATCGCCGTGGTGCTGTTCCTGGCGATGATCCTGTGCAACAAAGCCATTCAGGCGATGCTGAGGAAGGTGGGCACATGAGCAAGAAGCAGATCGTAAAATACGTACAGCCCAAAACCAGCAGCCGCACGGAGCAGCTGCGCTTCCTGGCGCAGCTGCGGGGCGAAGTCGAGGAAGAAAAGCCGAAGCTCAATGTGAAGCGCTTCCTGCTGATCTCCGCGATCATTATTGCGATCCTGGCGGGCGGGCTGGTTTTCACCTCCGCCAAGATCAACCAGATCAACCGGCATAACGAGGACGTCATCGCCGCCCAGCGCCTGGCGCAGCAGAAGACGGAACAGGGCCTCGCCGCAGCGCCTGCGGAGAACGCCCCCGCGGACGTCGCCACCGTTACGGAAGAGGCCGCCCCCGCGGACGTCGCCACCGTTACGGTAGAGGCCGCCCCCGCGGACGTTGCCACCGTTACGGAAGAAGCCGCCCCCGCGGACGTCGCCACCGTCACGGAAAAAGCCGCAATCACGGAAGAAGGCGCTGCGCAGACGGTCACCGAAAGCGCGGCGGCCGGCGCCACGGCGGCCCCCGCGGAAACCGCGGAAAGCAGCAGGGCGCGGACGTTTGAAATCATCCGCATCGTGTTCCTGCTGCTGCTCATCGCCTGCGCCATCGCGTTCTATGCCGTGATGAAGCGCCGTCCTCCGGAGGGGCGCACCAAAAAGCAGGTGTCCATGATGTGCGTCATCCTGGCGCTGCTGCTGGCGGGCGTAGTCATCTTCGGCATCCTGGCGGACAGCAGCGAGCCCCAGGCCGCCGCCGTTGAAACCGTGGCTGCGGACGCCGGCGAGGACGCCGCCGCCGAAGAAGGCGAAGGCGCCGCCGCCACCGAGCGCGCCGCAGACACGGACAATCAGATCGACACCAGCATCGCCACCTGGAATCTGGCCCACTTCCTGCTCATCGTGCTGCTGGTCTGCTACGGGGTGTTCATGCTGGTCAAGCTGGCGCACCCCAAGCGCCGCAAGCCGAACCGCAGCTTCTGGGGCGATTTCGGCATCTACTTCATGATGGCGCTCTTCGCCGTGGCGATGGCCTTCCCGCTGGTGTTCAACATCGCCGCGTCCCTCAAGCCCCTGGACGAGCTGTTCCGCTTCCCGCCCAAGGTGTTCGCCCAGCATCCCACGCTGGACAACTTCTCGGATCTGTTCGTCACCATGGGCCAGAGCTACGTGCCCTTCTCCCGTTACCTGACCAATACGGTGCTGATCACCTTCGTGGGCACCTTCGGCCACGTGATCATCGCTTCCATGGCCGCCTTCGTCCTGGCGAAGTATGATTTCCCGGGCGGGCGCACCTTCTTCTCCATCGTGGTGACGGCCCTGATGTTCTCCGGTTACGTAACGGGCATCCCGAACTACGTGATCATGAGCCGCCTGGGCTTTATCGACACCTTCTGGGCCATCATCCTGCCGGCGTTCGCCGCGCCCATCGGGCTGTTCCTGATGAAACAGTTCATGGAAAGCCTGCCCACGGCGCTGATCGAAGCCGCCCATCTGGACGGCGCCGGCGAGTTCCGCATCTTCTGGAGCATCGTGATGCCCAACGTCAAGCCCGCCTGGCTGACGATCATCATTTTCTCCGTGCAGAGCCTGTGGAACAACAACGCGGCCACCGTCATCTACACCGAAAAGAACAAGACCCTGGTCTACGCCCTGCAGCAGATCCAGGCAGGCGGCGTCGCCCGTACCGGTCAGGCCGCCGCGGTATCGGTCATCGTCATGATCGTCCCCGTTGTCATTTTCATCCTGTCTCAGAGCCGGATCCTTGAAACCATGGCAAGCTCCGGTCTCAAAGACTGACCCGTACGTGAATCATGAAGACAGGAGGGAAACGAACGTGAAAACAATGAAAAGGCTGCTGGCGGTCCTCGCCGCGCTGGCCATCCTCGCGCCCATGACCGTGGCGTTCGCGGCGGAAGACGGCTATTCCAGCACCTACACCTATAACTACGATTACTGGGGCGAGCTGAGGGAGAGCCCGGACGCTTACCGCGTCACCGACGTGATCTACAGCTCCTCCCTGGCGCTGGACAAGGCCATGCGCTCGCCCAAATCCCTGTTCGTCCGGGATCAGGATCTTTACATCGTCGATACCGGCAATAACCGCATCCTGCACCTCACCCGGACCGGCGCCAGCTTTGACTTGGTGCGCGTGATCGACCAGGTGACCGTCGGCGCGGACAAGCTGCAGGAATTCATGGCGGCCAGCGACCTGATGAAGAACGAGGACGGCAGCTACCTGACCGACGAGGACGGCAGCTATTACCTCAAGCCGCCCGTCGGCAGCTCGGCGGAAAAAGGCCCCCTGGCGCTGACCAGCGAAAACGTGACGTACTTCAACAACCCCAACGACGTTTCGGTGGACCCGGAGGGAAAGATCTACGTGGCCGACCGGGACAACAACCGCGTCATCGTGATGAACAAGGATCTGGAATTCGTTCAGCTGTTCACCAAGCCCAGCGATTCCACCTTCGACCAGAACCAGTCCTTCCTGCCCAACAAGCTGGTGGTGGACACCTCGGGGCGCGTGTTCGTGCTGGCGAACAACATCAACAAGGGCCTGGTCAAGTTTGAAGCAGACGGCACGTTCACCGGCTTCATCGGCGCAAATCCCGTTACCTACAACCTCTGGGACTACATCTGGAAAACCTATTTCATGACCAAGGAGCAGCGCTCCCAGCAGGCCGCCTTCGTGCCCACCGAATACCAGAACATCTACATCGACAACGACGGCTTCATCTACGCCACCAATACCTCCTTCAGCGAGTACGACCTGCTGTGGGACAACGCAAAGCCCATCCGCCTCCTGAACGCGGTGGGCCAGGATATCCTGGTCAAGAACGACCGCTATCCCCCCATCGGCGATCTGGAATGGGTGGAACAGTCCTCCGACCACGGGCCCTCGAAGCTCTACGACATCACCGTGCTGGACAACGACGTGTACGTGGTGATCGACCAGACCCGCGGCCGCGTGTTCGGCTACGATCCTCAGGGCATCATGCTCTGGGCGTTCGGCACCTCCGGCGTCAACGCCGAAGGCGTGTTCTCCCGCGCCAACTCCATCGAGCATATGGGCACGGACCTGCTGGTGCTGGACGAGCTGGACTGCAGCGTGACGGTGTTCTCCCCCACGGAATACGGCAATCTGATCTTCCTGGCGTCCGAGCAGTACCTGCGGGGGGATTACGACGGCTCCGCCGACACGTGGGAAAAGGTGCTGCAGCACAACGCGAACTACAACCTGGCGTTCATCGGCATCGGCCGCTCCAAGATGCGCGCCGAGGAATACGAGGAGGCCATGGCCCTGTTCAAGATGGCCCACGACCGGGACAATTACGGCCAGGCGTTCCGCTACTACCGGAAGATCTGGGTGGAAAAAAACATCCTGTGGGTAGTGCTGATCATCGTGGTGCTGGTGGTATTCTCCTTCGTCCGGAAGACGATCAGAAAAGTAAAATGGGAGGTGGCAGCGTATGAGCATAACAAAGTCGCTAAATGACGCCGTTGCCCGCAAGGAACATCCGCGTCTGCGCCGCTATAAAGAAACGCTTTTATACGCCAAGTACGTGATCTTCCATCCCTTCGACGGGTTCTGGGATCTGGTGCATGAAAAGCGGGGTTCCCTGGCGGCGGCGCACACCTTCGTGCTGCTGTTCCTGCTGACTTACGTGCTCAAGCTGATGTACACCAGCTTCCAGTTCATCACCACGGCGATCCAGTACATCAACATTTACGAGCGCTGGGCGTCGCTGCTGCTGCCCTTCCTGGTCCTGTGCATCTCGAACTGGAGCCTTTCCACCCTGTTCGACGGCAAGGGCCGCTTCAAGGACATCTACATGGCCATGTGCTACGCGCTGGTGCCCTACATCATCATCCAGCTGCCGCTGATCCTCGTGAGCAACGTGCTGGCCTTCGACGAGGGCTCCTTCTACACGGTGCTGATGAGCATTTCGGAGATCTGGTGCCTCTTCCTGGCCTTTGTGGGCCTGATGGAGGTGCACGATTTCGGCCCGGGCAAAACGCTCATTTCCATCGTGGCCACGGTGTTCGGCGCCATGGTGATCCTGTTCCTGCTGCTGGTATTCTTCAGCCTTCTCAGCGATGCGTTCGGTTATTTCGCCTCGATGTATCGTGAGATCGTGTTCCGGCTCAGTTGAGGAGGTGACGTAGAATGAAAAAGGAAAACGGCGCTCCCAAAAAGCGCGTGAAGAAATCCGTCATCATCAAGCGCGTCATCGCCGCCGTGCTGACGCTGGCGGTCCTGGGCGGGCTGTATTACCTGGGCACGAAGCTGTGGCCCGCGGAAAACAAGGCGGAAACGGAAGAAAACAGGATCCGCCGGAATTCGTACGATACCACCACCAAGGACAAGAAAATGTCCAACGAGTATCTCGAATTCACCATGTACCCCACCACCAGCCATTTTACCCTGAAGGAAAAGAAAACGGGCCGCGTCTGGATGTCCAACCCGGACGCCGACAAAGGCGGCGTTTCGGAAGACCCGGGCAAGGTGGCCATCGGCACGTCCCAGCTCAACGATATGCGTTCCACGCTGATCGTATCCTACTCCGCCTCCTCGGCTGACAAGGATATGAACAACTGGGAATACTCCATCGACAAGCAGGCCTACGTGATCGAGGAAGTCAAGAACGAAGAGGACGTGACCACCGAGATCCGCGTCCATTACACCGTCGGCCAGATCCAGGGCATCGCCACCATCCCCCAGGTGCTGACCAACGAACGCTACGACGAAATCCTCAGCCGCATCAAGAACTCCCCGGACGATAAAACCAAACGTCTGGACAAAGCGTTCACCCCGAACTACGAAAACGCCCAGACGATCCGCGATATGGCGCTGTCCACCCGGCTGGAGCTCCGCCGGCTGGCGGCCCACGTGCTGCGCCTGTCCGTCACCATGAACGCCCTGGAGCTGGAGGAAAACCTTTGGATCCAGACGCTCATCGACGATCTGGAAACCGCCTCCATCATCCCCTATCAGCGGGAGGCCGTCCAGGCCGTTATCGACGAGCACGCAGAGGAGCTCAAGGACCTGGAATCCTTCGCTGAATGGGCGCTGTCGGAGGACGAGGAAGAACGCAAGCAGGCGTCCGAGCTGCTGGCAGACAGGATCAAGGAACTGGAAAACGCGGAGGACGAATCGGAAGAAGCCGCAGAAGCCGCCATTGAATGGATGAGCGAATTGCAGGGCATGATCGAGCGTCCCAACGTGGAGCCGGTGGACCTGGAGGCCATAGCCGCCACCATCACCTCCAATCCCAACGGGTTTTTCGGCAAAGAAGAGGATGCCGCCCAGGAAAAAATGGAGCCGATCCTGGCCCTGGTGCAATCCGAAGAATATGAAGACAAAATGACCGCCGCGGAGCAGATCCGGGAGCTCGTTTCCGAAGCCGAGCTTTCCAAGGAGGAAAACCAGTGGATCGCCGTCCTGGCCGACGCGCTGGACGCCTCCGGCAGCGAGGATTATGATAACAGCGCCGTCAAGGGCATGATCGAGGAAGCCGATGCGGACCCGGCGCGCAAGGAACTGCTGGACCGCGCGTTCCGCAGAGCGAAATTCATGCGCGCCGAGGCGAAGGAAAACATCCTCAAAGCTCTCAAGGGCGACGAAAAGGTGCAGGGCATCGACTACACCAGCGAAGAATACCTCCGGGACGCGCAGTGGGCGCTGTCGGGGGATTCGGACTCCTCCATCCGCTTCGATATCACGGTGGTCTACCGGCTGGACGGCCCCGACTTCATTGTGGAGGTCCCCTACGACCAGATCACCTATAACGAAGAAGCCCCCATCACCTACCTGAATATCCTGCCCATGTTCGGCGCGGTGGGCGGCAAAGACGGAAAATACGAAGACGGATTCCTCTTCGTGCCCGAAGGCGGCGGCGCGCTGATCCGCTACAACAACGGAAAGCTGCAGCAGAACAGCTACATCGCGAACCTGTACGGCTGGGATTACGCCTCCAAGCGTTCCGAAGTGGTGAACGAAACAAAGATCACCTTCCCCGTCTTCGGCCTGACCAGCAAAGGCGGCTCGTTCATCTGCATCATCGAGGGCGGCGCTTCCTACGCCAGCATCAAGGCCGACATCAACGGCAAGCCCGGCATCAACACCGCCTTCCATCCCAACAGCTTCAACACCGTCAGCGCCAAATACCACGTGCTGCATTCGGACCAGTACAACGTTTCCAACAAAACGCCCAGCATGGTCATCATGTATGAAAAATCCCTGCCGCAGGACACCGTGCGGCAGCGCTACCGCTTCCTCAACAGCGACAGCTACGTGGACATGGCCAACGCATACGGCGATTACCTGCGGGATAATCATCCGGAAATGCTGGCAAACGACGCTTCCGAGGATATGCCGGTATCCGTGGAGCTGGTGGGCGCCATCGACAAGCGTATCGTGACGGCAGGCCTGCCGGTGCAGCGCGTGCTGGCCACCACCACCTTCAGCGAAATGAAAACCATCATTGACGATCTGGTTTCCCAGGGCATCCGGGAAATCAGCGTCCGGGCTTCCGGCTGGTGCAACGGCGGCATCCGGCAGCACGTGCTCACCAGCGTCAACGCGGAAGGCGTGCTGGGCGGCGCCCAGGGCATGAAGGACCTGATCGCCTACGCCAAGGAGAAGGGCGTGCGCCTCTACTTCGACGGCATCACCGCCTTCGCCTACGATACCAAGCTCCTCCAGGGCTTCACGCCCCGGGCCAACGCGGCGCGGTTCACCACCCGGGAAATCGTGGAGATCACCCCGTATTCCAAGATCTATTACACGGAAGACAACGATCAGGCCGTCTATTACCTCACCCGTCCCGATTACGCCCAGCAGAACGCCTCCAACCTGATCAAGACGCTCAAGGACAATGGCGCCTACGGCGTGGCGTTCCGGGATATCGGCCATCTGCTCAGCGGCAACTACGATCCCCGGAATACCACCACCCGCGAAACCGTCAAAACGATGAACATCGATACGATGAAGCAGGCGCGGGACAGCGGCGAAAGCATCATGATCCGCGACGGATTTGATTTCGCCCTCCCCTATGCCGATATCGTCACCGATATGGATCTGAGCGGTTTCAGCTATTCCCTGCTGGACGCCGCGGTGCCCTTCTACCAGATCGCCATTCACGGCTCTCTGGATTACACGGGCCCCTCCCTCAACCTTTCCAGCGACTGGCACACCAACCTGCTGCGCTGCGTGGAATACGGCGCCGGGCTGAACTTCACCTTCTTCTATGAAGACGCCAAGATCCTGCAGGATACGATGCACACCGCGTACTACGGGGCCAGCTACAGCGCCTGGCGCCAGGAGGCCATCGACACCATCACCCGCTATCAGCGGGAGATGGCCGGGCTGAACCGGACGCGCATCACCGGCCACATGGAACTGCCGCTGAACGTCACCAAAACCACGTACGCCGACGGCACGGACGTTTACGTCAACTACGGCAGCGGCGATTACACGCTGGACGATGGGGCCGTGGTCCCCGCCCGCGACTATCTGGTGGTCCGCGAGCAGAAGGGCGTGGAGGACGCGAAGATCCAGGCGGTCTTTGAGCCCAACGGCGCCCGCAGCCTCGTCAACTTCACCGCCGTCTCCCTGACCGCGGGCGACACCGTCCTCCGGCCCTGCTCCACCGTGCGCATTCAGGACGGCGAAATCTTCGACGTGATCTTCGCCGACGCGCTGGAAAGCGAATTGCCGGAAGGGCAGCACACCCGCGTGTACGTGAACGCATCCGACGAGGCGGTCGCCGTCAGCGGCGGCCTGGAGATCCCGGCCAGGAGCTACCGCTGGGCCACGGACGATACCCAGGCCGAAGCGATCCTCCTGCCGGACGGCAGCCGCATGTACGTCAATTACGGCGATACCGCCATCAATTACGGCTATACCTTCAAGGAAGACGGCAACGTCGACAAGGCGGCCGTCCTCAACCCCGGCACCTACGTGCGCGTCCGGGATACGCAGAACGTGGACGCCATGATCCTGGCGGACGGCACGGTGCTGCTGGTCAACTGCACAGATGAAGCCCTGCCGGTGAACGGCGAAACCGTGCCCGCCAGAAGCTGGATCAAATCCGAAAATCCCGATCCGGTGCAGGTGATCTTCCGCGCGGACGGCAGCCGCATGTACCTGAACCGCACGGAGGCCGATCTCAAGCCCGGCACCCGCACGGTGGGCGCGCTGAACTGGCTGCCCGTCAGCGGCGACCAGGCCCTGGATCTCCTGCTGCCCGGCGATGGGAACCGCGTCTGGGTGAACGCTTCCGACGCGGCGATCACCGCAGGGGAAACCGAGATCCCCGCCCGCAGCAGCGTGCTGGAGCCCGCCGAAGCCGGCGTCACGGTGGTTTTCCTGCCGGACGGCAGCCGCATGTATGCCAACTTCACCGACGCCATGGTGAAAACCGACAACACCAACAGCCGCAACACCGGCGCCGGCAACTATCAGCTGGTGACCGCGGAAATCGATCTGGACGTGCTGGTGCTGCCGGACGGCGATCTGTGGGTGAACAGCACCGACAAGGAAATCAAGGTGGGCGACATCGCCATCCCCGCCAAGGGCACCGCCAAAACGGAGAACGCCGACGGGGCGGCCGAGATCATCCTCCTTGCGGACGGCACGCGGCGCTACGTCAACCACGGCACCACGCCGCTGGCCGTCAACGGCGTCAACGTGCAGGGCATGTGCTGGGCGCCGGACAGCGCCGCCATCGGCGAAGCCCCGCTGCCCGAAGGCCTGGAAAAAGTGATCTTCTACAACCTCAGCGACGCGGACGTTCCGTTCGGCGCCGTCACCGTTCCCGCCGGCCAGATGCTGATCCCCGAGCCGGTCACGGAGCCGCCGGCAGAGGAGCCGGCGGCGGAAGAGCCGGCGGCAGAGGCCCCGGCCGCGGAGACACCGCCCGATCAAGCGTCAGGAACAGAGGAAGGAGGGGAAAAAAAATGAGCAGAAAGAAAAGAGACAGAAGCGAGCGCTGGAGCCTGGGCGAATCCGTATCGGCTTTGCTGCCCGTCAATGAGAATTACGACACCATGCGCTCCCGCAACGCCCGCACCGGCGTGCTCTTCGTCCTTCCGTTCATTCTGGGTTTCCTCATCTTCATGGTGAAGCCGATGATCCAATCGGTCATCATGAGCCTCAACAAGGTGGTGCTGGTTCCCGGCCACGGCTATCAGCTCACCTGGAACAACTTTGAAAACTACAGATACGCCATGGGCGTGGACCCGTACTTCAACCAGTACCTGGTGGAGGAATGCGGGCGCATGGCCGTAAACGCCATCGCTACCCTGGTGCTGGCGTTCGTGGTGGCGGTCATCCTGAACCAGAAGTTCAAGGGCCGCACCGTGGCGCGCGCCATCTTCTTTCTGCCGGTGATCCTGGCCTCCGGCGTGCTGCCCGGCGTGGAAAGCCAGCTGACCTACAACATGCTGCAGGGCGTATCCGATGAGATCGCCGCCCAGTCGGGCATCAACATTTCCGGCGCACTGCAGGATCTGCTGATGGTTTCCGGCGTGGGCAGCGGCGTGTTCGACGTGCTGTTCCAGATGATCGACGCCATCTACGATATCGTCATGGCCAGCGGCATCCAGATCATCGTGTTCCTCTCCGGCCTGTCCGCCATCTCCCCCTCCCTGTACGAGGCGGCGGACGTGGAAGGGTGCACGGCCTGGGAGGCCTTCTGGAAGATCACCTTCCCCATGGTCAGCCCCCTGCTGCTGGTGAACGCCATCTACACCATCATCGACTTCTTCATGAAAAACGACAACCAGGTCATGGAGTGGATCAACACCCAGTTTACCCGCACCCGGTACGGCGAAAGCACGGCGGAGAGCTGGATCTACTTCGGCGTGGCGCTGGCCTTCATCGGCATCGCGTCCTTCATTATCAACAGGGTGGTGAAGCAGTATGACACTTAAGGCAGAATCGCTCCCGCGCAGCGACAAACGCTCCGCCAATAAAAAGAGCGGAGGCTATCTGTTCAAATCCGGCGTCAAGCGCTGGACGGTCTCCATCGTCCGCGGGCTGCTGGTGTTCGGACTGTGCTTCATGATCATCCAGCCCATGCTGACCCGCTTCGGCACCAGCCTGATGCAGGAAAAGGACCTGTACGATTCCACCATCGTGCTGCTGCCCCGGAACGTGACGCTGGAGAATTACTCCATCGTGTTCGATCTGACCAATTTTCCCCGGTCGCTGATCAACACGGCATGGACGTCCCTCCTGGTGAGCGTGCTGCAGGTGATCGCCTGCACCCTGGTGGGCTACGGCTTCGCCCGGTATGAGTTCCCGCTCAAGCGGTTCTGGTTCGCCTGCGTGGTGCTCACCATCGTGGTCCCGCCCCAGACCATCGCCACCCCGCTGTACATGTACTTCCGCTACTTCGATATCTTCGGCATCTTCAAAACCTTCAACGGGGAGTCGCTGAACCTGCTGAGCAACCTGACCCCCTACCTGCTCATGAGCGCCACCTGCATGGGCCTCAAGGACGGCTTGTACATCTACATGCTGCGGCAGTATTTCAAGGGCATCCCCAAATCCCTGGAGGAGGCGGCGTACGTGGACGGCTGCTCCACGCTGCGCACCTTCACCACCATCATGCTGCCGGACGCCATGCCCACGGTGCTCAGCTGCTTCCTGTTCTCCTTCGTCTGGCAGTGGACGGACCTGTTCTACACCCGCAATTTCATCAGTAAAACCATGGTCATCTACTCCACTGAGCTCTCCTCCATCCTCACCCGTATGGGCCGCTACTTCTCCCAGGACGCCGAGAAGGCCATCATCGTGCCCCCGGCCCGGCAGCAGCAGCTGGTGTCCATCGGCGTGCTGATTTGCTGCATCCCGCTGGTGATTCTTTACATTTTCACCCAGAGAACTTTTGTGGAAAGTATTGCAATGTCCGGCTCAAAGGAGTAAAATAGAGGTGGAGATATCCGGTATCCAGCCGGATGAAAAACCGAATCTATGCATGCACCCGGTCCCTGAAGACGGTGGATGCGTGGAAAATAAAAAGGAGGAACCCAATATGAAGAAACTGGTTTCCCTGTTCCTGGTGCTGGCGCTGCTGCTGGTCAGCGTTGCCGCGCTGGCGGAAGCTCCGGAAGGCTATCCGGAAGTCCGCGAAGGCGTTGACTTTGGCGGTGCCACCATCTACATCCTCGACTACTGGTCTGGCGATGTGGGCAGCGACGCCCGCGCCGAAGATCCCACCGAAGAGCAGGCTGCGCTGTATGCGTACCGCGATTGGCTGGATGAGACCTACAACTGCCATATCGTTGCGAAGCAGGGCGGCGACTGGGGCTCCCAGATCACCGAATTCACCAACTTCGTGGCCGCGCCCGATGGCTCCTATCGCCTCTACATCCTGGAGCCCGGCTCTGTGGCCAACGCCATCAAGGCCGGCGCCCGTGCCTGGGACGATCTGGTTGACCTGAGCGCCGACAAGTGGAACAAGCAGGACCTGGGCTTCACCACCAAGCAGGGCAAGTCCTACGGCGTCTATGCCGGCGAAGCTGAACCCCGTCAGTGCCTGTACTTCAACAAGAAGGTTCTGGAAGATGCCGGCATCGACTGGAACGAGATCTACGACATGCAGGAAGCTGGCACCTGGACCTGGGATGCCTTCGTGGAACTGCTGGCGAAGCTGACCCGTGACACCGATGGCGACGGTATCAACGATATCTACGGCATCATCGGCGACAACACCGACTTCCTCATCATCTCCGTGTTCTCCAACGGCGGCGCGTTCTTCGCCACGGACGACGAAGGCAAGCTGAAGCCCGTCATGAACAGCGACGTGGCCATGGAAGCCCTGACCTGGGCCAAGGAAACCTGGCTGAACTACGGTGCTCCCGCCGGTGAAGGCGCCAACTGGGATTGGTACAAGAATGCCTGGAAGCAGGGCTACTGCGGCTTCTATATGTACCAGACCTACGGCGGATTCAACGACAATTCCGAAATGGCTGATATGGCTGATCCGTGGGGCTGCGTTGCGTTCCCCATCGGCCCCAAGGGCGACACGTATGTGCACGTTGTGTCCGATAACATCACCCTGATCCCCGACGTGTATGACGACCAGACCGCTGCGAACCTGGCCTTCATCTACGACATGTGGACCAACCCCACCCCCGGCTATGACGATGAGAATGCCTGGGTTGGCAACAAGCTGAACTACACCGATGACCGCGCTGTGTACGAGACCTATGCCATGCTGCGTGAAGCGGATCATTCCGCCTTCAACATGACCCTGGCCATGGGCACCAACAACGACATCATCGGCAACGGCTTCCTGTGGAACGTCTACAGCAACGATCCCGCTGCCCTGATCGAAGCCCAGATGCCCGTTTGGGAAGGCCTGTGCAACGAGTTCAACGGCGACTGATTCAATCCCTGAACAAAGCAATGCCCCCGGAGCAATCCGGGGGCTTTCGTGTGTCGACAAAGTCGACACACTGTCATCGAAAGCCAGCTAAAGCCGTCTTTCGATGAGTACATCAATTTTCTGCAAAATGGCGTTTCTGGGCAGACATGCCCAGAAACGCTCATTTTACGGCCGAAAATTGATAGAGGAAGCGGTATGACCGACTGCCTGCCCGGGGCTTCCGCCCGCCCTCCGCTGAAAATGATCCACAGGATCGTTTTCCGGGCGCTTCGGGCCCCGCGGCGTACATGCCGCCGCTGCGGATCATTGATGAAGGGGCTACGGCCCCTTCATACTACCCCAAAGCACTTTGTTGATCGTCTGGACCTCCGGAGCAATCCGGGGGCTTTTTCTTGTGGAAACATTTGCTATGGCGGGCGGGTTCCGGGATCAGAATTGAATCCGCCACACCGCCGTATCGTGAGCGGGCAGCAGGGCGCTGAGGCTCCTTCCCGTTTTTCCGGTCCATAATTCCGTCGCCTTCCGGATCGGGCGGCCCAGATCCGGCACGGCCACGCGGCGCTTCTTTTCCGACAGATTGAACGCCGCGGCGTAGCAGCCCGCGCCGTCCGTCTGCGGGGCGATCCACACCGCCTCTTCCTCCCCGGTCCGCAGGGGATGGGCGCACCAGCTTTCCCTTTCTATGGCCAGCAGCGCTCCGTTGGTGAGCAGCGACAGTGTGAAGGGATCGTTCTTCGTCATGTCCCCGCCCATCATGAGGGGCGAGCGCATCATGCACCAGAGGGTCATCATCGTGCGCTGCTCCGCGGGGGTGAAGCGGGTCTGCTTTCCTTCCTCCCCGGAATAGCACTGCCGCAGGGCCCCCAGGGGCAGCATGTCCGCGTCCGGCCAATGGCCCGGCCCGGCGTGGACGCACCATTTTTCCGCCCGCTCGAACATGGCCTTCAGCAGCCGCCAGTCATCCCAGAAATCGTCGGTGATCCGCCAGAGATTGGCGTATTGCTTCAGATGCTCCGCCCGCTCCAGGGGCGCGGGGCCGGGCGACAAACTGAGCACGATCTCCCGCCCGCAGCGGCGGCAGGCCTCCGAAATGATCTCGATTTCCCTTTGGCAGCGGGGGTATTCCCGGGCGATATCGTCGCACTTAACATAGTCCACGCCCCAGTCCGCATACAGGCGGAAAATGCTGTCGTAATACGCTTTCGCCGCGGGCTCCTCCGCCCGGGTGCCGTACATGTCCGGGTTCCACAGGCAGATGGAATTGGGGTCCGCCGCCTGGGCGCAGGAGTACGGGCTGTCCTGGATGGGCAGCTTCCGGTGGGCCGCCGTCCGGGGCAGCCCCCGCATGATATGGATGCCGAATTTCAGCCCCAGGCCGTGGACGTAATCCGCCAGGGGCCCGAAGCCCTTCCCTCCGGCGGCGCTGGGAAAGCGGTTCTCCGCCGGCAGCAGCCGGCCGTATCCGTCCATGGCCAGATCGGAAAACGGCTCGTAGGCGTGGGACGCCGCCGTGGGCTGATACCACTGGATGTCCACCACCACATATTCCCAGCCGTATTCCTTCAAATGCTCCGCCATGTACGCCGCGTTGCGGCGCACGGTATCCTCCGTCACCGCGGCGCCCCAGCAATCCCAGCTGTTCCACCCCATGGGCGGGTATTGCGCGATCATGGTATCCGCCTTTCCGCCGCGGTCATTTCCTGCGGCCCGTCTGAATGAACGCGATCAGCGCCTCGATGTCGTCAAAATCGTCGTAATCCCCCATGACGCCCTGCCGGTGGTAAACGACGCCGACCTTTTCATTGGCCTCCAGCCGGTCCAGCAGCGCTTCCAGGCCGTACCGGCGCACATATTCGTTGAACCCCCGGGGCTTGATCTTTTCGGCGAACAGGCCCTTCCGGCACTCGGTTTCGCCGCATTCCCAGCAGCCTGCCAGGCCCTTTGCGATGCCGCATTTCCGGTTTTCGCACCAGTTGGCGTCCTTGCACCAGGAAAGCTCCGCAAAGCCGTCCCGGTGGCAGCCCTTGCACTGCACGTTTTCGGAGCACAGACAGCACGCCAGCCCGCACCGGGCGATCCCCAATTCCCGTTTCATTTTTCATCCTCCCAAAATCGCGGGGGAACCGGATCCCGGCTCCCCCGCAGGCAAATCATTTGAAATTACATCACCACGGTGATTTCATCGCCGTCCCGGATCATATCGTCGGTCAGCACGGCGCTGCCCGCCGCCTTGCCGTTCACCAGCAGCTTCTGCACGCCGCCTTCGTGATGGGCGCTGTTGTCCACCACGATGTGGAGGCGCTTGCCCCGGAAGGTCTTGTCCATGGTGAAGCCGTCCCATTCGGCGGGGATGGCGGGCGAAATGCACAGCCCCTCCGGCGTGGGCCGCAGCCCCAGGATGCCCTCCACCATGCCCACCATGACGGTGGAGGCGGTGCCGGTGAGCCAGTGCACGTGGGCGCGGCCCGGCTGGGGCGTTTCATGGCCCTCGATGAACTGGGAATGCACGTAGGGCTCCACCTCGCGGATCTCCGCCCGGTCGTTGTACGCGGAGGGGCAGCTCTCCTTGAAGTATTCAAAGGCCCGTCCGCCGTGGCCCAGCAGCGCTTCGGCCAGGATGGCCCAGCCCTGGGGCTGGCAGAAGATGCCGCCGTTTTCCTTGGTGGTGGGGTTGAACAGCTTCATGAACGCGGTTTCAAAATAGTGCTTCTTATAGCAGGGGGCCATGAGCTCGATGCCGTTTTCGGTATTCAGCAGCCGATGGACGGATTCCATGCTCTTTTCCGCCTGCTCCGGCGTGGCGCCCCGGGAAATGACGCCCCAGGCCTGGGGATTGAGCCACATGGCGGCCTCGGGGTCCTTCTTGCTGCCGATGACCGCGCCGTCCTGGGTGTAGCCCCGGAGGAACCGGTCGTCCTCCCAGAAGAATTCGTTGATCTTATTCAGCTGCTCCGCCGCTTTTTCCGTGAGCCATTGGCTGTATTCGGCGTATTCCGCCGTCTTGGGCAGCATTTCGTTCAGCAGGTTCATGGCGTAATAGAACTGGAAGGCCACGAAGCTGCTCTCCCCCTGGGCGCCCAGCTGCAGACAGTCGTTCCAGTCGGCATGGAGGCCGGCGGGCATGCCGTGGTGGCCCAGGTGGTGCATGGTAAAGTCGATGGCGCGGCAGAGATGCTCGATCACCGTGCCCTCGTCGTAATCCGCGAAGGGGATCACTTCATTGAGGAAATCCTTGTCGCCGGTCTCCGCCACGTACTTGTACACCGTGGGGAACAGCCACATGGCGTCGTCCGCCCGGTAATGGGGATGGCCGGTGGATTTCACATAGCTGTCCTGCTCCGGGGTGTCCTCATGGCCGGCGTTGTGGGTGAATTTCACCAGCGGCAGGCCCGCGCCGTGATGCACCTGGGCGGACAGCATGAAGCGGATGCGCTCCTTGGCCATGGCGGGGTCCAGATGGATGATGCCCTGGATGTCCTGCACGGTGTCCCGGTAGCCGTAGCCGTTGCGCTCGCCGCAGTACACCAGGCTGGCGGCGCGGGACCAGACGAAGGTGGTGAAGCACTGGAAGGCGTTCCAGGTGTTCACCATGGTGTTCAGATCCTCGTCCGGGGTGTTCACGTTCAGGCCGTTCAGCTTGCCATGCCAGTAAGCGATCAGTTCCTTCCATTCGGCGTCCACGGTTTTTTCCACGTCGGCGTACCGGTCGATGAGCTTCCGGGCCTCCCGGGTACCCTTCTGTGCCAGCAGGAAGGCGACGGACCGGCTCTCCCCGGGCTGCAGCTCGATCACGGTATGCAGCGCGCCGCAGGGGTTGCCGTTGAAATTCAGGCTGTCGTCCAGTTTCCCGTCCGTCACGCCCTTGGGGGCGTTGAACCGGCTGGTGCCCAGGAACCTTTCGCGCCGCCCGGTGTAGCTGACCACCGGCGCCCCGGCCAGGCCGAAGAACCGCTCCCGGCCGTTTTCCCCGTCCTCGTTCACGTTGCAGAACTGGTTGATCTTCTGGATGATGTGATCCCCGTGGAATTCGGTGACGGTGATGAACTGGGTGTACTGCAGGTTCACCAGATCCTGGGTATAGAAGGATTCGGTGGTGAGCTCGCAGTAGCCGAACACGCCGATCTTCCGCTTCTGATCGCCGGTGTTCTTCACTTCCAGCCGCCATACCTCGTAGGTGGCGTCCATGGGCACGTAAT
This sequence comes from Clostridiales bacterium, assembly GCA_024681215.1. Lineage (GTDB taxonomy): Bacteria > Bacillota > Clostridia > Christensenellales > Aristaeellaceae > RUG563. Next base: position 32,268 of record JAILBG010000090.1, read on the forward strand.
AGAGGGCCTTGCTTTCGATGCCCTTGTAGCCGGATTCGATCTGGGTGTAGGAGGTGCCGTGGCGGGTGACGGTCTTGTATTCGTCCAGCGGCTTCTCCACCGGCCGCCAGGAGGCGGACCAGAAATCCCCCGTGTCCTCGTCCCGAAGGTAAATATACCGGCCCGGCTCGTCGAACTGGTTGAAGGTATAGCGCAGGATGCGCCCCGCCGCGCCGGACTTGACGAAGCTGTAGCCGCCGGCGTTCTGGGTGACGATGGCACCGTAGGCGGGCGAGCCCAGATAGTTGGCCCAGGGCATGGGCGTGCGGGGATCGGTGATCACGTATTCGCGCTTGGGATTGTCAAAGTATCCGAATTTCATTGGGGGATTCCTCCTCTTGCGTCGTTACCGGAATTTGCTGAATTCTATATTCGTCGCCGCATCGTCATTGTCCTGTCCGGAAGAAAGAAAAACATGCGCCGTTTTTCATTTTTGCTTAAAAAAGATACGGCAAACGGCGCCTTTAGGCTTTCCCTTGGGAAAAACTGCCGCGGCCGGGGACTGATGCGTCGCCGTACACCCCCGCCGCCCGGCTTCGCGCGGGGTTTATTCTTCTTTCTTTCCCTCCCGCAGCACCACCTCTGCGTCCGCGTCGTATCTGCGGGCAATGGTGTGGGCCGCCTTGCGGTTTTCCACGGTATCGAAAACGATGGAAAAATCGTAATCCGGCGGGTACAGTTCCGCCGCGGGCACCAGCAGCTTCAGCCGGTTGTGGCGCACGGTGAGCTTTCTCCCCTGAAGCTGGATCACCACGTTGCCCTCCTCGTCCGCGGGGCGGTATACGATGGCGGTTTTCTTTTCCGGCATAAGCTGCACGCTGTCCCCCATGCTGAAGCGCCGGAAATCGCCCTCTTTCTTTGTTTGCAGCCGCTGCAGCCGGCTCCCGGGCACGCCCATGGGCCGGCGCCGCGTTTCCGGCGCGGATTGCGGCCCGTGATCGGCCACCTGCCGGGCGCGGCTGAGCAGCCCGGGGTCCATGCCCAGGCGGCGGGCGATCTCAATGGCGCAGCTTTCCCCGCTCATCCCCATTTCCAGCCGGTACAGGGGCCGGAGGGATTCCTGATCGAAGGCCATCCGGGCGGAGATCACGCCCTCCGTCTGCTCCGCCCACTGCTTGATCTGGGGGTCGTGGGTGGTCACCAGGAAAAAGCACCGCCGCCGGAGCAGCTCCTCCAATACCGCCGCCGCCAGGCCGGAGCCCTCCGCCGGGTCCGTGCCGCTGCCCAGCTCGTCCAGCAGCACCAGGCTGTCCCGGCTGCATTCCCGCAGAATGCGGATCACGTTGGTCATGTGGCCGGAGAAGGTGGACAGGTTCTGGCTGATGCTCTGGCTATCGCCGATATCGCACAGCACCCGGTCCATCATGCCGATCACCGTGCCCTCCCCGCAGGGGATATGCAGCCCGCTTTGGGCCATCAGCGTCAATAGCCCGGTGGTTTTGAGGCACACGGTCTTGCCCCCGGTGTTGGGGCCGGTGACGGCGATGCCGGCGTCCGGCAGCGAAAGGGTCAGGTTCAGCGGCACGCAGGCGTCCCGCTCCAGCAGCGGGTGCCGGGCGTCCCGCAGGCGGATCGCGCGCTCCGCGGTGAGCTCCACGGGTCGGGCGTCCATTTCCGCGCTCAGCTTGGCTTTGGCAAAGAGGATATCCATCTCCGTCATCACCCGGACGGCGCTGCGCAGCGCTTCTTCCTCCGCGGCCACCCGGTCGCTCAGGGCCCAGAGGATGCGCCGCTCCTCCGCGTCGATGTCGATCAGCAGCGCTTCCAGCGCCTGCCGCAGGGATTGGACGGCGTTGGGCTCCATGAACACGGTGCCCCCCTTGGCGGAAGATTCCACCGCCCGTCCCGGGAACGCGCTCTGATACCGCTTCTGCACAGGGAGGACGTACGCCCCGCCGCGCTGGGTGATATAGCTGTCGGCCAGTTCCTTTTTATGGCGCAGGAGGATCTGGCTGAGCTTTTCCCGGATCTCCTGTTCCCCGCGCTCCCGCTGGCGGCGCAGGGCCTTGAGGGCGGGAGAAGCGTCGTCCAGGATCGCGTCCTCCCGGACGGAGCGGACGATCTCCTCCTCCAGCCCGTTCAGGTCGGGCAGCTCCGTGTGCCAGGAGGCGATGCCGGCGCTGAACAGCCGGGCGTCCTGCAGATACCGGCGCAGGCGGCGGATCGCCGCGCAAAACCGCGCCACGGCGGTAAGCTGGCCCGGCGGCAGCATGCCGCCCTGAAGGGCCTGGGAAAGGCTTTCCTCCGTGCCTTCCGTTTCGGCAAGGGGCGGCGTTCCCGCGTTTTCCAGCACGCTCCGCGCCGCGGTGGTTTCCTCCATACGCGCCCGGCAGAGGCCCTCGTTCAGGATGGGCGCGGTCTCCGCCAGGCGGCGGCGCGCAGCTTGGGAAACGGCCTGGGCCTGCAGCCGTTCGATGATTTTGTCAAATTCCAGGGTGATCCAGTCCTTGTTCATGCTGATCCCTCGTTTTCATATTGATCGACATGATGAAGGATCGGGGACGGCGGCGGGAAAAAGGCAAACAAAAAAGTGCCCGGCATCGTCCGTACCGCGCCATGACGTCAGAAAACAAGCGGTCATGTCACCGCTGTTTTTTGTTCGTCATGATCCCCGTTACAGAACCGATTCCAAACACTGCCTCCCCAGCGCCGCCCGCTCTGGTCGGGTCCGCTGTCGGTTTGATTATAGCGCGGCGTCCCGGGTTTGTCAATCCCGCATCCGCAAGCCCGGAAGCGTCGCGGCGGTTTTGCAAAGCAAACGACCCGGCCGGCTTCGTAAATGCCGTTTTCCCGCTCGCCCAAAACGAAACCGGCCCGGGGCTGGTCTTCGCCCCGGGCCGATGAGGAGTTTTCTTACTTGCCCAGCACTTCCTTAGCGGTCTGCACCGCGTTTTCCACGGTGAAGCCGAATTCCCGGAACAGGACCGCGTAGGGGGCGGAAGCGCCGTAATGGTCGATGCCGATCACCCGGCCGTCCAGCCCGGTGAAGCGGTACCAGGGCATGGTGGCGCCGGCTTCCATGGCCACCCGGGCGCGGACCGCGGCGGGGATCACCTTTTCCTGGTATTCCTTGCTCTGGCGGAGGAACAGCTCCATGCAGGGCATGGAAACCACGCGGGCGTCGACGCCTTCCTTCTTCAGCTCTTCCTTTGCGCCCATCATCTGCTCCACTTCGCTGCCGCTGGCCAGAAGCAGCACGTCCGGGGTTTCCTTGTCGGAATCCGCCAGGATATAGCCGCCCTTCATGGCCTCGCAGCCGCTGTTTTCGTACTGGGGCAGGTTCTGCCGGGTGAGGATCAGGCAGGTGGGCAGCCCGGCGGTCAGGGCCGTGAGCCAGCCGGCGGTGGTTTCCTTGCCGTCGGCGGGGCGGAACACCAGCAGGTCCGGGATGGCCCGGAGGCCGGCCAGCTGCTCGATGGGCTCGTGGGTGGCGCCGTCCTCGCCCACGCCGATGGAATCGTGGGTGAATACGAAGGTGACGGGCAGCTTCATGATGGCCGCCATGCGGATGGCGTGCTTCATGTAATCGCTGAACACGAAGAACGTGCCGCAGAACACCCTGAGGCCGCCGTGGAGGGCGATGGCGTTGCAGATGGCGCCCATGGCGTGCTCGCGGACGCCGAAATGCAGGTTGCGGCCGGCCCGGTTCTGGGCGGAATAATCGCCGCCGTCCTTGATGTAAGTCTTATTGGAGGGGGCCAGGTCGGCGCTGCCGCCCACCAGGTTGGGCAGCAGCTTGGCCAGGCGGTTGATCATTTCGCCGGAAGTGGCGCGGGTGGCGATCTTGCCTTCCCACTGCCACAGGGCGTCGTTCAGCGCCACGTCGTCGGTCAGTTCGGGATTGTGCCACTGCTCCCATTCCGCGGCGAGATCGGGGTATTCCCGGCAGTACGCGGCGAACAGATCGTCCCAGGCCTTTTCCGCCGCTTCGTTCTTCTTCATTTCCTCTTCAACGTGGGCGTACACCTCGGGCAGCACGCAGAAGCTGTCGGCGGGCATACCCAGGTTTTTCTTGGTTTCCGCCACGTTCTCTTCGCCCAGGGGCTCGCCGTGGGCGGAGGGCTTGCCTTCCTTGGCGGGGCAGCCGAAGCCGATCTTGGTGGGGCAGACGATCAGGGTGGGCCGCGGGTCCTTCTTGCCGTCCTCGATGGCGGCGCACACTGCGTCCACGTCGTTGCCGTCCTTCAGGCGGATCACCTGCCAGCCGTAGGCCTCGAACCGCTTGCCCACGTCCTCCTTGAAGGCGATATCGGTATTGCCTTCGATGGAGATTTCATTGTCGTCGTACAGCAGCGTCAGCTTGCCCAGTTCCAGGGTACCGGCCAGGGAGGCTGCCTCGCTGGCGATGCCCTCCATCATGCAGCCGTCGCCGCAGAAGGCGTACACCCGATGGTCCACCACCGGGAAGCCGGGGCGGTTGAAATGGGCGGCCATCATGGTTTCGGCGATGGCGAAGCCCACGGCGTTGGCCACGCCCTGGCCCAGGGGGCCGGAGGTGGTTTCCACGCCCACGGTGTGGCGGTATTCGGGATGGCCGGGGGTCTTGCTGCCCCACTGACGGAACTGCTTCATATCGTCCATGGTGAGGCCGTAGCCGGTCAGGTGCAGCATGGTATAGATCAAAGAGCTGGCATGGCCGGAGGAAAGGACGAACCGGTCCCTGTCCTTCCAGGCGGGGTCCTTGGGATTGTGCTTCATTTCCTTGATCCATACGGCGTAGGCCATGGGCGCCATGCCCATGGGGGCGCCGGGATGGCCGCTCTTGGCCTTCTGCACGGTGTCCGCCGCCAGGGTGCGGATGTTGTTGATGGTTTTCTGCCGGATGTCCATGATGATTTCCTCCCTGTATAATAATCTTTCGTTACGCCTGCACAAATTTTTCCAGATGGCTCAGGTCCACGCCCTCCGCGCCGGACAGCACGCCCAGCAGCGCCGACGCCATTTCATGCACGCCGCCTTCCACGTCGCTTTCGATGTTCAGCGGCAGCACCGGATCGTGCACGCTGAGGCGCAGCAGGAACCAGCCGTTGTTGGCGCCGTCCTGCAGATCAAAGGAAATGCGCACGCCCTCCCGGTTGTCCGGGGCGATGTGCCAGCCCGGGGCGAAGGCCGCGTGGTCCATCACCTTTTCGATGGCCGCCCGCCCGGCGGCGCGGAAATCCTCGGCGCCGATGGTGAGCCGCAGCTCCACGCTCTCCTTGGGCTCCTTCAGATCCGCAATCAGCTCGCTCAGCTCCCGGCCTTCCTGCTTCATGCGCATGGCCTCGCAGATCAGCGCCGTCACAAGATACGTCCCGTCGTCCAGGAAATGGTTTTCCCGCAGGGCGGCGTGGCCGCTGGTTTCGATGGCCAGGGGGCAGTCGATGCCCGCCTCGTTCAGGCGGATGGCCTCGTTGATCACGTTGCGGTAGCCCCGCTTGTAACGGTAATGCTCGCCGCCCCACTCCATGATGAACTCATGAAGGCCGGTGGAGGTGACCGAATCGGTGACGATGGTCAGCCCCGGCTTTTTATCCAGCAGCACGGCGCTGATCAGGGCGATGAGCCGGTTGCGGTCGATCTGCCGGCCGGTGCGGTCCACGATGGCGGCGCGGTCGCAGTCGGCGTCGAAAAGCACGCCCATGTCCGCGCCGTATTTCACCACCGCTTCGGTCACGGCGGCGACGGCCCGGGGATCGTCCGGGCTGGGAACATGATTGGGGAACGTGCCGTCCGGGGCAAGGAACTGGCTGCCCTCCACCCAGGCGCCCAGATCGTCCAGCATATCCCTGAAAAAGCCGCCCACGCCGTTGCCGGCGTCCACCAGCACGTGCAGGCCCAGCAGGGGCTTTTGCACATCGGTATTCAGCTTCCGGCGGATCAGGCCCTTCAGCTGCTCGCAGTACACGGGCATGAAATCCCTTTTCACGATGGGGCCCGCGTCCCCCAGCAGGGGTGAATCGCCGCTGGCGATCTCCAGGATGGCGTCCAGATCGTCCTTCTCGATGCCGCCGGTCCGGGTGAAAAACTTCATGCCGTTATATTCAGATGAAAAATGATCCGCCGTGATCATCACGCTGCCGTCGCAGGCAAAGCCTTCGGTGATCAGGCTCATATACATGGCCGGGGTGGTGCACAGCCCGTAGCATTCCACCTGGGCCCCCGCCTGATGGCACCCCTCCGCGCAGGCGTCAAGCAGCGCTTCCCCGGTGAGGCGGCAGTCCCGCCCGAGGGCGATCCGCGGGTTGGGCACGCCCCTGTCCCGCAGCCACTTCACAAACGCCGCGCCGATCCGGCCGGCTGCCGCCGCCGTCAGGGGCGCGCCGTCCCCCATGGCCCGTCCGCGCACATCCGTGCCGTTCCTGAGGGTGCGCAAGTCCCAGCTCATACGTTTCCTCCCTGTTCGTCCATTTGTTCCATCGCGTCCTCCACGCAGCCCCGGAAGATCCAGTACAGCGGGGCGAGCGCCCGGTAATCCTCCATCACCCGGTCCACGATCCCCGGCGACTGCAGCCAGGCCATTTTCGCGCCCAGCCGCTCGGCGTACACCTGCTTTTTCAGGTACCAGGGGATCAGCGCTTCCGGCAGCCCTTCCGGGGGCTTCATTTTCTTCCATTCCTGGCCGGAAAGCGCGAACCCGCGCTGCCGGAGCACCGGCAGGATCCGCAGGAAATCGTCCGGGTGGGCGGCCATCCGCCGGCGCATGGCGTCCATGATCTCCCGGGTCTCGCCCCAGATGCCCACGCCCCAGTTCACGTGATCCGCCCCGGCCTCGAACCAGTAGAAGGGCGTGCCGTCGTTGGGCCGGCCGCTCTGCCGGAAGGAGACCCACAGATGATCCCGGTAGGGGGATTTGTCTTTGGAAAAGCGGGTGTCCCGGTTGATGCGGCTTAAGCACTTGGCGGGCCGCACCTCCATGTCCTCCACGATCTGCTGCATGCCCGGGCCCATGGCGCCGATGAACGCGTAAAAGGGATCCCGCACCGCGCGGTAATACCTGTCCCGGTTGGCGTCCATAAAAGATTTGTCGTTATGAAACCGCAAATCCAGAAAGAAAGGGATCATTTCCTTTCCGAAGCCTTGAAACACGCGCTTTCCTCCCGAGCAAAATTACACGGCTATATTATATACGATTCTTGGGTTTTGTTCAACTGCTTTCCATCGCAAAAACAGCCGCTTTTTCCGCAAAAAACCGCCGGAGAGCCCCCGGCGGCGTTTGATTCACATTCCGTTCCCGCCCAGCAGCCGCCGGGCCTCCTCCGCGTCCTTTTCCACCTGGGCTTCCACCTCCCGCAGGGACGCCATCTTCCGGGTGGGCCGCAGAAACGCGTACAGCGACACCGTGATTTCCCGGCCGTAGAGATCGCCGGAAAAACCGGGCAAGAAGGTTTCCACCGTGGGGACGGGATCGGCGGTCAACGTGGGCCGCAGCCCCACGTTGGTGACCCCCAGGTATTCCCTGTCCCCCACCCGCACCCGGGCGGCGTACACCCCGAAGGGTGGCAGCGCCGCGCCGGAGGGCACAGGCAGGTTGGCCGTGGGCATCCCCACGGTGCGCCCGTTGCCCCGGCCGTGGATCACGGGGCCGGAAAGCACGTACAGCGGGCCTTCGCCGCGCATGGGAGCATCCATTTTCAGATCGTTCCTCTCAGCCGCATCACCAGCAGCACGCAGCCCGCCAGCAGCACCGCGCCCAGCACCATCATGGCCGGGTCGATCTTCAGCTCCGCTTTCTTGGGCTGGTCCGCCCCGGTGAGGATGCGGGCCTTGCGCAGCGCGGTGATCAGCGGCTTGTAGATCAGCAGCGTGATTCCCGTGTTCAGCCCGCCCTTGAGCAGGTTAAAGGGCAGGAAGGTGGGCAGCAGCATGCCCGCCACCACCTCCCGGGGGGTGCCCGTGTAAATGGGGGTGACGATGTAATTCCACAGCAGCATCATCGCCGCCATGACCGCCGTGCCGCACAGCAGGCCCGCCACCGCGCCGTCGGCCGTGCGCTTTTTCCGGTAGATCACCGCCGCCGTGCAGGCGTAGGCGCAGCTGGAGACCACGTTCATCAGCAGCCCCCAGGGGCCCGTATCGCTGATGGTGACCATTTCGATCACCGACGAAATGGCCGAAATGATCGCCGCGGGCACCGGCCCCATCATCAGCCCGCCCAGCACGATGACCACGTCCTTGGGCTCGTACTTGAGGAAGAGCACCACCGGTATCCGGATCAGCGCCACCGCCAGCACGGCCATGGCGCAGAACATGCCGATCAGGGTGATTTTCCCGGTTTTGCTGTTCATGTGTTTTCCCTCCGTTCTCTCATCAAAAAATCCCCTGAAAGCACCGCGTTGATCTTTCAGGGGATCGGAGAATGCCGGATCGTGTTTTTCAGAAGCTCCTCCGTCCATCTTCTTTCATCCAGACTTGCCGCGCGCTGCGCGCCGCGGCTTACTGTCGGTGCCGGAATGCTCACCGGCTCTGCCCCTCCGTAAAAACGGAGCGAGGCTCGCGGACTTTACCGCCGATCGGGATTTCCACCCTGCCCTGAAGATGCGCCGTTCATTCAGTTGTCGGTCCTATTATAATGCGGCGGCCGCCGGCCGTCAAGAGGGGGCTTCAGGGCGTTACCAGATCGGGATTGGGCAGGAAATCCCCGGGCAGGTAAATGTGCCCCGCCAGGGAATCGGGCTGCTCGCCCTGAACGAAGAAGGCGGCCTTTTTCACCCCCTGCAGTTCGCACAGGGTATTCACCAGGGCGTAGATCATCTGTTTTTCCGCCGCCGCGTCCATGCCTTCGCACAGGATCGGCCACTGATCGGAAAAGTTCAGCACCAGCGCCTGGTCCGCGTAGGAAACCCCCAGCAGGTCGGCCGGGCGCAGGCCCTGGGGCAGCACGGGCCGCAGGCCTGATACGCTGTCGAAGGGCTGGGGCCCCAGCAGCAGCAGCTGCACCAGCGCCCGGGCGCTGTACGCCTCGTAGAAGGGCACGGGCCGGAGCACCCGGGTCAGCCTTCCGTTCCCGTCCGAAAAATACAGCGCGCATTCGGCCAGCAGGAAGCCGGAAAAATCCCGCCGCCGCATCAGCCCGTCCGCAAACCGGATCTGCTCCCCGGCGCCGGAATAGGTGCCGGACGGCGTCAGGGACGTAATGCTCTCCTCGCCGATCACGACCTCGATGCCGTCCAGTCCCGGCAGGAAGGTGGTGAACGTATACGTCATGGCCGCCATCATCACGGACCGGGTGATCCCCGCGTCGATGAGCGCGGAATTCATTTCCTCCCGGAAGTGCAGCGAAAGCCGCCGCACGCCCCCCGTTTCCTCCAATACGGGGCTGTCCGCCAGCATTTCCCGCAGCCGAGGGCAGGCCGGGGCGTTGGGCAGCTTCTCCGCCCCGGCCCCGATGGCCTCCAGAAGCGTCACCGCCATGCCGGGCAGATCCTGGCTGGAGAAGGACAGCGTGCGCCCTTCGCACAGGATGCCCTTGCCCGCCGGCGCCGGGAAATACACCGCCGCGGCAAAGGACCGCCGGCCCGCCGTGGCGGGCGCGCCCGCCCGGGCCCACAAGGTGGAAAGATCCTCCCGGGTGTTGGGCTGGAAAGCCCCCGCCGGCAGGGTGGAAGCCACGTTCAGCCCCGGCTGCACCCCGGCGATGAGCACGTTCACATACTGCAGATCCCCAAACTGGCACAGGGTATTGGCCAGGGCCTGGCCCACCAGGTACAGCTGCTCGTGAGACAGCCGCAGCGCCGAGGCCCCCAGGCTCACCGTGGCCACCTGGCCGGATACCTCCACCGCGTCCGTGCCCGACAGCGTCAGCGTCACGTCGCCGCCCACGGCCTGGGCCGCCCCCGCGGAGGGCTGGGACAGGAGCATTTCGCACAGCGTCTGGGCGTTATGGCGGGAGGCGGAAAACTGCGCCTTCACCGGGTAAGCCAGCAGCTGGGTGCCCTCCAGGGAAGGCAGATACAGCAGCACCGTCTGCTCGTAGCCCTGGTTGATATCGTTTTCCGGCGCCTCGTAGCGTTTTTCCGCCGGCGGCAGCGTCAGCTGCGGCCCACCAGGGGCTTTCTCCTGGCCCACGCAGCCGGACAAAAGCAGCGCCGCCGCCATCAGGCAGCCCAGGCGTTTCCAGCGTCGATCCATTTCTGCTCCATCCCTCAGTCCTGATTCATCAGCTTCTCAAGCTCGTCATATCCGATTTTCCACAATCCGTCCTCCCGCCGCATCCGCAGGGGATAGCCCCCGATCTCCCGGTCGCCCGCCTCGCCCAGCAGCGTCAGATCCACGCTGACCACGGCGCTCTGCCCATCCGGGCTCACGCTGCCCGGGCTCACGGAAAAGCTGACCAGGGTGCCGCCGTCCGCAAAGGCGTCGCAGGCGGCCTGCTCCCGGGGGCGCGCGGCGTCCCGGGCCGTCAGATCGTACAGCGCGGCCCACTCCTGCCGCTGCCACGCATCCAGGATCAGCACGGCGGTATTGTGGGGGGTCAGCAGCCGGTCTTCCCGCCGGGTCAGGGGCGGCAGAAGCGCTTCATCCCCGCTCTGGTCCAGGAACCCCGCGGTCAGGCGCAGGGATTTCCCCTGGTCCACCCCCCGGTAAACCAGCACCTGCACCCGGGCGCACAGCCCGGCTTCGGTGAGCGTGGCGCTCAGGGCGTCCAGGCACATCTGCCGGCGCAGCACGCCCTCCGTCCTGTCAGCGGCGTCCTGGCCCTCGTCGGCGTACCGGCCCATCATGGCTTCATTGAAGGTCACGAACAGGGTGTCCCCCTGGCTCAGGGTGGAAAGCACCTCCGTGCCGGGCGGGAACAGGCCGCCCAGAATGGGCGCCGCGCCGGAAGGCCCGTCCAGCAGGGCCTGCACCAGGGCGTGCTCCGGCGCTTCGTTCCTGCCCACTTCCACCTGCCGCGTCTGGGGCGCCAGATACGCCGTCGTTCCGTAGCGGAAATACAGCACGGCGGTGAACCCCGACGCGGGCAGCCCACCCGTATCGGCGCTGATCAGCGCCGTTTCCTCCACGGGCTGCGGCTTTTCTTCCTCCTGCGGCGGCGGCGCGCCGCAGCCGGACAGAAGCGCCGCGCACAGGATCAGGAGCGCCCAGCGGCGCGCGCCTTTCATTGGGGCCAGGGCTCCTCGCCCAGGCACCAGCCCCGCAGCTTATTCACCGTGCGCTCCAGGCTGCCCCGGCTGTCGCCCCAGGGCTTATCGGCGTTGCGGTAATCGAATTTCAGGGTAAAGCCCTCCAGATCTTTTTCCAGTTTCTCCAGGCTCTTTTCCACCGCGGCGCACAGGTCCGAAGCAAAGCGCCGGTACATTTCGGGCTTCATTTCCTCCCCCGCCATCTGCAAAAGCAGCGCCATGTCCTGCAGGCATACGCCCTTGGACTGGGAAAAAGCCCGGCGGAAGGCGTCGTCCGTTTCATAGAGATGCAGCAGGGTATAGGCGTAACGGTTGGTGTTTTCTTCCACCGACCGGCACAGGATGCACGTGCCCGTCAGCTCCCGGATCTTCCCCGCCGCCGCCGCGCCGGGAGCGCCGCCCTCCGCCCGGCGGAACAGGGAGGGCTTCTTCCCTTCCCCGGCCTTCGCTTCCTCCAGGATGGGGGCCAGGCAGCGCATGGTTTCCTTCAGATGGGAGTGCATCATCAGCGCGTGGCCCAGGCGGTTCTTCTGGGCGTAAAGCATTTCCTGGTGCTTCGGGCAGAAGCCCAGGGCGTTCACCTGGATCCGGGTGTCCGGCTCCATCACCGACGCGCCCAGATACCTGTCCACGTCCACCCGCTCGTTATGCCGCCGCAGGGCGCACAGGGGACATTCGCCCTCTAGCTTCACCGCGTCCCACACGGGAATGGTATCCAAATGATATCGCATAGGTCCTCCTTTGGAATAACGGGGCGTTCCCGGGCATATCCTTGCCTGAAAGGGGGCGGGAAAATGCGCGCAGGGCGCTTGCAGACGCGGCGTTACCGGGTCCGGCGGACCCGTCGCAGGGTATTCCTGGTGCTGGCGCTGCTGGGCATCGGGGCGTTTTTCCTGGCCCGCAGCCCCGTTTTTCCCCGGCTGCAGGCATACTTTTTGTCCCTGCTGCCCGGCGCTCCCGCCCTCCCTGACGAGGGGATGGCAGAGACCCGGGAAGTGACCCTGCCCGGCGGGCAGTGGCACGCCCTGTCCCTCGGCACGTACCGGGACGCCGCCGCGGCCCGGCAGGCGGCGGACAGCTTCCGCGCCCGGGGCGCGGGGGGATACCGGGACGGGGAAAACCGCCTGCTGGCGGCGGCCTATCCCGCCCGGGCGGACGCCCAGCAGGTGCAGAAGCGGCTGCTGGCCCATCACGGCCTGGAAACGGCGCAGACGGAGATCGCCTGGCCGGAGATCCGCTTCCGCCTCACCGGACGGAAGGATCAGCTGGACGCCGTGGAGGACGCGCTGCGCCTCCTTTCCCAGACGGCGGAGCAGCTGTTTTCCCTTTCCTCCGGGCTGGACAAAAGGACAATGGACGAAACCGCCGCCCGGCAAGCCCTCGCCTCCTGGCGGGATACCCTCTCCGCCCAGGCGTCGCGCCTGGACGGATGCTTCGGGGGTGCCGCCCCAGAAGCGGCGGAGCAGCTGCGCGGCCAGATCGCATTCCTCGCGGACGCGCTGAAAACCGCGCTGGAGGAACAGGGCAGCGTGCGGCTGGGCGCGCAGATCAAATACTGCCACCTGGCCGCGCTGTGCCGCCTGCAATCCTGGGCAAATACGCTGGCGGAATGATCACCGGCCCACGGCGGGTCTCTCCGGCGGATTGCACCGGGGGCAGCGCACCAGGTTTTTGTATTCCTGGCTGTTGATCAGATCGAAGGAGAAGCTGGACAGCGGCCAATAGCGCTCGTCCACCGCGGGGCAGTTGGGCATGGCGTGGTAATACTTGCCGCCCTCCTTGTTGTAATACACGGTAACGGCGCTGCTGCCGTCGGGATTGGGCGTGGCGGTGGGAGCGATGGTGGAGGCGGGCATGGTGGGGGCGGGCCCTTCCTGGCCGGATTCGTTGATCACCACGCCACCCAGGCTCTGGGGCCCCACATACCACACGTCGTTCACCCGGAACATCAGCACCTGCAGCCGTTTCCAGACCTGGGTGTTGTCGTTTTCATTGAACAGCACCCGGACCGTGATGGTGCGGGTATTGTCGCCGTCGCTGCCGTCGATGTTCTCCACCGCGAAGCTGGCCGGCCGGCTGCCCTGCACCATCTGGTACAGCGTGGTTTCCGGAGAGGACTGGGAGCTTACCCAGGCGGGCTGGCAGTATTTCACCATTTCATCCACCCGGAACAGCGCCCACTGGGCCAGGAATTCCTCCAGCCGCTGCTGCGCGGCGGGCAGCGTCACCTGGGTATCCGGGTTTTCGGTGGGCTCCGCCGTGGGGGCGGCGGGCACGGACACGCTGAAATTGCTGAAAGCGTTCACCGGGGCGTCCCCGCGCTTGCCCGCGTCCACAGGGTCGCCGCCGGGCACCAGGATGGCCACCGCGATCACCAGCGCCAGGGCCGCGTACACCACGGTGAGGGTGCTGCGGGCGCTTTTCACAAAGGCCTTCAGCATCCACATCAGCACCAGCGAAACCGCCACGGCCCCCAGGAACAGCAGCCGCAGAAACAAATTGGGGATCAGCAGGCACAGCAGGAAAAGCGCCGGCAGCACCGCCGACAGCACGATGGACAGCGCCTGATACCTTTTCCCCTTTCCGGCGGGCTGGGGGGCCTCCCCCGGCTGGGCGGGCTTGTCCGCCTGGGCATGCCGCCGGTTTTTCATATTGTACAGCGGCGCGGAATTATACTGACCGCGATTGGAATTCATTCTGTGCTCCTTTCAGCCCGCGCGGAGAACCTCCGCCGGCGAAAACAAATCTCCCATCATAAAACGCCCGTCCGCCGGGATTTGATCCCGGCGCCGGCTCATTCGTCGATCTGCACCTTGTCCCGTCCGAAGGTGTCGATCAGGCCGGACAGCGTTTTTTCTTCCCGCAAGCCGTCATCCGTGGCCGGGGCCGCCTCCTGGGGCAGGGCCTCGAACCGGGCGTCCCCGCCGCCGCACTGCTGCAGCGCCTTTTCGATTTTTTCCCGGCGCTCCGCGCTGACCAGCATGTTCATGAAAATCGCTTCCCCGGGGGCGAACAGCGCCCGGTACGCTCCCTCCTTGAAGCCGCCGTACTTGCCCCGGCTCAGGGGCGCGTACACGGCGGGGTCTGTTTTCTTGAGCATCTTGAGCGCGTCGTTCCATACGTCCTTGGGCATTTTGCCGCCCTCAGGGG
>JAILBG010000002.1:0-2793 GCA_024681215.1 Clostridiales bacterium
TGACCCGCCTGGCCCGGGCCTGCAACGTGATCGCGCCCCAGACGGCGCGCACCATGGGCGGCGGCCTGGCCGCCGGGGCGCTGAACAAGCCCAAGCGCTTTTTCGGCGCGGCGCGCAACACCCGGGAGGCGGGCAGCCTGACCATCATCGCCACCATCATGTGCGATACCAGCAACGAACTGGATCAGGCCATCCTTAGGGAATTCCGCGGCAACAGCAACATGACCTGCACCTTCCTTCGCGGAAAGGGCGGGCAGCCGGTGATCCAGCCCGCGGAATGCGGCACCATTCACGATGAATGGCTGCAGCCCGAGGAAGAAAGGAAGCTGGCGGAACGCCTTCGCGCGGAGGTTTCCGGCATGCAGCCGGAGGAGGCCCTGCAAAAGCTGACGGAGGATATGGCGGCCTACGAAACCAACGAGGCATGGATCGCCGCACAGGGCGGAGAGACGCAAACGGAAAACGAATAAAAAAGAAGGGGCTTCCGGGACGCCGGAGGCCCTTTTGCAAGAGAAAATGCGTATCGTGATCGAAAAGGCGGCGCGGCGGCTGACCGTGCTGGATGTGGAAGGAAAAATAGTTTTTGCCTGCCCCGTCGCTTTGGGGAGCTGTCCCATCGGGCCCAAGGAACGGGAGGGGGATGGAAAGACCCCGGAGGGGGCTTATTTCGTGTGCCTGAAAAAGCGGGGGAAATACGGGCCTTCCCTGGGAGTGAGCTATCCCAATGAAGCGGACGCCCGGCGGTGCGGCGCGCCGGAGGAACTGATTTCCTGCATCCGGGAACGGGCAGCCCATAAACAAAGACCGCCCTGGGGCACGGCCCTGGGCGGAGAAATCTATCTTCATGGCGGCGGTACGGATGGGGATTGGACGGCAGGCTGCGTGGCCCTGAACGATCACGACGCGGAAACGCTGTACGCGCTGGTTCCTTTAGGCACGGAGATCGATCTTTTGCCTTGAAGAAACATGTGTCATTCCGCCCGGTACATGGCGATGGTCAGCGCCCCGTCCTGGCTGGAGGCTTCGATCCGCAGGGGGAAGGGATAATCGTTGCGGAAACGGAAATTCAGCTGGGAATTGCCCACCGCGGCGTCCACGCCGATGGGCAGATAGCTGGCCCCATTGTCCCCGTGGGCCCGGCGCTGCAGCACCGTGAGCCCCGGCAATTGCAGCACCACGTTGTACAGCGTGCTGGATACCTGGCAGGTGCCGCCGCCGTACCCCTGCTGCAGTTCGCCGTCCACCAGCACCCCGGCGGGCATGTAGCCGCTGCTGGCCTTGTAGGGCCCCATATCCCGGTTAAAGTTCAGATCCGCGGCGGGAAGCAGCGCAAACGCGCACAGCTTTTGGCAGGCTACAGCGATATTGGCCATCCGGTTCAGGTTGGATTCGTCCGTGGTGATCTTATAGAAGGACGTGTAGGAGGCGATGGGGGCGTCCGTGCCCGCGTCCTCCGGCGTTTCGTACACATTGAGCATTTCGCCCAGCAGCCGGGAATCGATATAGCCGTACTGCCGGTGATAGATCACCTTTCCGTAGCCGTTCTCAAACCCGATGAAGGAAACGCGCGCGCCCCGGTGCAGGGTGATCAGGGTATCGCCGCCGCCGGGGGCCGTGGTGACCGGCGCGTCCTCCGCCTCCACCGCGGCGAGGAAATGATTGAAATCCACGCCGTAAGGCGGTGTGGTCGCTTTGTCCAATATCTTGGGGTCCTCCAGGCACACCCGGCGGATATAGCCCACGATCTTGCCCTCCGAATAGGATACCAGGGCGAAGGTGGGATTCAGCGCCAGCACGGAAACCCGCCGGGATTTGGGAATGATGCCGATCTGATTGACGCCCTCGGTGCCGTCCCAATCAGTGTATACCTTGGAATCCAGCCGCGTGCGGGCGGTATAGAGCGCGGGGGAAGCTTCCTCCTCCGCCCGGCTGAGGACCGCGGGGCAGAGCAGAAAAAGCAGCAGGGCCAGCGCCAGAAAACGCTTCATGGGGCGTTACATCTCCTTATAGATGGCAATGAACAGCGCCAGATCGTGGGTGGACGCGTCAATGCGGATAGGGAAATCATAATCGTTGCGGAAAATGAAATTCTGGGTGTCGGTGCCGGAGGCCGCGTCCATGCCGTGAGGCAGGTAGGAGGCGGCGTTGTCGCCGTGGGGATTGCGGCGGAGCACCGTGATGCCGGGGAGCTGCATCAGGGCGTCCCACAGGGTGCTGGATACCTGGCAACTGCCGCCGCCGTAGCCCATTTTGGTTTCGCCGTCCTTGAGCACCGGGGCCAGGCGGTAGCCGTTGGCCGCGTTGAAGGGGCTCACCTCGTTATTGAAGTTCATGGTCTCCCCGGGCTGCACCACGCGGCTGATAAACTTGCAGCAAACGCCCAAGTTCACGATGCGGTCAGGGTTGTCGTTATAGAAGGAATTGAACACGGAAATGGGCGTTTCGCCGTCCGCTTCCTCGGCGTCGGGGGCCACGGGCAGGATCTCCGAAAGATCGTTGGTGTTGATGTAGCCGTACACCCGCTTATGGATCACCACGGCCCAGCCGTCCTCGAACCCTTCGATGGCCACCCGCGCCCCGGCGGTCAGCAGGGACAGGGTGTCGCTTTCCACATCCTTATAGGCTTTCACTTCCACATCCCGGTCGATCACCGTATAATAGGGCATCGGCACCACGGGGTAATTGGGCGTATTGCCGGCGTTGGGATTGTCCGTCACGTCGATGCGGTGGCGCATCACGTAGCCCACGCCGCTGACCGTTTTGATGGCCACCCAGCCGGGATAAACGTCCAGG
>JAILBG010000039.1:0-4543 GCA_024681215.1 Clostridiales bacterium
CCCGCCGCGGCACCCCGCCGCCCCCCACCACGGGCCGGCAGATCAATCGCCAGCGGGGGCAGACCAGGCGCGCCGTCCGCCGCATGACGGTGAACTGGGCGCTGCTGATCACCGTGGGGATCACGGTGCTGTTCCTGATGGTGATCGGGGGGCTGCTGTACCTGCGATTAACGCCCAACGGGCAGCTGTGGCTGGCCCGCTGGGGGCTTTATGATCACGTGGATTCCGACGCGCTGTGGGCCCTGGGCCAGGAAAAGCTGGATCAGGGGTATGTGGATAAATCCATCGAGATCTATCAGATGGCCTATGACAAGGAACCGGAGCGGGAGGATATTTACGAACGGCTGTATCAGATGGCCGACGCTTACGAAGCGGCGGAACGGAGCGCCGACGCGGAGCGGATCTATACGAAAATGTACACGGAGGTGGATGAAAAAAATCCCCTGGCCTATCGGGAGATCATCCGCCTGATGGACAATCAGGGCCGGCGGCTGGAGTTGGCGTCGTTCCTGCAGATGGCCTACGAGAAGACCCAGGATTCGTATTTCCGCCGCCAGCGGGAGGATCTTCTGCCCTCCACCCCCACGGCCAGCGCCGGGGCCGGCACCCGGAAAATGGAGCAGGACGTGGAGCTGTACTCCGAGGAAAAATATGAGATCTATTTCATTTTCGGGGAAGAAGGCATACTGCCGGAGGACGGCCAGCTTTATACCGGGCCGATCCACTTGCCGGAGGGGACGTATATCATCCGCGCCGTGGCCGTGTCCAGCGATCTGATCAGCGATGAACTGCGGGTGCAGTACAACATCATCGTGCCCACGCCCCTGGCGCCGGGGATCTCCCTGGCCCCCGGCCAGTATGAGCGGCGGCAGAAGATCTGGCTCAAGCACCTTGAATCCGAGGATGAAAAGCTGTTCAAGGACGATAAGAAGCTGAACGATATCACGATTTATTACACCCTGGACGGGCAGACGCCCACCTCCAATTCCCCCATTTTCACGGGGGACCCCTTTCTGCTGCCGGCGGGGAAATGCACCCTGAAGGCCGTGGCGGTGAACGGGTACGGCAAGGTGAGCAACGTGCTGGAGCGCACGTATGAAACGAAGGTGCGCTTCGAAACGTTTTTCCGGGAGAACGATACCCTGGCCGACGTGAGCGTGATGAAAACCACCCGGGAGCAGTTCATCAACAAGTACGGCACCGGGCAGAACGAGGAGGAGATCCGGGAAAGCGGCCAGGCCGGGGACTGCGTGCGCATCGTCTATTCCTGGGGCGAGGCACGCTTCACCCTGACGGAGGCGGGCTACGTGCTCTACTGGCTGGAAACGGACGCGTCCTCCATGCGCGGCCCCCGCAAAACCGGCATCGGCATGCAGGAAAAGGAAGCGACCGCCAAATTCCGGGACATGGAGCAGACCTACGATCAGAACGGCGACCGCAGCATCTATTTCGATAAGGATGTGGGCTACGCCAAGCTGTACCATATCGACAGCGAAAACGACCGGCTGGATTACGTGTTCTACCGGGAAGATACGGGCGTGGTGACCATGAGCTACGCCCTGAAAAACGGCCGGGTGGCCAAAATGGGCATCCGCTGCCTGTACCCGCGGTAAGCCGTTTCCGCTTCTTTCCCGCGCGGGCGTTTGCCCCGCGGGCTTTTTTGTTCTGCCGCTCCGCCCGAACGCATATCCTGGGGCGAAGGGGGAGAGCGGAATGCGGCGGCAGATCGAGGAGCGCAGCGTGGCGCTGGGTAAGTATATCGTGCGCACCGGCGCCACCGTCCGGGAAACGGCGCGGGCGTTCGGCATCAGCAAAAGCGCCGTGCATAAGGACGTGCACGACCGGCTGTCCCTGCTGCACCCCGGGCTGTACGCCGAGGTCAGGGAGATCCTGGATTACCACCACGCCGTCCGCCATCTGCGGGGCGGCGCTGCCACCCGCCGGCGGTGGCGGCAGATCCGGGGGGAAGCGCCCTCGGGGTTTTCCCGGCCTTCATAAAAACTGCCCCGCCGGAAGATGCCGGCGGGGCTGTGGTATTCGTATCTTTCGTTACGCCCGGAGCACGGCGCCGAATTTGTCCTGGGCGGTTTTGAGCACCTTTTCGGTGAGGCGGGTGATCTCCTCTTCCGTGAGGGTATGGTCCGCCGCCCGGAAGGTGAGGGAGAAGGCCACGGATTTATTGCCCGGCCCGATCTGCAAGCCGCGGAACACGTCGAACATGCGGATATCCTCCAGCATATGGCCGCAGGCGCCCTTCATGGCGTCCATCAGCGGCCCCACCTGGACGCTCTCGGGCATCACCAGGGCCAGGTCGCGGTTCACGGCGGGGAAGCGGGCGATGGGCTTGACCTCGCCCATGGGCTTCGACCGGGCGAAGAGCAGGGGCAGGTTCACCAGGGCCACCTGCACGCGGCCGGTCAGGTCATAGCTTTGGGCGGTGTCGGGGTGCATTTCGCCCACCACGGCCAGGATCAGGCCGTCCCTGGTGGCCAGCGCGGCCCGGCGGCCGGGATGCAGGTACGCGTCGTCGCAGGGAACGATCTGGTACGCGATGCCCGCCTGACGGATCAGCGCCTCCGCCACGCCCCGGGCGGTATAGAAATCGGCGTCGCCGTACAGGCCCAGCGCCAGCTCGCGGCTTTCCACGGGCAGGCCTTCATCGGTTTTTTCCGTGCCGCTGTACACCGTGCCCAGTTCGTAAATGCGGCCGTTCTCATTGCCGCTTTTGATGTTCACGGCCAGGGTTTTGAGCAGCCCCGGCAGCACCGTGGTGCGCATGCAGGCGGTGTCCTCGCCCAAAGGATTGCGGATCTGCAGCGGCGCGTTCCGGGGATCGTCCGCCGGCAGGCCCAGGAGCTCGATGGATTTCCGGGCGATGAAGGAGAAGGTC
Organism: Clostridiales bacterium; assembly: GCA_024681215.1. Taxonomy (GTDB): domain Bacteria; phylum Bacillota; class Clostridia; order Christensenellales; family Aristaeellaceae; genus RUG563. The sequence goes on from JAILBG010000039.1 coordinate 2,891, forward strand.
ATGGATTCGTAGAAGCCCATGCCGGTGAGCCGGGCGCGGATCTCCGCTTCCCGCCGCCCCGCTTCGTTCATGCCGCCCATGGGCGTTTCGCCCCGCAGGTGGGTGACGGGGATGCGGTCGTACCCCGCGTAGCGCAGCACTTCCTCGCAGATATCCGCTTCCTGCTCGATATCCTGGCGGAAGAGGGGCGCGGTGACGGTCAAGGCGTCGCCTTGGCGCTCCACGGTGAAGAGCAGCTTTCTGAGGATTTGCTCCATTTCCTCCGGCGCGATCTCCACGCCGGCGCGCCGGGCCATCCGGGCGCAGGAGACCTGCAGCGTCGCGGGCTGCAGGGGATGGGGGTACAGGTCGATCACGCCGGACACCACGTCGCCGGCGTCCAGTTCGTTCACCATCTGGCAGGCCCGCTGCAGCGCGTCCATCACCGTGGCGGGAGAAACGCCCCGCTCAAACCGGCCGGAGGACTCGGTGCGGATGCCCAGGGAACGGGCGGTGATGCGGACGCAGGCCCGGTCGAAGGACGCGCACTCGAAGAGCACCTCCCGGGTGCTTTCCGTGATCTCGCTTTCCTCGCCGCCCATGATGCCCGCCAGACCGGTGGGGCCTTTTTCATCGCAGATCATCAGCTCCGTGCCGTTCAGGGCGTATTCCTTGCCGTCCAGGGTAGTGAGCTTTTCGCCCTTGTCCGCCTTGCGCACGATGATGTGCCGGCCCCGGACCTTGTCCAGGTCGAAGGCGTGCATGGGATGGCCCGTTTCCAGCATGACAAAGTTGGTGATGTCCACGATGTTGTTGATGGAGCGCATGCCCGCGGCAAACAGGTACTGCCGGAGCCAAAGCGGGCTTTCCCCGATGCGCACGTTTTTGATCACCTTGGCGGCGTAGCGGGGGCAGAGCCCGCTTTCCATCACGTCCACCTTCGCGTAATCGTGAATATCGCCGCCCGCTTCCGTCACGCTGATTTCGGGCAGCCGGAGTTCGGTATTCATGGCGGCGGCGGTTTCCCGGGCCACGCCCCAGACGCACAGGCAGTCCGGCCGGTTGGCCAGGATCTCATAGTCGATCACCGTATCGTCCAGGCCGAAAATGGGCTTCACGTCCGCGCCCAGGGGATGATCCTCCCGGAAGATCAGCAGGCCTGCCGTGCCCACGGACGGGTACAGCTCCACCGGCACGCCGATTTCGGGTCCGGAGCACAGCATACCGAAGCTTTCCACACCGCGCATTTTTCCCTTTTTGATGGTCACGCCGCCGGGCAGCTTGGCCCCGATCTTCGCCACGGGCACCAGGATGCCTTCCTTCACGTTCGGCGCGCCGCATACGATCTGCAGGGGCTCCGCTTCGCCCACGTCCACGGTGCAGACGTGGAGATGGTCGCTGTTCTCGTGGTCGCGGCAGGTGAGCACCTTGCCCACCACCACGCCTTCCAGTTCCGGCGCGATGGGCTCCACGCCCTCAACGCCCGTGCCGGTCATTACCATGCGGCTTTCATACTCTTCCGGCGTCACCGGAATATCCGCGTATTGCTTTAACCATTTCATGGATACTTTCATAATATGTGTCCTCCAATATGTGGTAGGTTCAGGTTAGTTCTAAGTTCTAAGTTATAAGTTCTAAGGTATAAGTTCTAAGCCGATAATCTCCGAATCAGGA
>JAILBG010000028.1:0-12311 GCA_024681215.1 Clostridiales bacterium
TGTGAGCAACAGCACCGGCCTGCTGCTCACGAAAGATATCGGCAACGGACCGGAGAACGGTTCGTACTACCGGGAAGGCGAAACGATCCCATGGACGCTGACCGCCACAAACAACAGCAATGAACCGATCCGGAACGTTACCGTAACGGACCAGGGCGTCACCGTGGGAACCTTCCAGGAGATCGCAGCGGGCGAAACGGTGACCTGCAACGTTCCGCCGTATGCCGTAACGGAATACGACGCCTTTGCCGGCAAGGTGAGCAATTACGCCACCGCCACGGGCGAAGACCTGCGGGGCACAGTGCATACCTGGAACAGCAACACTGTGACAGCTCCCACCAATCAATTTGCCGATCCGCTTCCTCCGGAAGACGGAAAGACAGGCGAACCGAAAGAAGATCCCGGCGATCCCATGGGCGCAGTCTACGGCCTGCATGCCGGCGCGTCCGTGCGCAAGGAAGAAGACGGCGGCCCGATGAACGGCAGTTACTATGAGCTGGACGAGGAGATCCGTTTCACCATCACGGTGAAGAACACCGGCGATACGCCGCTGGAGAACGTGAGCGTCGTGGACAGCCTGAACGGCTTTGCGCCCATCGGCACCGCGGCGAGCATCGCTCCCGGCGCGGAAGTGCCCTTCCAGTTTATCCATAAGGTGACCCAGCCCGACATCGACGCCGGTTGGGTGACCAACAGCGCCACCGTTACCTATACCTTCGACGGCGGCAAGCCCGGCACCCCCCAGAAGAGCAACGAAGTGAAGGTGAAGGCCGGGGACAAGGAGGACAACACCACTGGCGGCGGCGGACACTTTACGCCCATCCCGCCGGCCACGCCTTCCGACGGAACGCTGCAACCCGTAACGCTGCCCGACGGCACGCCCCTCACGACCCCGGATGGCAAGCCCATCATTGCGCCTCCCGGCACCGTGCCGGTGATCGGCCCGGACGGCAAACCCGTCACCGCCCCCGGCGGCGTGTACACCGGCCCCGACGGCACGCCCGTATACATTCCGGCCGGCACGCCCGTCCTGATGCTGCCGGATGGCTCCTATTGCGTCATCGGCTCGGATGGCAGGGCGATCCTTACGGATGCAAACGGCAACCCCATTCTGGACGAAAACGGATTCGTCATCTTCCTGGACTGGAGCATCGAATCCGTCACCTGCGAACTGCGGCTGGACAGCCTGGGCGACAGCGAAGCGGCCTACACCCTCCACGCCTGCAGCGAGCACGCGGGCGCGGCCAAGGATGCCGAGGCCGCGGGCCTGGCGGGCGATTGGGCCGGCGCGGCGGAAATCTGGCGCGGCGAAGTGGAGAAGCTGTACGAGAAATTCTACGAGGCCGCCGACGACGAAGGCAAGGCCGCCCTGGTGCAGGAGCGCGCGGCGTTCCTGGCCTATGCGGACGCCTGGAAGGCCCTGGCCGGCGACGAAGCCGCCGCGGAAACGCTGCGCTTCAAGTGCGCCGAAATGTGCTGCATCCTCCACACCCTGCCCGCCGAGCTGCCCGGCAGCATCGTGGGCAGCCACAGAGAAGTGATCAACGGCCAACAGTGGGATCAGAGCGTCCGGGAGATCGGCGCCCTGAACGGCGCCGACAGCGCGGTGACCGAAACCTACGCCGGCGCCGAGGCCAGGACGCTGAAGGATATCCGCACCATGCTGGCCGGAGCAAAGACCTACAATTACGGCGACGTATTCGAGCGCGGGCGGCGGTGCTGGCAGATCACGCTGGACAACGCGGTGAACATCGCCTATAAGGCGGCGGACAAGGAGACCCGCAAGCGCATCGTCGCGTGGCGCACGGCGCTGGATACGCTGTACGAAGCGGAAAAGCCGCTGCTGGAAATGCTGTATCCGGACAGCGATACCACCGTATGGGAAGAACTGATGAACCTGTATAAGGATCGGGTATTTGATTCGGTTAAGATCCGGTAAGCCGGAACGCGGCCGGCGTTCGCCGTTGATACCGGCATTCCCGAATCCTTCCGGCCCGGCAGTCATGCCGGGCCGGTTTTTGTTTCTCTGGTTTCGTTGTCGCTGTACCCGGATGATCCGTATTCGCAGAAGGCGGCTGCCGTGTCTGATCGGCGATCCCATAGCATTTATCCTGGATAAAAAAATCCGAACCCTCCGCCTGCCGGCTGAAAGTTCGGATTTGAATGGGTTTGGCGGAGGACTTCGCGCTTTTCCACGCCCAGCATAAAGCCGCTGACGCCCTATTCCAGCCTCTCATCCAAAAAGACCCAATCATCGTGGGAGTCAATGTAGGCCTGGCAGGCCCGGCGCTGACGGGGGAGGTCGTTGTTCGGGTCCACCTGACCCGGGGTTGATACTCTATACAGGCACAAAACACGTTTCATGTTTTTTCCTCCTTGTACGGTCGGAGGGGCCTGCACAGAGGGTAACACGCCGTTTCGATTGTCAAGGTGCCCGGAGGCGTCTGCCTCCTGAATCTCCATCATGATTATACTACCGTTTTCGTCAATCATCCACTCTTTTGCTCCTTTCAGCTGAAATTCGCCGGTAGTATGAAGAAAATACGGCCGAACGGAACAAAACAGGGAAAATTTTTTATTCTGCCCATTCATCGGAAGAAGGTCAATGATTGTGGAAGACAATCATACACGAAAGAAAACTGAACGATTTATAATTTGCCGTTTCACGCAGAAGATGTCGCCGTTCATTCAAGGAATGCAGAAATCAAATTCATTAACCTCATAAGTTAAAAACATATATTGGTGAAGACGTAAGGCATATATTAGAAGAATCATCAATTATTGGAGTGAATAAGTATTCTAAAAGAATTACATCTTTTTTTATCGTATGCTTCCCCGCCATACAGGGGTGGTTTTGACCCTTGTCCAGGTGAACGGAAAGTCAGGATTTACGATACGATTCAGAAGGGTTCCGGCTGCGATGCGTCCGATTTCAACGCCGGGGATTGCCACTGTAGTCAGAGGCGGTTCCACCAGTGCCGACTGTGAGGTGCCGTCAAAGCCCGTTACCATGATGTCCTTTGGGATAGAGAGCCCCATTTTTTTCAGCGCGCTCATCAAGTGAATGGCCAGGTAATCGTTGGCGCAAACAAAGGCGTCCGGCAGAGTCGGCATCTTTTGGATGATTGAGATCAGCCAATCGGGATCGTTATAAGGGGAATTGTCCGGCTGGCAGATGCAAAGGTCCTCGTCCAGCTGGAGCCCGAAGGTCTTAAGGCCCAGCGTAAAGCCCGCCCAGCGTTCTCCGAAGGAACCGCAGTGGTAATTGTCTCCCACAAAGCCGATTTTCTTCGCGCCGGACGAGGCAAGACGCTGTACCAGCACCAGGATCCCCGCGACGTTTTCCATTGTGACATAATCACATTCCATCAAAGAAGAAATGGCTTCCATGGGGCTGTCCGTCATCACAGTTGGGATGCCCAGGCCGCAGATCATATGAAGATAATCCTGACTGAACAGTTCAACGCCCACGATACCTGCTATCCGCTCCTGATCGAAGTGGGGCGGGAGCCTTTTTTCTTTCAATTCTTCCTGCGATATTTCATAAATCTTCAATGAATAGCCGGAGCGGCTGATCTGATCCGAAAAGGTGGAGATGAAAGTAATACCGAAGTGGGCGTCTTTTGGCATCTTGCTGGTCAGAAGGGCAATGCTTCCCCCCGTTTGCTTTGAATTGGGGGCACCACTTTCAACGGGGGAGCCGTAGCCCAATTCCTCCGCCTTCTTTATAATCATTTTTTTTGTGGCCTGCGGCACCGACCCGCGTCCGTTGAAAGCCTTGGAAACCGTGTTTCTGGAAAGGCCGCAGGCGGTGGCTATGTCCTGCATGGTAACTCGTTTGTTCGGCATCAGCAATCGCCCTCTTTACAGCTTGTTGTTTCACATTATAGCATGTGTTTTACAACAAATCAAGTTTACATTATGTAAACTGTCATGCCCTCGGATTGTTGACTATTGAGGAAGTTCGGACTTTATATGGACGAATTAAACATTTTGCACAAAAATATCGATTTTACTATTGACAAATTGTAAACCTTAATGTAAAATCTAAATGTAAATTCAATTCTGTGCAAAAAACCTTCGTTTCATCATTGACTCAACCCTGTAAACCATGGCAAACGGCTCTTGTAAACCCAACGGCGCGTATGTGGAAAGGAGGCTGTTCTTGAACAAGCATACAAACGGGGTTCTTTTCCGGTAGCATCTCCACAAACGCATCTTATAAAGGAGGGAAACAATGCAAGGCGCAAAACAGCTTCCTGCCGCAGGGCTGCGGCAAAAGAAGGAAAAGCCGGATTGGGGAAAGCGGCTGCGGAATTTCAAAGAGAATTCTCCGTATCTCGTCATGGTTTTCCCCGCAGTTCTGGTGGTTTTCCTGTTCAATTACCTGCCCATTTACGGCGTGCTGATCGCGTTCCAGGATTTCATGCCCGGCGACCCGATCCTGTCCTCCGATACCATTTGGGTGGGCTTTAACAATTTCACCCGCTTCTTCAACGACGTGCAGTTCTGGCCGCTGATGAAAAACACCTTCCTGCTGTGCATCATCGGCTTCGTCATCGGCTTCCCGCTGCCCATCCTGGTATCCCTGGCGCTCAACGCCCTGAAGCACAAGAAAGCGGGCAAGGTATTCCAGACCATCTACACCGCCCCTCACTTCATTTCTCTGGTGGTACTGGTCGGTATGCTGCAGCTGTTCTTCGGGCGCTACGGCCTGGTGAACAACCTGGCGGCCAGCCTGGGCGGGGAAAGATTCTCCTATTTTCTGGAAAGCTCGGCTTTCCGGCCCATGTATATCCTGTCAAGCAACTGGCAGGATTTCGGCTGGAGCGCGGTGATCTACATTGCCGCCCTGTCCAACGTGGACCCGGTTCAGCATGAAGCGGCCATGATCGACGGCGCGACCCGGTTCCAGCGGGTGATCCACGTGGATATCCCGGCCATCATGCCCATGATCAGCGTGATGCTCATCATGTCCATCGGCGGTCTGATGGGTGTTGGTTATGAAAAAGCCCTGCTGATGCAGACGGACGGCAACTTAGGCGTCAGCGAGCTGATCGCCACCTATGTGTACAAGCGCGGCTTGACCGGCGTGCCGGATCAGGCATACGCCACGGCCATCGGCCTGTTCAACTCCGTCATCAACGTGGTGCTTTTGATCATTGCCAACACGACCTCCAAGCGGTTCTCCGAAACTTCGCTGTGGTAAGGGAGGATTGAAAAATGAGCGTAAAGACTCCCGCTGTGAAAATGAAAGGCATGGCGCTGAAGGATACCAAGGGCGACAAAGTATTCTTTGTCATCAACGCCCTGTTCCTGGGCCTGCTGGCGCTGATCATCCTGTATCCCCTGTACTTCATTGTCATCGCCTCCTTCTCTGATCCGGACGCCGTGCTGGGCGGCCAGGTGGTATTGGCCCCGGTGAACATCACCTTTGAAGGCTATCAGAAGGTGTTCCAGCGCCAGGATATCTGGACGGGCTACCTGAATATCATCATCTATACCGTCCTTACCGTGATCCTGGCCTTGGCGGTCACCATTCCCGCAGGATGGGCGCTCAGCCGCAAGACCACCCCCGGCAAGAAATTCTGGATGATTTACTTCATCATTCCCATGTTCTTCGGCGGCGGCCTGATCCCCTTCTACAACGTGATGAGCAGTTTGCGGCTTATCGACTCCCCCTGGGCTGTGATCCTGCCCGCCATCCTGTCGGTGTGGAACCTGTTCATGACCAAAACGTTCTTTGAATCCTCCGTGCCGGAAGGCATGCTGGAAGCCGCGCGTATCGACGGCGCAGGCAAATTCAGGACGTTCGTTTCCATCGTGCTGCCAGTATCCAAGGCCATCATCGCCGTTATGGCGCTGTACTACGCCGTGGGCCAGTGGAACAGCTACTTCAACGCCATGATCTTCCTGCAGGATGAAAGCAAGTATCCTTTGCAGCTGGTTCTGAAAGAAATCCTGATCGCGTCCGAAAGCACCGTGGGCGGCAGCGGCGAAACCATTTTGCAGCAGTACCGCCTGGCAAACCAGCTGAAATACGTATCCGTGATCGTATCCAGCCTGCCGGTGCTGTGCCTGTATCCCTTCGTGCAGAAGTACTTTGCCCAGGGCGTCATGATCGGCTCCCTGAAAGGCTGATTTAAGGAGGAAAAACAACAATGAAAATCAATAAAAAACTGCTGATTGCCATTCTTGCGCTGGTGGCTGTTGTCGTGATTGTGATCCTGACTACCGGCAACGGGAACAAGAAAGAAGAACCCAAAACGACTGAGCAGCCTGCGGGTGCTACCGCTGCGCCTGCCGCCCAAAGCGACACAGGCGCAGCCGCTACCGGCAATCCCCTCATCGACAACTACGGCTTCCAATGGACGGACACTTCCAAGCCCATCCTGAACGAGCAGGGCGCGAAGGATATTTCCTTCCGGGTATATTCCTCCAAGAACGCTTCCGCTCTGGACTACAACGACATGAAGATCATGGCTGACCTGTATGCGCAGACGGGCGTGCAGGTGAACTGGGAAAACGTGTCTGAATCCGTATATTCCCAGCAGAAGAACCTGATCTTCGGCAACAAGGACAACCGCCCCGATGCGATTTACCATGCCGGCATGGGCGCGGGCGAAATCATCAAGTACGCCAAGCGCAAAGTGCTGGTGCCCATCAGCGATTACCTGGACTATATGCCCAACTTCAAAAAGCTGCTGGAAGAGCGGCCGGACATCAAGGCACAGCTGATCAATATCGAGGACGGCAAGATCTACTCTCTGCCCCGCATCGAGGAAATGGGCCTGCTGCAGAGCCCCAACCTGCTGTTCCTGAACATTGCCTGGACGAAAGAAGTGATTGCCGCCGGCGCTGTGGACGGCCTGACAGAAGCTGACCTCAAAGACGGCCTGGCCCTGACCTCCGCCCAGATGGAGCAGATCCTGACCTACTTCCGGGATCACGACATGAATGGCAACGGCAAGACCGACGATGAACGGCCCCTGAGCTTTGTTTACAACAACTGGCAGGGCAACCAGTGCGACCTGTACGGCATGTTCGGCCTGAACGACAACCTGGAACACCGGGTCATCGTGGACGGCAAGGTCACCTACACCATGCAGGATGAACGCTTCAAGACCGCCACCAACTTCATCGCGGACTGGGTCACCAAAGGCCTCATCGACAAGGTTTCCTTTGAGCAGAGTCAGGATAATTTCCTGGCCAACGGCAAGGGCCTGGAAACTTACGGCGCTTTCTACTGGTGGGAGAGCGAAACCGTGGTGTCCAATGCGGAAAACTACATCGTGTGCAGCCCCCTGATCGGGCCCGACGGCGCGCAGACCATATGCGTTTCCAACAACCCCGAAATCGGCACCGGCGAAGTGATCCTGTTTACCAAGTGCCAGTACCCCGAAGTGCTGCTGGCTTATTTCGACCGCTACTATGATCCCGTCGTCTCCGCCCAGATCAACTATGGCCCCATCGGCATCGTGTATGAGGAAGCCACGGACGACAAGGGGATGCTGGTGCAGAAGCCTCTGCCCGAGGGCGTGACCAGCGACGAACTGCGCCTCCAGAACGCGCCCCTGGGCATCATCAACCTGGGCGAATACGCCTGGAACAACGTGGTGCATATGGAGCCCCGGGCCCAGCTTCGCCTGGAGCGGCTCCAGCTCTGCGCCAAGCCCTTTGTGGCCGAAAACGTGAAGCCCTGCCCCAACCTCCAGTTCACCCTGGAAGAACTGAACACCCTGAGCAACTATGAAACCAACCTGAATGACTACATCCGCACCAACCTGATCTCCTGGCTGATGAAGGGCGGCGTGTCCGACGCGGCCTGGACCACCTTCCAGAACGATCTGAACGGCAGAGTGAACCTGGCGGGCATCCAGAAGGTGTATCAGGACGCTTATGACCGCTACATTGCGAAGTAAAAAAAGGAGGACGGATTCATGAACAAGCTGAGGAAAATCGCTGCGCTGCTGCTGGCCCTGTGCATGATGACCATGCCTATGCTGGCGTTGGCAGACGCCGAACCAACCTTTGACGGCGTGCGCGACCAGAGCGTGATGGCCGGAACGGAATTTGATGCCCTGGATGGCATCACCGCCCAGGACGCCGAGGGCAACGACCTGACCGAAATGATCATGATCGAAGCCACCCCCGCCCTGAACTTCAAGAACGGCAAGGCGACCCCTGAAAACCCCGGCGACTATGAACTGGTTTACTCTGTGACCGACAAGAACGGCGTCACCGGCGAGGACTACGCCACCCTGACCGTCACCAAGAAGACCAGCGAAGAAGTCGTATACAAGACCTTCGATTTCAGCACCGTGGAAGTGACTGACAACCACGGCTGGGAAGCCAAGATCGGCGAAGCCGCCCAGGCCACTGCGGCCCTCAAGAACGGCGCGTATGTGATCGACATTCAGAACCCCGGCAACGGCGACGGCGACGTGCAGCTGGCCAAGGCGGGCTATGCCCTGAAAGCGGCTGACTATAAGATCAAGATCTGGGCCAAGGCCACCAAGCCCACCTACGCCCACATCCTGGCCCGGAATGAAAACGCCGAGGGCTGGGAAACTTTCGGCGGAGCCTTCAACGTACGCATCACCGAGGAAATCGCGCCTCTGGAGCTGAGCTTCTCTTCTCCCGGTGAAGGCAGCGCCGAGCTGCTCTTCAACCTGGGCAAGATCACCCCCAACCCCGACAACGCCGAAGACACGACACCGACCGACTTCACCGTGACCATCGACAAGATCGAGCTGTACGAGGTTTCTGGCGAGGAGCATGAGGTTCCCGTTTATACCGCCGATTTCGCTGGGAATGACAGCGCCTACGCGGAAGCGGGCGACGGCGCCAACGCGGGTGTGGCGTTCGCGGACGGCAAGGCCGTGTTCACCATCGACAATTACCCCGCCGAGGGCGGTGTTTGGAGCGTCAAGGCCAACCTCAATCTGGGCGATGTGAAAATCGAAAAGGGCCAGAAGTATTACTATCGCTTCACCGTGAACGCGGCCAACGGACAGGGCGGCGAAGCCCTGGTGGAAAGCGCCGCCCGCAGTTGGGAATGCCGGGCCAATTTCAACGGTCTGAACGCCCCTGCCGGGGAAGACACCGTGGTTTCCGCCGTGTTTGTGGCTGAGGCGGACGTGGATGATCCCGTGATCCGCCTCCAAATCGGCAACGCTCCCGAGGGCGCCACCGGCAATACCATCACCATCAGCAATGTGGAATTTGGCAAAATGGAGGGCGACAAGGAAACCCACAAGACCGTCGACGCCTTCATGCCCTTTGGCCGGAACACTGCCAATGCCGAAAACGCCGCTTATCCCTGGGAAACCTTCAACGGCACCGACGAGGATAACGAGCGCGGCGTGGGCGTCATCTGGACGGACAATGGCAGCTTCTTCTACCGCATCGACCAGGGCGGCACCGTGGACTGGCATGACAAGCTGATCTGCGGCTATACCGGCAATCCCCTGACCCTGCCCGCCGACAGCTACTTCACCGTGGAAATCACCGCGAAGGCCACCAAGCCTGTTTCCTGCGGCGTGTTCCTCAATCCCATGGGCGGCTGGGACCCCCGCGTTTCCGAGGGCATGAGCCTCACCGAAGAATTCCAGACCTTCCGCTTCACCACCACCGACACCCTCATCATGGATATGGACTTTGAACTGCTCTTCCAGTTCGGTTCCGAAGCCCTCTCCAAGCTGGGCGAAGTGACTGTGGAATTCCAGAACATCACCATCTATCAGACGAGCGTACTGTAAGCACAATGTAATGGTAGGGAGGATGGTTTCGATCATCCTCCCTATCCTTCTATCAGGAGGTTGCCATGAAAAAGAAACGGATCGCGGCCATTGCACTGCTTGTTCTGGTTTGCGTATTGCTTGCAGGCTGCGGGAACGATGCCGCTAAGCCCGCTGCTACTGAAGCCCCGGTTCAGCCCCAGGGCGAGCCCTTCGCCGAAGGCATTACCGACAAAGACTTTTCCGCCCTGCGCACGCCCGGCAGCCAGGAGGATGCTTACGAGTATATGAATTACTTCCGTCCCGCCAAAGACGGCATCAAACAGCCCTATGTGGGAGATACCATGCCCTATTATGAGGATGGCGTCTATTATATCTATTACCTGAAAGAGGGCGGCGACTCCTACAATCACTCCATTTACCTGGCGACCACCAAGGATTTTGTTACCTATACCGAATATGACGATCCCATCGTGGAATCCAACCGTTCCGGCGGTCAGGACGGCTGGGCGGGAACCGGCGCTGTCGTAAAAGTGAAGGATGTTTATTATTTCTTCTACACCGGCCACGCTTCCTCGGACATCTATGAATACCAGGAAAAGATCATGCTGGCCAAGGGCGGCAGCCCCACCCAGTTTGAAAAGGTGGAGGGCTGGGAGATCACCCCGCCCGCCGAGCTGGGTCAAAAGCGGGATTTCCGCGACCCGCAGGCTTACTATGACACGGAGACGGATACCATTACCCTGACCGTCACCGCCTCCCAAAACGGCACGGCCCGCATCCTGAAATACACCCTCAGCGGGAATTTGCAAAACGTCACCTATGATGGTATCATATTCACAAATCCCGTGGGCAATTTCTGGAACCTGGAATGCAGCGACACCTTCAAGCTGGGCAGCAAGTACTACATTACCTATTCCGCCCAGGACGACACCCTCTGGTACGCTTCCTCCGATACGCCCTACGGCCCCTATGGGGAACCGAAGCGCATCGACGGCAAGCTGTTCTATGCCGCCAAGCATGTGGAAAGCCCGGAAGGGACGTTCATGGTGGGCTGGGCACGGCGCAGTGAATCCCCTTCCTCTACCTCGGAAGTATCCGGCTGGGCCGGAAACCTGGCCGTGCAGAAACTGATCCAGAAGGAAAATGGCGATCTGGCCCTGCTGCCGGTGGACAATATCGAAAAGCAGTATGTGAACCGCCGCCATCTGGCGGTGGATGACGACGCCATCCAGGTCCAGGCCGGAGCGCGGTACAGCTATTCCGATGCTTTCACCGCCTATGAAAGCTTTATGCTGAAAGGCAAGTTCACCTATACCGGCAAGGGCTGTTTCGGCCTGGCCTTTGATTACAACGGGAAGCAGGAGAATTATAAGCTGATTACCTTGAATCCAATCAATCAAACGCTGCAATTGGAGTTCAACGAGGGAGGCACACTGATCACCGAAACCGCCGCGCCCCTGGAAGCGGGGAAAGAATACAGCTTTACCTACATCCAGGAAGGCTCCGTGGGCATCTTCTATCTGGACGATCTGGCCGCCCTCACCGTGCGTCTTTACGGCGTAAGCGGCAAAACCATCCGCCTGTACGCGGAAAACAATACGGTTTCCTTTACGGAACTGCGGGAATATACGAGATAAAGGTGAAGAACAATGGTCAATCAAAGTTTGCTCTTTGCCAGGGCCTATGAAAAGGAGGCGGGCGGGAAAATCCCCCCGTCCTCCCGCCCTGCCTTTCATCTCACGCCCTGGACGGGCTGGATGAACGATCCCAACGGTTTTTCCTATTATCACGGCCAATATCACTTGTTTTACCAGTATAATCCCTACGACACGGAATGGGACGCGATGCACTGGGGCCATGCCGTGAGCCATGATCTGCTGCACTGGACGTACCTGCCCGCGGCCCTGGCCCCCGATCAGCCCTATGATTCCTTCGGCTGCTTTTCCGGCAGCGCCATGGAAATATCCGACGGGCGGCAACTGCTTTTGTATACCGGCGTGCGAAAAGAGGGTGGCGACAAAGGCAAGGAATACCAGACTCAATGCGTGGCTGTGGGTGATGGGCTGAACTATAAAAAATTTGAGCAGAACCCTGTGCTGGATGCTTCCGACCTGCCGGAGGGCTTAAGCCCCTACGATTTCCGCGATCCGAAAATCTGGCGCGCGGAAAACGGCGGCTATCGCTGTGTGGTGGGGGCGCGCCGGATGGACAAGCGGGGCGTGCTGCTGCTCTATGCCAGCGAAGACGGCTTTCATTGGCGTTTTGAAAGCGTTCTGGCGGAAAACGACGGGCGCTTCGGCCTCATGTGGGAATGCCCGGATTTCTTCCCTCTGGAAGGTAAGCATGTGCTGTTCGTCAGTCCCCAGGATATGCTGCCCCAGGGCTTTGAATACCACAACGGCAACGGTACAGTCTGCCAGATCGGCACCTTCGACGAAGAAAAAAAGCAGTTCATCCCCGAGCATGACCAGGCCATCGACTACGGCATCGACTTCTACGCGCCGCAAACCATCGTGACCCCGGACGGCAGACGGGTGATGATCGGCTGGATGCAGAACTGGGATACCT
>JAILBG010000063.1:0-14360 GCA_024681215.1 Clostridiales bacterium
CCCGAGGCCGGCCAGGGCAGGGCCAGCGGGATCAGCAGCGGCAGGCGCGCCGCCACCAGCGACAGCAGCGCGAGCCTGGATGCGGGCACCAGGGAAAAACGCAGGTTGTCCCAGATCTTGTGCCGGGAGAGGAGCGACAGACGCCGGTCCCGGAGGAAAGGAAGCAGCTGCCAGTCTCCCCGGGTCCATCTTTCCAGGCGCTTCTGCCATCCGGCCAGGCGGGCGGGATGACCGTCGAACAGCGCGATGTCCTCCGCCAGGGCGCATCCGGCGATCTCGCCCTCGATCAGATCGTGGCTCAGCAGCCGGCCCGGGGGCAGCCGGCCTTCCAGCCGCTCCAGCCACAGCCGTGGGGCGTAAATGCCCTTGCCCACGAAGGAGCCCGCGTCCATTACGTCCTGGTACACGTCCTGCACCGCCAGGTGGTAGGGGTCCGTTCCGCCCCGGCCGCCCAGCCATTTTTGCGTGCGGGTCTTCACCCGGTCCGGCGCGGCCTCCATCCGGGGCTGGATCACCGCCACGCGGCCCTTCTGCAGGGGGTGCTCCATCGCCCCCGCCAGCTGCCTGGCCGCGCCGGGGGGCAGGAAGGTGTCCGCGTCCAGGGTGATCACGTAGGCGTAGCGGTTTTTCAGCGTGTCCGGCGGGCAGGAGGCGTACAGGAAACGGTCCTCCTGCTCCCGGCCGACGAGCAGCCTGTTCAGGCTTTCCAGCGCCCCGCGCTTGCGCTCCCGGCCGGTGAAGCGCTGCTGCTGCGCGTCCCACTGCCGGGCGCGGTGCAGGCAAAGAAAACCGCCGCCGAAGCGCTCGTTCAGGGCGGATATGGATTCCCGGAGCGCGGAAAGGACACCCTCGTCCTCCGGCTCCGTTTCCCGGAGGCTGTCGGCGAAATCCGAAAGCAGGAGACAGTCCATTTCCGGATCGGCGCAGTGCAGCACGGCCAGATGATGGGCCGCCCGCAGGGCCTGGCGGGGGGAGGTGAGCAGCGTGGGCACCACCGCCAGGGTGCGCCTTTCATCCGTCAGGTGCTCCACCTGCAGCCGGGGCAGCGGCCGGGCGGGAAAAAACCGCCGCAGCAGCACCAGCCCCTCGTCGATCTCCTCATCGTCCGCGGCGCAGATCTTCCTGGCCAGCAGCAGCGCCCGGGGGACGCCGGACATAGCGGGCAGCGGCGGCAGCTGCCGGGCTTCCCGGATGCGGGCGGAAGCCTCCCGCAGCAGGGGCGCCGCGTTGTCCTCGATCCAGGCCTCCGACGGGGTCAGCGCCTCCCGGGGCAAGGCGCGGAGCGCCGCGGCGGCCTTGCGGATCCGGGCGGGAACGTCCGGGTCCGGCCGCAGAAAGGCGGTGGAAGAAACGGTGTGGAAAAAAGGCGGTTTGCGCATGGATGCCTCCGTTTTCGGCTTTCATCCGGCGTCCGGCCGGCTTCATCCTATTGTGCGCAGGAACGCGCCGGAGCATACCGCGCCGGCGGGGCGGAAACGGCATGGATAAAATGGTCCTAATTTTTCCATTGAAGTAAGTTCCAAAATCAAGTAAAATCAACGTGGCGAATACCGCGCGGGCGAGGAAGCCGCGCGCTATAGGAATCCAAAAATAGACGTGAGGAGGATTTGTTTCACATGCTTCGCAAAAAACGCTGTGTGGCAATGCTGCTGGCCGGCGGCCAGGGCAGCCGTCTGGGCATTCTGACGCGGCACGTGGCCAAGCCCGCCGTTCCCTTCGGCGGCAAGTACCGCATCATCGATTTCCCCCTGTCCAACTGCACCAATTCCGGGGTGGACGTGGTGGGCGTGCTGACTCAATACCGGCCTTTGGAACTGAACGCCTACATCGCCAGCGGCGCGCCCTGGGACCTGGACCTGGTGGACGGCGGCGTTTTTGTGCTGCCGCCGTATCAGACCGGGGCCACGGGCGAATGGTACAAGGGCACGGCCAACGCCATTTACCAGAACCTGGCCTTCATCGCCCAGTACAACCCCGATTACGTGCTGATCCTCAGCGGCGACCACATTTACAAAATGGATTACGCCGCCATGCTGGCCCATCATGAGAGCCACCATGCCGACGCCACCATCGCCGTGCGCCAGGTGCCCTGGGACGAGGCCAGTCGCTTCGGCATCATGAACACCGACGCCAACGACAACATCATCGACTTTGAGGAAAAGCCCAAGAATCCCAAATCCAACAACGCGTCCATGGGCGTGTACGTATTCACGTGGGAGAAGCTGCGCAAATACCTGATCGAGGACGAAAAGAACCCCAATTCCTCCAACGACTTCGGCAAGAACATCATCCCCGCCATGCTGGCGGACGGCCAGGTGATGACCGCCTATTCCTTCAACGGCTACTGGAAGGACGTGGGCACCATCGAAAGCCTGTGGGAAGCCAATATGGACCTGCTCACCGAAAAGCCGGAGATCGACCTGCACGACAAGAAATTCCGCGTGTACGCCCGGAACCTGGGCATGCTGCCCCAGCACATCGCCGCCACGGCGGAGGTGGATAACTGCCTGGTGACCGAGGGGTGCGAGATCCGCGGCGCCATCCGCCATTCCATCCTGTCCTCGGGCGCTATCGTGGAGGAGGGTGCCCGGGTGATCGACAGCGTCATCATGCCCGGCGCGCGGATCGAAAGCGGCGCGCTGGTGAAGCGGGCCATCGTGGCCGAGAACGCCGTGGTGAGCCGCGGCGCCGTGATCGGCGGCGACGAAGGGCTCATCGCCGTGGTGGGCCAGGACGCCCAGGTGCCCGAAGGCGCCCAGGTGAAGCCCGGCGAACAATTTGGCGAAGGCTGATAGGGGGATGAGACCATGAAAAATGTAATGGGTATCATTTATACAGGCGAAAGGGACGAGCAGCTCAAGGAGCTGACCGCCCAGCGCTGCGTGGCCGCCGTTCCCCTGCTGGGGCGCTACCGGCTGATCGACTTCCCGCTTTCCGCCATGGTGAACGGCGGCATCCGTAATATCGGCGTCATCGCCCAGCGGAATTACAACAGCCTGATGGACCATCTGGGCTCCGGCCGCGAATGGAACCTGCACGGCAAGCGGGCGGGCCTGGTGTTCCTGCCCCCGTTCCTGACCAAGGAAAACGTGGGCGTCTATTCCGGCTTCCTGGACGCGCTGCACGCCAACCTGCATTACCTGCGCCGCAGCAAGGAACGCTACGTGGTGATCACCGACACCCACATCCTCTTCAATCCCCAGTTTGACCGGATGGCCGCCTTCCACGAGGAATCCGGCGCGGACCTGACCCTCATGTACACCCGGGATCCCGGTGCGCGCCGCAACGGGCTGGGCCGCTACATCCAGGTGCAGGAGGACGGACGGGTGACCGCCCTGGAAGTGGACCCCACCATCCCGCACCTGCCCTGCACCTATCTGGAAACGCTGTGCATCCGCCGGGAGCTGCTGATCCATCTGGTGGACGAGGCCGTATCCCAGGGCCAGTACCATCTGACCCGCAACCTGCTGATGAACTCCATCAACGGCGGCGAAATGAAGGTGATGGGCTTCGAAAATCCCGGCCGCGCCTGGCAGATCGATTCGGTGCAGAGCTATTTCGACTGCTCCATGGAGCTGCTGGACCAGGAAACGCGGGCCAGCTTCTTCCCCGCGGACAAGCCGGTGCTCACCAAGCTGCGGGATGAAATGCCCACCCGGCATATGCCCGGCTCCCTGGTGAAGAATTCCCTGCTGGCCGACGGCTGCGTGGTGGAGGGCATCGTGGAAAACTCCATCCTGTTCCGGGGCGTCCACATCGAAAAGGGCGCCGTGGTGCGCAATTCCATCATCATGCAGGACGGCCTGGTGCAGTCCGGGGCAGAACTGCAGTACTGCATCCTGGATAAGCAGACCACCGTGCTGCCCGGCACCCGGCTGATGGCCCCCAAGTCCTATCCCATCGTGGTGGCGAAGGACAGCACCGTCTAAAGCGAAACAATCAATCACCGGCCCGGGGAGAAGGCTTTTCCCCGGGCCCGGATATGATAGGAGGAACCTGCCATGAAAATCCTTTTTTCCGCCTCCGAGTGCGTGCCGTTCGTGAAAACGGGCGGGCTGGCCGACGTGGTGGGCGCCCTGGCCCCCGTGCTGGCGGCGAAGGGCCACGACGTGCGCGTCATGATCCCCCTGTACAGCGCCATCAATACCAAGTATGTGGACGAGATGCGCCACGTGCTGGATTTTGAGGTGGAGCTGGGCTGGCGGCGGCAGTACTGCGGCATCGAAGAATTGAAGATGGACGGCGTCACCTATTACTTCGTGGACAACAAGTATTATTTCGGCCGCAGCTACATCTACGGCATGGGCGGCGACGAATACGAGCGCTACGGCTTCTTCTGCCGCGCGGTGCTCAACAGCCTGCCCATGCTGGATTTCCAGCCGGACATCATCCACGCTCACGACTGGCAGAGCGGCATGGTGCCCGCCCTGCTGCGCATCCAGTATCAGCATCTGCCCTTCTTCGCCCGGATGCGGGTGGTGTTCACCATCCACAACCTGCAGTACCAGGGCATCTTCGGCATTCCCGAGGTGCAGGACATGCTGGGCCTGGGGGACAGCCTGTTCACCAACGACAAGCTGGAATGCTACGGCTGCGCCAATTTCATGAAGGCGGCGCTGGTGTACGCGGACGAGATCACCACCGTCAGCCCCTCCTACGCCGAGGAGATCCAGACCGCTTACTACGGCGAGCGCATGGACGGGCTGCTCAGGGCCAAGCACGAGCACCTTTCCGGCGTCCTCAACGGCATCGACGTCAAGGAATACGATCCGGAGCACGATCCCCTGATCCCTGCCAACTTTACCGCCGATAATCTTTCCGGCAAGGAAGAATGCAAGCGCGCCCTGCAGGTGGAGCTGGGCCTCACCGTGGATGCAGACGCCCCCATCGTAGCCATCATCAGCCGCCTGAGCAGCCAGAAGGGATTGGATCTGGTGGACCGGGTGATCACCGAGATCATGGACGAGGGCATTCAGCTGGTGGTGCTGGGCCTGGGCGAAAGCAAGTATGTGAACCTGTTCAGCTGGGCCGAGCAGCAGTATCCCGGAAGGGTGGCCGCCCGGTTCATGCTGGATCTGAACCTGGCCCACCGCATCTACGCCGGCGCCGATATGTTCCTGATGCCCAGCCAGTTCGAGCCCTGCGGCCTGAGCCAGATGATCTCCCTGCGCTACGGCACCCTGCCCGTGGTGCGCGAGACCGGCGGGCTGCGGGATACGGTGCTTTCCTACAACGAGGCCAACGGCGCGGGCAACGGCTTCACCTTCTTCAACTATAACGCCCACGACATGCTCTACACCCTGCGGCGGGCCGTGTTCTTCTACCGCCAGCAGAAGGACGTGTGGCACATGCTGCAGCACCGGGCCATGACCGGCGATTATTCCTGGAGCCACAGCGCGGAAATGTACCTGAGCCTGTATGAGAACATGCTCCGGGAAGCGCCGGGAAAAAAGCCCCGGGCCGCAAAGCCCAAGGCGGAGCCGGCCCCGGAAAAGAAGCCGGAGAAGAAGGCCACCGCAAAGCCCAAGGCCGCGAAGGAACCGGCGGCAAAGAAGCCCGCAAAGCCCAAGGCCGGAAAGAGCGAGGCCAAGCCGGAAGAGAAAAAGCCCGGGACGCGGAAGCCCAAGGCGTAAGCGTTCCCGTGAAACGGTGAAAGCATCCATGGCGCAGGCTGCTCCGGAATACGGGGCGGCGCTGCGCCATGATCTTTTTCAGACAAGGAGCGCGAAGGCATGCACTTTACCCAGGCGAAAGGGATCCTTCACCGCAGCGGCGAAAGCTGGGGCATGAAC
Organism: Clostridiales bacterium; assembly: GCA_024681215.1. GTDB lineage: Bacteria > Bacillota > Clostridia > Christensenellales > Aristaeellaceae > RUG563. Next base: position 5,793 of record JAILBG010000063.1, read on the forward strand.
GTGTACCGGGGCTGCACCCACGGCTGCATTTACTGCGACAGCCGCAGCCGGTGCTACCAGTTCACCCATCCCTTCGAGGACGTGGAGGTGAAGCAGAATGCGCCGGAGCTGCTGGAAGAGGCGCTCCGGGCAAAAAAGAAAAAATGCATGATCGGCACCGGCTCCATGTCGGACCCGTATATGCACTGCGAAACGGCGCTGGGGCTCACCCGGCGGTGCCTGGAGATCATCTGGCGGTATGGCTTCGGCGCGGCGGTGCAAACGAAATCCGACCGCATCCTGCGGGATATCGATCTGCTGGATCAGATCAACCGGAGAGCCAAGTGCGTGGTGCAGATCACCCTGACCACCGCGGACGAGGCGCTGTGCAGCCTGGTGGAGCCCAACGTGTGCGGCACCCGGCGGCGCATCGAGGTGCTGGAGCGCATGCGGGAACGGGGCATCCCCACGGTGGTGTGGCTGTCGCCCGTCCTGCCCTTCATCAACGACACCGAAGAAAACGTGCAGGCCCTCCTGGACTCCTGCGTCCGCACGGGGGTCAGGGGCGTCGTTTGCTTCGGCATGGGGATGACCCTCCGGGAAGGCGACCGGGAATATTATTACGCCGCCCTGGACCAGCATTTTCCGGGCCTGAAAAAGAAGTACGCCGAGCGGTACGGGAACGCCTACGAAATCCCCAGCCCCAACGCGGACCGGCTGATGCGGCTGTTTCAGGATACCTGTAGGAAAAACGGCCTGCTGTACCGCCCGGAGGATTGCTTCCGGTATATGAACGAATTCCCGGAGGCGTACGCCCAGACCAGTCTGTTCGACGGGCCGTGACGGCCGAAGGAGCAGGGTAAACTCGGAGCATTTCAAACAAAAAACTTGCGGCCGGCTGAGGGCTTTGCCAAATACCGACCGCAAGTTTCTTTATTATTCCTGCCGCCTGTCGGGACAACTGTTTTTGCAAAAACAGAAGAATTAAACAAAGGTGGCTTTCTCGTAAAGGGGGTCCGGTGGGAACCGCTCTTTGGCCGCCAAAGAGCGGTTCTCCCCGCTGTTTGGTTTTTCCCGTCAAACCCCTTCGTATCCTCAGCCCTCGAAGCCGACCTGGATGCTGCCGTTGCTGGTGTGCACGTACAGGGCTTTGCGGCCGGGCTGCTGCTTGGGCAGGGTGTTGCGGCCGTTGGAAGTGCCGCTGTCGATGGCCCAGTCTTCGGGGCTGCCGTGGATGGTGCCGCGGATGGCGCTGTTGGAGGTTTTCAGAACGATCCCCTGGGCGTCGATCTGCTCGGTTTGGATGGAGCCGTTGCTGGTAACGGCCTCCAGATTGCCTTTGGCGACGGTGCGGATGGCGTGGATGGAGCCGTTGGAGGTTTTCATCGTCAGGTCGTTCCCGGCGCTTGTTGCCTGGGCTTCGATCCGGCCGTTGCTGGTCCTGGCGGTGATGCCTTGCTTCGCCATCACCTGATCCAGGATCAGCCGGGCGTTGCTGGTGGTGAGGGCCATGGATTTGCAGGTGATGGCCTGGGTTTCGATGCGGCTGTTGGAAGTCTGCAGATCCACGGCGCACAGGGCGGAGAAGCCCCCCACCTTGACAGAGCCGTTGGTGGTGCGCACGGTCAGATCCACCAGCGCGTCCGCGGGAAGCAGCAGTTCTGCGGTGGGCTGGGGATGATTCAGGAAAAACCGCAATCCGAAGATGCTGAATTTCATCCCGCTCCGGCCTTTGCCCAGCGGCTCCAGCATCAGCACGCCGTTCTGCACGCCGGCTTGATAGGGCTCGTCCTTGCTGGTGTAATAGGTCAGCGTGGCCTTGTTGCCCTGGCAGGGACGCACGGCCACGGGCATGTTGGAGCATACCAGGCACACGCCCCGGAGGGCGTTGGCGTCGCAGGTGAATATCCGCTGCTCGTACCCGTCCTGGGCGGGCTGCTGTGCCTGCTGCCCGGCTTCCCGCATGGCTTTGGAGCCCATCTCCAGCCCCTGCCGGGCCGCTTCCAGGGCGTTTTCCACGATGCCGCGGATGTTCTCCGGGATATTCTGCATCGGGGGCGCCGGAGGAACGGGGGGCACGGGAGGAACGGAAGAACCGGGCGTTTCCTTGGATTCGGCGTCTTTCGGGGCTTCCGGCGCTTCGGGCGCCGCGTTTTCTTCTTTTCCCGGTTCGGGCGCGTCCCGGAGGGCTTTGTCCACGCCTTCCAGGGCTTCGTCCGCCAGGCGGGCGAACTGCAGGTAATCGTCCCGGTTGGGCAGCTTCAGATTGCCCATGTCGATGGATTCCCCGGGCTCGCTGCCCAGACGCAGGGCGATGGCCTCCGGGCTTTCCATGGCGGCCACGGCGGATTCCTCGTCCATGCCGTCCTCCATGCGGTCGTCCAGCATTTCCTCGCAGAAGTTCCGGGCGGCCTCCTGGGTCTTTTCCGGCAGCACGGACAGCGCTTCATCGAGCTTTTTCATGTACTCTTCGCGGGTCATATCATTTATCCTCCTTTTGTCTGAAAGCGCCGCAGGGAGCGCCCTCCATCAGCAATGCCAGGGCCAGGCCGGTGGACCGGCGGTAGATCAGCCCCGCAAACTCCCCCAACCCGACGGGGAAGGCGGGGGTTCTCCGCTCGGCGGGGAATCCGCTATGGTTTTTCACGGCCGTTCACCTCCGCGATAAAATCGTACACCTTGTTCACATCCGCCCATTCGTTCAGGAATTCGGCGATCTTTTTCCGTCCGCCGTCCGTGATGGCGTAATATTTCCGCAGCCGTCCGTTGTGCTCCACGGAATACACTGTCAGGCTCTCCGCCGCTTCCAGGCGGCGCAGCACCGGATACAGCGTGGATTCCGAAAGCTCCATGATCGGCGCGATATCCTTGATCAGCTGATACCCGTAGGAATCCCCCCGGGTCAGCAGCGACAGGATGCATACCTCCACCATGCCGCGCTTCATCTGCGCATCCATGTTTCCTCACCTCCCGAAAGTATAATATAACGCATAGTATTATTTGTCAAGCATTATTTTCAAATAAATAATATTATTTTTCAGGAATGAAAATTCTTTCTGATTCAACGGCGGGGAATTGCAGGATTTCGACACGCTTTTTCAGAATTAAATAAGGATTGATAAGCGAATGGAGGCCCAGGATGAAGCTTCAGCCGCCGCCCCGCGCGCCGGAACAGGAACAAAAGCTGGTGGTGCTCCGGTGCCTGGATCAGTTCGGGCCCTGCACGGAACTGCAAATGGTACGGTTCCTGATGGAGCACGACCTGATGAATTATTTTGATATGATGTTCGCCCTGAACGGGCTGTGCGATCAGGGCCAGGCCGCCCGCAGCAAGGCCCGGGCGGGCTACCGCTATGAGCTGACGGAAGCGGGCAGGGAAGCGCTGGCCCTTTTCGGCGGGCGCGTGCCCAAAAGCGTGCAGGCGCTGCTTGAGAAAACGGGCCGGGAATGGCAATCCCGCTTCCAGGGCGAGGACGGCAGCCGCACGGAGATCCGCAAAGCGGAGAACGGGGAGTACGAAACGGTCCTGGAGGTGGTGGACCGGGATAGGCCGGTGCTGACGCTGCGCCTCATGCTGCCAAGCCGGGAGATGGCGTCGCAGACGGCGGAACAGTGGCCCCGGAAAGCGGCGGAGATCTACGGCACGGTGGTCCGGCTGCTGGCGGAGGAGAAAAAATGAAGGCGTACGCCGTGATCCTGTGCGGCGGCAGCGGCAGCCGGATGGGAAAAAAGGAAAACAAGACCCTGCTGAAAATCGGCGGCGTGCCGTCCGCGGTGCGCTGCGTCCGGGCGTTCGCCCCGGCGGTGGCGGGCACGGTGCTGGTGGCCCGGGCGGGGGATGAGGATCTGTTCCGGGGCGCGCTGGCAGCTTACGGCGTTCCGGCCCTGGCCGTGGTCCCCGGCGGGGAGGACCGGCAATCTTCCGCCCTGGCCGGGCTGCGGGCCCTGCCTGCGGACGCGGACATCGCCCTGATCCACGACGGGGCGCGGCCCTTCGTGACGGAGGAGATCGTCCGCCGGGTGATGGAAAGCGTGGAAACGCACGGCAGCGGCGTGGCCGCCGTGCCCGCCCGGGACACCGTCAAGCGGGCGGACCCGGAGGGCCGGGTGCTGGAGACGCTGGACCGCAGCGAGCTTTGGCAGATGCAGACGCCCCAGGGCTTCCCGGTGCGGGATCTGCTCCGGGCCCATGAAACCGCCCCGGGCCGGTACACCGACGACGCGGCGCTCATGGAGGCCGCGGGATATCCCGTCCGTCTGGTGATGGGCGGGTATGACAACATCAAGCTGACTTCGCCGGAGGATCTGCGTATGGCAAACGGCATGCTGACGCCCCGGGTGGGCACGGGCTGGGACGCCCACCGGCTGACGGAGGGCCGGGAACTGTGGCTGGGGGGCGTGAAGATCCCCTATGAGAAAGGCCTGCTGGGCCACAGCGACGCCGACGCCGCATTGCACGCCCTGACGGACGCGATGCTGGGCGCCGCGGCGCTGGGGGACATCGGCAAACTCTTTCCGGACAGCGACGAAAAATACAAAGGCATTTCCTCCCTGATCCTGCTGGAGGAAGCGGCCCGGGTGATCGCCGGGCGGGGCTTTTCCATCGGGAACGTGGATGTGACCATATTGGCCCAGGCCCCCAAACTGGCCCCGTATATCCCGCAGATGCGGGAAAAAATCGCCGGGGCGCTGAAGATCGGCGTGGATCAGGTGTCCGTCAAGGCCACCACCTCCGAGGGCATGGGCTTCGAGGGCCGGGGCGAGGGCATCAGCGCCCAGGCCACGGCGGTGCTCTTCCGGTAACGCCATGGGCGATTATCTTGTGACGGGCGCCTGCGGCGGCATGGGCCGGGCGGTGTGCGAAAGGCTGACGGCGGCGGGCCACCGGGTCTTCGGCGTGGACCGGAAACCGGGGACGGGGGAGGAAAAGTGGATCTGCCTGACGGCGGATCTGACCGCCCCGGGGGAAACGGAAAAAGCGCTGGACGCGGTCCGGGCGGAAACGGACGGGCTGGACGGCGTCGTGCACACCGCGGGGATCTATGATCTCAATTCCCTGGCGGAGATGCCGGAGGAAGATTTCATCCGGGATTTCCGGGTGAACGTGGTGGCGGCGTACCGGGTGAACCGCCTGGCGCTGCCCCTTCTGCGGGCGGGGGGCCGCGTCGTGATCGTCACCAGCGAGCTGGCGCCCCTGCCGCCGCTGCCCTTTACCGGCATTTATGCGGCCACGAAGGCGGCGGAGGAAAAATACGCCCTGTCGCTGCAAATGGAGCTGCAGCTGCTGAGAAAACGGGTGATCGTGGTGCGCCCGGGAGCGGTGGACACGCCGCTGCTGCCGGCGTCCACGGAAAAGCTGCGGTCCTTCTGCGAAAACACGCGGCTGTACCCCGTCAACGCGGCGCGCTTCCGGCGCATCGTGGACCGGGTGGAGGCCCGGCACGTGCCGCCGGAAAAAATCGCGGGGCTGATCTGCCGGGCGCTGGAAAAAAAGCGTCCCCGGCCCGTGTACAATGTGAACCGCAATCCGCTGCTGCTGGGGATGCGATGGCTTCCCTGCCGGCTGCGGCTGTATCTGATCCGGAAGATCCTCTCGGACGGCGGGAAAAAGGAGCGTTAATGATGCTTACGGAAAACGGGATCCACGTGGGCTCCGCCCCGGACGGCGCGGTGTGCCTGCTGCCCGGAATGGCCAATCGCCACGGGCTCATCGCCGGGGCCACCGGCACGGGAAAGACGGTCACGCTGCAGGTGCTGGCCGAGGGCTTTTCCCAGCTGGGGGTGCCGGTGTTCCTGGCGGATGTGAAGGGCGACCTGGCGGGCCTGTGCAAGCCGGGGGAAACCAACGAAAAGATCCGGAAGCGGCTGGAAACCTGCGGCGTGGAGCGGTTTTCCTTCCGGGGCTGCCCGGCGGCGTTCTGGGACGTATTCGGTGAAAGCGGCCATCCCGTCCGCGCCACGGTGAGCGAAATGGGGCCGCTGCTGCTTTCCCGGATGATGGGGCTGAACGAGACCCAGACGGGGGTGATGCACGTGGTATTCCGCATCGCGGATCACGAGCGCATGCCCCTGCTGGACCTGAAGGACCTGAAAGCCATGCTGGCTTACGTGGGGGAAAACGCCAAGCGCTATACCCTGGAATACGGCAATATCGCCAAGGCCACCGTGGGCGCCATCCAGCGGGCCATCGCCATCCTGGAGGATCAGGGGGCGGAGGCGTTCTTCGGGGAGCCCGCCCTGGATATGAACGATTTTCTCACCCGGGACGAAGACGGCCAGGGCACGGTGAATATCCTGGCGGCGGACAAACTGTTCCTGCGGCCCCGGATGTACGCCATGTTCATGCTGTGGCTGCTGGGAGAGCTTTACGAATTGCTGCCGGAGCGGGGGGATCAGCCCCTGCCCCGAATGGTGTTCTTTTTCGACGAGGCCCATCTGCTGTTCGACGAGTGCCCCAAGGCGCTGATGGAAAAGATCGAGCAGACGGTGCGGCTGATCCGTTCAAAGGGCGTGGGCGTGTATTTCGTCACCCAATCGCCCACGGACGTGCCCTCTTCCGTGCTGGGCCAGCTGTCCAACCGGGTGCAGCACGCCCTGCGGGCGTATACGCCCCGGGAGCAGAAGATCCTGCGCGCCGCGGCCCAGACCTTCCGGCAGAACCCGGATTTCGATACGGAAAAGACCCTGGGCGAGCTGGCCACCGGCGAGGCGCTGCTTTCCTTCCTCCAGGCGGACGGCACCCCGGGGGTGGTGCGCCGGGCGGTGATCCTGCCGCCCCAGTCCCACATCGGCACCGTTTCGGACGAACTGCGCGCCGTGATGATGGAAACGGACGGGGTGGGCGAAAAGTACGATACGCCCTTCGACCGGCAGAGCGCCTATGAGATCCTGGGCGGTCAGGTGGCGCAGGCGGCGGAGGAAACGCCCGCTCCGGCAGGGGAAAACGCGCCCCAGGTAACGTATTTCAAGGTGTACAACCCGGAAACGGGCCGGTATGAGGACCGGCCCATCCCCTCGCTCATCCCGGCGGCCCCGGCGGAATATTCCGTGCCCGTCCAGGCGGAGAGCGCCGCCCCGGCGGTCGTGGACGCGGCGCCCGTGTCCCCGGCGAAGCGGCCCGCGAAGAAGCGCAGCGAAATGACCAAGGCGGAGCAGCTGCTGGATTCCTTCACCACCTCCGCCGTCAACGGCGCGGGCCGGGAGCTGGGCCGCACCCTGGGGCGGAATCTGCTGGGCATCCTGGGCCTGAACGGGAGAAGGCGGCGCTGATCCATACGTATCAAAGGCGGCGTGCCATTTTATAAACAATATTGAAGGAGGACACTTGCATGAAGCGCAGAATCGGCATCCTGACCAGCGGGGGCGACTGCCCCGGCCTGAACGCCACCATCCGGGGCGTGGCCCGGGCGGCCTATGAAATGTTTGACGCGGAGATCGTGGGCATCGCGGACGGCTACCGCGGGCTGATCGAAGGGGAATGGCAGGAAATGAAGCGCAGCCAGTTTTCCGGCATCCTCACCCTGGGCGGCACCATCCTGGGCACCAGCCGCCAGCCCTTCCGCAACATGCAGGTGATCGGCGAGGACAACGTGGACAAGGTGGCGGCCATGAAGAAGAATTACGCCGCCATGAAGCTGGACTGCCTGGTGACCCTGGGCGGCAACGGCACCCACAAGACCGCCAACCTGCTTTCCCAGGAGGGCTTGAACGTCATCGGATTGCCCAAGACCATCGACAACGACATCTATGGCACGGACTTTACCTTCGGCTTCCATACCGCCGTGGATATCGCCACCGCGGTCATCGACCGCCTGCACACCACCGCCGCCAGCCACGGCCGCACCATCGTGGTGGAGATCATGGGCAACAAGGCGGGGTGGCTGACGCTGTATTCCGGCCTGGCCGGCGGCGCGGACGTGGTGCTGCTGCCGGAGATCCCCTACGATATCAAGGAAGTGGCTAAAGTGGTGGAGGCCCGGGCCAAAAATAAGAAGGCGTTTTCCATCATCGCCGTGGCCGAAGGCGCCATGACCAAGAAGGAAGCCAAGATGAAGAAAAAGGAGCGGGAGGCGGCCCGGCTGGAGGAGGGCTTCAACGGCATCGCCAACCGCATCGCAAAAGAGCTGACCGAAATGGTGGGTGTGGAAGGCCGCGCCGTGGTGCCGGGCTATATCCAGCGCGGCGGCTCTCCCAGCGCCTACGACCGGGTGCTGGCCACCCAGTTCGGCGTCCACGCCGCCCAGCTCATCGATCGGGGCGAATACGGCTTCTCCGTGGCGCTGGTGGGCAACACCATCACCCACAACCGCCTGGCCGACATCGCCGGCATTCCCAAGCCCGTGCCCGTGGATCACCAGATGGTGAAGGTGGCGAGGGATATGGGCATCCTGTTCGGAGACTGATACGAAGGATGTAAAAAATGGCCGAGGAGAAGAACGTCAGGGGCCTGTGCGGCCCCTGAAACCCTGCACCAGGGGCCATCGCCCCCTGGACCCATTCCGGCGATGATAGGAGATAAGACGAACAGACAAACCGCGCCTGCAGCTTGAAACACGCCAGGCGAGTTTCCGGGCAAAGGAAAAGCCGGAC